>CASIAX010000015.1:0-12271 GCA_949372955.1 uncultured Flavobacteriaceae bacterium | reverse complement strand
AATTTCTTTTTAGGAATTTATTATAATTTGTCAATTTGGTACAAGCTAACAGACCGTACTATTTTTGGAGCCTATATATCAATTTTTGGAGCTTTAATTACCCTTACTCTAAATTACATTTTAATTCCTTATTATGGTTTTCTTGCTTGTGCCGTTACAACATTTTGTTGTTATTTTTTAATGTCTTTTATATCTTTTATTTTTTTAAGACAATATTTCCCTATCCCATATAACTTGAAAAGAATAGCATTCTATTTTGCTTTAATGATCTTTATTTTTTTTATTGTTTATTTTGATTCTTTTGGCCCTTACATACACTGCTTATATTTACTTATCTTTTTGAGTGTTGTTTATTTAATAGAACAACCTAAAAAATCCTTAATTTAGCAACTTTAATTTCAATTTAACATGAACATTAATATCATTAATAAATCTAATAATTCACTTCCAGAATATGCTACTCTTTACTCTTCTGGCATGGATATTAGAGCTTATTTACTGACACCTTTTATTCTTGAAAAAAAATCAAGAGCCATCATTAAAACAGGTTTATTTCTAGAAGTTCCTGAAGGTTTTGAGGCGCAGATTAGATCTAGAAGCGGACTTTCTATAAAAAATGGTGTTGTTGTTTTAAATTCTCCAGGCACTATTGACTCTGATTATCGTGGTGAAGTTGGCGTGATTCTAATAAATCATTCTGAATCTGATTTTATTATTTCTAATGGAGATAGAATTGCACAAATGGTGATTGCCCCATTCACTAAAGTTAATTTAGTTGAGGTTAATGATTTAAATCCCTCACAAAGAGCTGAAGGTGGTTTTGGTAGTACAGGTAATAATTAAAATTAATAATAAATGAAAATTATAGTTCCAATGGCAGGAAGAGGCTCAAGATTAAGACCTCATACGCTAACAACTCCTAAGCCCCTGTTAAAGTTTGCTGGAAAGTCAATAGTTCAAAGACTTGTTGAAGATATTGTTGCTGTATGTGATGAAAAAGTTGATGAAATAGCCTTTATTATTGGTGACTTTGGTGATGAAGTTAAAGATGAATTAATTTGTATCGCTAATAATTTAGGCGCTAAAGGAAGTGTCTTTTTCCAAGATCAGCCCCTTGGAACTGCTCACGCAATTTTATGTGCTAATAAGTGTTTACAGGGAAACGTTGTTGTTGCATTTGCTGATACACTTTTTAAGGCTGACTTTAAGATTGATAAAAGCCATGATGGTATAATTTGGGTTAGCCAAATAGAGGACCCCTCTGCTTTTGGAGTTGTAAAAATGGAAGAAAATATTATTACAGATTTCGTAGAAAAGCCATCTGAATTTGTTTCAGACCTTGCTATCATTGGAATATATTATTTTAATTCTGGAGAAAACCTTTCGAGTGAACTCCAGTTTTTAATTGATAATGACATTAAAGACAAGGGTGAGTATCAACTCACAAATGCACTTGAGAATATGAAGAACAAAGGCTTAAAGTTTTCTGTTGGTCAAGTAACAGAATGGTTAGATTGTGGCAATAAGGACGCTACTGTTTACACTAATTCTAGAGTTCTGGAATTTAAAAAGAGTGATATGCTTGTAAGTACAAAAGCTAAATTAATTGATAGTAATATTATCCCTCCTTGTTATATTGCTGATGGCGTAGAGATTGTTAATTCTACAATTGGGCCTCATGTATCAATTGGAAATAATACTCTAATTAAGAATAGCACTATTAAAAATTCTATTATTCAAGAAAATTCAAGTATTTTTAATACAAAAACACAGAATTCTATGGTAGGAAATTATGTTTCATACAATGGAAAAAACTGTGAAGTTGAATTAAGTATTGGTGATTTTTGTGAGCAAAAATAAATGTTAAGACTACTAATTTTTTTCATTCTATTTAGTAATAATAGTTTTGGGCAATGGAAAAGTTTTTATCCTGAAAAAAAGAATAATAAGAAAGTAAACACCTCCTTAAATAATCTTGACAAAGGGGATCAAGATTTGCTTTTTAATACTATATTTTTTAATGGAGTTAAACAAAAGTCTTTGGAGAACTATGAAGAATCATTAAAAATTTTTCAAAGATGTATTAAAATGCGACCTGATAAGTCTGAGTCATATTATCAAGCTTCATTTTTATCTCTTGCTCTTGGTTACTTTAATGAGGCCCTATCATACTCCAAAAAATCTGTAGAAATCTCTCCAGAAAACAAGTGGTACCTTAGAAACTATATTGATGTTATTATACAGATACCAGATTACAAATTAGCATCAGAACAGCTTCTTAATTTAATTAAACTTGAGCCAAATAACGAAGTAAACTTCTTTCAATTAGCGGACACTTACATCTATAGTAAAAATTATAATAAGGCGATTGGTGTTTATAATAAGCTCGAAAAGCTAAAAGGCATTGATAAAATGACTTCTATGCAAAAGCAGAAGTTATATATGCAAATGAAGAACCTACGATTAGCTACTAGAGAAATTGTATTGCTTTCAGAAAGATTTCCTGCAGATATTGAGATACTTGAAATTTTAGCAGAATCTTATTTGTTAAATAATGAGCAAGAAAAAGCATTTAATATTTTAAAACAAATATCACTAATTAATCCAGAAAATGGTCAGGTTCATTTAAGATTAGCCAATTTCTACAGAGATAAAAATGATAATTTAAATTCGTATAATGAATTAAAGCTTGCTTTTAAAAGTTCAAAAGTAAGTCTAGAGACAAAAATCTCTATTATAGCATCTTACTTCCCTCTTCTTCAGTCTAATGACACAATAAAGTCTCAAGCATTTGAATTATCTTTATTAATGATTGAAAAACACCCTTTACAGGCACAGGTTTATGCAATTCATGCAGATTTATTATTTTCAGATGGAAAAAAAAATGCAGCGAAAGAGTTTTATAAAAAAACTTTAAACATTGATAAAAACTTCAAAGAAGTATGGACACAGCTACTTTTTTTAGAAATCCAAGAAAATAATTTTGACAGCTTATTAGACTTAAGCTTTAAAGCACTTTCATATTATCCAATTGAGCCACTATATTATTATTTCTATGCTATTTCTAATTTAAGAAAAGATAACTTAAAAATAGCTTTAGATAATTTAAATATTGGCTTAGAATTTGTAATTGATAATAAGGCGTTAAAATTAGAATTTCATACTTCTCTTGCAGAGACATATCATTTATTACAAATGCATTTAGAATCAGATTCAATTTTTGAGGTTATTTTAATTGATGATCCTGAGAATATTCTTGTTTTAAATAATTATAGTTATTACCTTTCTTTAAGAAATGAGAGGCTTGATATAGCAAAAAAAATGTCTTATAAGTGTAATTTATTAGAGCCAAATAATGGCACATATGAAGATACTTATGCCTGGATTCTATATTGTTTAGGTGATTTTGAAGAAGCAAGAAAGTGGATTGAAAAATCTCTTGATAATAATGGAAATGAAAGTTCTGTTATTGTTGAGCATTATGGTGATATTCTATATGAATTAAAATTTACCGAACTTGCCTTAGAGCAATGGAATAGAGCTTTTATTTTGGATAGTAGTTCAGAATCTTTAAAAATGAAAATTTCAAAAATGAAAATTGATGAATAGAATTATTATATTATTATTTGTAATTTGTTTTTTTTCCTGCGGCATAAATAAAAAATATAACACTAGCTCATATTCTAATAAATTTAATTTAAATGAGTTAGTTGAAAATGTTAATTCTAGTGTTCCCTCACCTGATTGGACATCTATTAAAGGCAAAATTAATATTCGATCTAAAAGCCAAAAAATAACACTTAACACAAATATTAAGATTAAAAAAGATAGTATAATCTGGGTGTCAGTTTCATTGCCCATTGTCGGAGAGCTATTCCGTGGGGTTATAACCAAAGATTCAATTTATTATTTAGATAGAAAAAACTCTAGTTATTTTATAGCCGATCATTTTTATTTAAATAAGTTTTTCACTTCTGACTCATATTTTTATTTAGCTAATAAAATCATTTCGTCATCTACTTTTTTTAAGAATGATATTGATTATAAATTTACAGAAGGAAGACATGTTATTTTTTCACAGTCTTCTAAATATATTATTGACCCAATTAGTTTTTCAATTAACGAATGCTCATTAATATCTTCTAGTAAAGATACATTAACTATTAATTATTTAAATTATCATTTAATAGACAGTTATGTTTATCCTAAAAAAATTAATATGAGGATGGTATTAGATGAAGAATATAATTTGTCGATTTCTTACAACAAAATATCATTAAACAAGCCTCAAGAGTTTTCGTTTATTATCCCAAAGAATTATGAAAAAAAACCTTAACATAATTTTATTTTTCTTTTTCAGTCTCTTCAGCTTTTTATGTCTTTCACAAAACAAGCAAGAGTTAAAAAAGCAAAAGAATGTTGTTGAGAAAGAAATTTCTTTTACTGTTGATTTGCTAGAAAAAACAAAAACTAATAAGAAAAATTCATTAAAATATCTAAAAGTCTTAGACTCTAAAATTAATAATGAAGACAAGCTTTTAAGGATAATGAATATTGAAGTTAACCTTCTAAAAAAGCAGATTATAAAAGCTCAAAATAAAATTAATTTTAGTCTTACAGAAATTAATAGAATTGAAAAGGATATTGTTAAGTTAAAAGAGGAGTATGCATCTATGTTATATTCTTTACAAAAGAATAGATCAAGTAAAAATAATCTCATATTTATTGTTTCTTCATCAACATTTAACCAAGCATATAAGAGAGTGCTTTATTTGAAACAATATTCCCAATCTAGAATTAAACATTTTAATAAGATAAATATTACTCAAGATAGTTTGGCTGTACAAAACTCTAAGTTGAAGATTCAAATAAGCAAATTGGAGGCAGATAAAAAATTAAGTGTAGATTTAATAAATTTTAAAAAAGAGAAAATTAAAGATTTTTCAAATTCTAAAAAAGAAAAAAATTTATTAGTGTCAAATCTCTCTAAATCTGAAAATCTCTTTAAATCTAAAATTAAGCAACAACAATTAAGAGCGAAAGAATTAGACGATAAGATTAAGGCGATAATAAAGGAAGAAATTAGGCTTGCTCGAGAGGAGGCTAAGAAAATAAATGGCGATAGTAAATTCTCACTCACTCCAGATGCTATTGTTCTTTCTAATGAATTTAGCTCTAACAAAGGAAATTTACCATGGCCATTAGATCAGGGGATTATTGTCACTAAATATGGGGCTCAAAAGCATAATGTTTTTAAAGGAGTTGAAACATTTAATAATGGAATAAATATTGCTACTAAAAATGGAGCTATTATAAGAACTGTTTTTGAAGGAATGATTTCTAGAATTTTCCTTATTAAAGGCGAGGGAAAAGCTGTATTGATTAATCACGGTGAATATTTTTCTGTTTATTCAGGCTTATCTGAAGTAAGTGTGAAAATTGGAGATAAAGTATTTTCAAAAGAAGTTATTGGGTCAATGTCTAAAGATGATTTACTTAGTGATGCTGAACTGCATTTTGAAATATGGAAGGGATACGATAAACAAGATCCTTCTTTATGGTTATATAAGGCTGATTAAATCAAAATACCTACTTTTGTCTAAAATAAATAATTTACAAAAATTATGAAATCAACTATCTTATTAGGTATTATTGGTCCTTGGCAAATTATATTAATTGTTCTGGTTGTTCTCTTACTCTTTGGTGGTAAAAAAATACCAGAGCTAATGAAAGGTTTAGGTCAGGGAATTAGTGAGTTTAAGAAGGGTAAAAAAGACTCTGAAGAAAATTTAGATAAATAATATTTTAAATTGAGTTTATATCGTTCATTTGAGGCATTGTCCAAGGCTCTTAAAAAAGAGGAAGTAAACTGCCATAGCGTTACGCAACATTATTTAACCAAAATTAAAGATTCGTCTTCTTTAAATATATTTATTGAAACATTTGATAAAGAAGCTTTAGATCGAGCTAAAGAAATCGATAAAAAAATCGCTAATGGAAGTGCTGGAAAATTGGCAGGAATGGTTATTGCTATAAAAGATAATATTTGCTTTAAAGGACATAAAGTAACAGCTTCTTCAAAAATTTTAGAAGGTTATACCTCCTCTTATAACGCAACAGTTATTGAGCGTTTATTAGATCAAGACGCTATTATTATAGGTAGAGTAAATTGTGATGAATTTGCTATGGGAAGTGGTAATGAAAATACAATATACGGTACAGTTAAAAATCCTCTGGATAATAAAAAGGTGGCTGGAGGGTCTTCTGGAGGTTCTGCTGCTGCTGTATCAGCTGGCCTTTGTATGTCTGCTCTTGGAAGTGACACTGGAGGATCAATACGTCAGCCTGCAGCATTTTGCGGTGTCTATGGTCTAAAACCAACTTACTCAAGAGTGTCTAGATATGGTCTAATTGCCTATGCCTCTTCTTTTGATCAGATAGGTCCTATTACAAATAATATTTTTGACGCTAATTTAATATTAGAAGTTATATCAGGAAAAGACCCATATGATAGCACTAGTTCATCTCGAGAGATTCACTCTAATGATTTCACTCCTAAAAGAGCTATTAAAAAATCTATTGCTTATATTAAAGAGCATATAGAAAGTCCGGGTTTAGATCCAGTTATTAAATCACACTTACTAGATAAGATTAATGAATTAAGATCTAATGGTCATCGTGTAGATGTTGTTTCATTTCCCTATTTAGATTATTTAGTTCCAACTTATTATGTTATTTCAACAGCAGAAGCATCATCGAATTTATCACGCTATGACGGTATTCGCTTTGGATATCGCTCGGATCATAATAATGATTTAGAATCAACATATATAAAGAGCAGATCTTTAGGCTTCGGAAAAGAAGTCCAAAGAAGAATAATGCTTGGAACTTTTGTTCTTAGTGCAGGTTATCACGATGCATATTTCACAAAAGCACAAAAAATAAGAAGAATTATAAAAGATAAAACAAATGATATTTTTAATGAATATGACTTTATAATTTCTCCAACAACACCTCATACAGCCTTTGATATTGGAAATAAATATTCTGACCCTACACAAATGTATCTTGAAGATATTTTTACAGTACATGCAAATTTAGCTGGTAATCCAGCTATTTCAATTCCTACTCAGGATCCTTTATTAAAAATGCCGTTTGGGATGCAAGTGATGGCAAATCATTTTAAAGAACAAGATTTGCTAGATTTTTGTTCTACTAATTTCTAGAACTTTTTTATGAGGTTTTTTTTATTAATATTCTTAAGTAATATTTTTCAAACTGTTTTTGCTCAATCTTCTGAACTCCCATTTAAAGATGGTGAGAAGTTTGAATATGACATTTTTTTTGAATTTATTAAATCTGGAACAGCTTCTTTAGTTGTTAAAAAAGATACTATTAGTTTTTCTAAGAACAGATTAATTATGGTTGGCAAAGGAAAAACACATCCATTTTTTGATTTATTTTTTAAGGTTCGTGATGAATACTCTACACTTTTTAACACTACGGACTTAGTTCCAATTCTTTTTAATAGAAAAATATCTGAAGGAAATTTTAACTTGAATCAGCAATATTTATTCGATCATCAATCAATGCGTGTCAAATCTAACAGTGATTTCTTTCCAATTATTGATTCTACTCAGGATATGCTTTCAGCACTTTTCTTTGCTAGAACATTTAATACAAATTTACTATCAAATAATAAAGTCTTGTCAATTCCTGTTTTTATGGATAATGAAATATTTAGGCTAAAAATTAAATATCTATATAATGAAATAATAAAATCTCCATTTGGTAATGTTGATTGTTTAGTATTTCAGCCATCACTTCAAAACGGAAGAGTTTTTGAGGATGAAGAAAGCATGAGAATATGGATAAGTAATGATGAAAGTAGGGCGTTATTAAGAGTTGAGGTAGAAATCTGGGCTGGAACAATTAAGGCAATTTTAAAGTCTTACGAAAAATCAAATATTCTTTGTCAATAACTGCTACTTATAAAATAAAATTTCATAATTAAAAAAATTATCTTGCACATATGAAAAATATCTTAAGAATTAGTCTTGTTTTTATCCTTCTTCTTCTTATTATCTTTAATCTTAGGACTAATAATACTTTGGATGTTCCTATTATTGATGTTAGTGAGCCAACCTTTGAATATGGAATCTGTCTTGACTCTTTTATTGTACATAAAGGCATTATTAAATCAGGACAAACTCTTGGAGAAATTTTTTATCTTCATCATATTGATCATCCAATAATTAATAAAATTGTTTTAAAATCAAAAAATATTTTTGACTTTAGAAAGGCTGCTCCAGACAATAGATATACTGTATTATGTTCTAACGATTCTAATGAGGTTGCTCAATATTTAATATATGAAGAAAGTGTTTCTTCTTATATTGTTTTTGATATAACAAATAATATCGATGTTTATAGAGGAGAAAAGGAAATTAGCATTATTAGACGCGTTGCTTATGGAACCATATCATCTTCTTTATGGCTTACAATGGAAGAGCTCAACCTTAGTCCTAGATTGGTAAATGAAATATCTACAATTTATGCCTGGACTATAGATTTTTTTAAAGTGCAAAAAGGGGATTCATTTAGAGTATATTATGAAGATAAGTATGTCGATGGTAAATATATAGGAATTGGAAATATTCTTGCCGCTGAGTTTACGCATAAGGGAAATAATTTCTATTCTTTTTATTTTAAAAAAAACACTAATTATGGTGATTATTATGATGAAGATGGTAATACTTTAAGGAAAGCATTTTTAATGGCTCCTGTTGATTACAAAAGAATTTCATCTAGATATAGTAGAAAAAGAAAGCATCCAGTTACAGGACAATGGAAAGGACACTTTGGTACAGATTATGCTGCTGCAAAAGGCACCCCAATTTGGTCTACAGCTAATGGAACAGTTACTAAAGCAAGCTTTACCAAAAATAATGGGAATTATGTTAAAATTAAGCATAACAATAAATACACAACTCAATATTTACACATGTCAAAAATTAAGTCTGGTATTAGAAATGGTACATTTGTTAAACAAGGAGAGATTATTGGCTATGTAGGCAGTACGGGTCTTGCCACAGGACCACACGTTTGTTATAGGTTTTGGAAAAACGGAAAACAAGTTGATCCTTATAGACAAAAACTACCTCCAGGAGATCCAATTAGTAATGAAAATAGAGAAGATTTTATCTTTTCTAAAGACAGTCTGTTTAAAATTTTAATGACCGATAATTATTAGTTTTAATATGCTAAAAAAATATAGCATAAATTTTATATTTTACTTTTTGAGTTTTATCTTTTGCTCTATAGTTTCTAATGGACAATCTCGGTTTGTAGAAAATATTGGTCAATTACCACAAAATGTTTTTGCTAAGTCTGACATACAAGGTGGCGTCTTATTTGTTGAAAAAGCTAAGTTTACTTTTGCCTTTTTTGATGAAGAGAAGCTTTCCGCTATTCATTCAAATAAAAATACAGATGATATTATTAACTCTCATGCATATTCAATGGAGTTTTTAAATCATAACCCTTCATTTACTATTTCGCTTTTAGATAAGTCTAATTATTATGAAAATTACTATTTAAAAGAAAAATATTTAGATAGCGCATACTTTTTTAATGAAGTTTTTCAGGAAAATATTTATGACAATATAGATCTTTTGCTCTATTCAAGAAATAAACAATTAAAATATGATATTATTATAAATCCTTTTGCTCAAACTAAAAATATTAAAATTAAGTATAGAGGACATGAAAGAATTCGAATTAGTAATGGTAATTTAATTATTCAAAACTCATTTAATTCTACTACAGAATTAGCCCCATATGCTTATCAAGTTTTTGGTAGCGATACTGTTGAGGTTAGATGTAGCTATATTTTAAAAAACAATATTATTTCTTTTTCTTTTCCAAATAGCTATATAAATTCTGAAAAATTAATTATTGACCCAACTCTTATTTTTTCAACTTATTCTGGAGCTAGCTCAAATAATTTTGGTTTTTCTGCCACATATGATAATCAAGGCTGTCTATATTCTGGAGGAATTTCTTTTGGTATTGGCTATCCTACTACTCTGGGCGCTTATCAAATTAATTTTGCTGGTGGTGCTGTTGATGTTTCTATAACTAAATATGATTCTAGTGGAACAAATAGGGTTTACTCCACATACTTAGGTGGTAGCCAAAGTGAATTTCCACATAGTTTAGTTGTTAATTCTAATCAAGAGTTATTTATTTTGGGAACTACGGGTTCTGACAACTTTCCAACCACTAACCAATGTTTTAATAGCAATTTTTCTGGTGGTGATCCGTTTTTCCCTTCGGGTTTATCGGCAACATTTCCAAATGGTTCAGATATTTTTGTTTCAAAATTAAGTAGTGATGGCGGTCAGTTATTATCTTCAACATATATTGGAGGATCAAAGAATGATGGCTTAAATTTATCAAATTCGCTAAAATATAATTATGCTGATGAATTTCGAGGTGAGATTGATATAGATCTTCAAGGGAATATTTATATAGCTACTTCTACTAGTTCATATGATTTCCCTGTTACAAATAACGTATTTCAAAGTTCTTTATCTTCAGCTCAGGATGGCTGTATTATTAAAATGGACGATAATCTTCAAACTATCATATGGAGTTCTTTTCTTGGAGGGGATAAGGATGATGGGATTTATTCTTTAGCTATAGATTCAAAAAACAATATTTATGTTTCAGGAGGGACTTGCTCAAATAATTTCTTCACAAATTCAAACTCATACAAGCCTTTTCTTACTGATACAATTAATCCTGATGCTTTTGTCGTTAGTATTTCTTCGGATGGATCAAAAGTTTTGAGTGGGACATATTTTGGCTCTATTTATTACGATCAATCATATTTTATTGAAATATCTAATGATGATAAAATATATATAACTGGTCAGACAAAATCTATTTCTGACTCTTTAGTGTTTAATTCAACTTATTTCAAAAACTCAGGCGGCCAATTTATCGCTGTGTTTGATACATCTTTATCCACTCTTTATAAATCGACTGTCTTTGGTTCGGGTAAAGGATCTCCAGATATTTCGCCGAGTGCTTTTCTCATTGACAAGTGTAATAATATTTATTTATCTGGATGGGGTTCATCTTTAGGGGGTCCTTTATCAACATTAAATTTAGATGTTACCAATAATGCTTTTCAAAACCAAACGGATGGTAATGATTTTTATTTATGTGTTTTGAATGAATATTTAGATAGTTTAATTTATGCAACTTTTTTTGGAGGAAGCTTGAGTAGTGAACATGTTGATGGTGGCACAAGCAGATTTGATGCAAATGGAGTTGTCTATCAAGCAGTTTGTGCAGGCTGTAATAATAATAACGATTTCCCTATCTATCCAAATCCAGGTGCAGTTTCTTCTACAAATAATAGTGGGTTTTGTAACAATGGAATATTTAAGTTTGATTTTGAGCAAAATATTTTAATTGCAGATTTTATAGCCCCAACACTTTTGTGTGACTTAAATATAAACTTTATTAACGCTACAAAGATTATTGGTTCAACGTCATTTTTATGGGATTTTGGTGATGGTTCTAACTCAACTTTAGTAAATCCATCTCATTCTTTTTTAAATTATGGTGAGCATACTATTACTTTAATTGCATACTCAAACGATGCGTGTAATTATGCGGATACAATTTCATACACAGTATACCTTTTGTCTAATAGCTCAAGTAATCTACCTTCACTAAGCAAATGTAATAACACAAATATTCAGATTGGACTTCCTACTTCTACCGACACATCAATTACTTATCAATGGCAACCTTCAACAGGTCTTAATTCTATAGATATATCTAATCCTATTTCTAATATTCCTAATGACATTACATATAGTTTGATCATTTCTAGCTCATTTTGTAATGATACTTTATTTCAAGAAATTAATATTGATCAAGTAAATTTTAGTCTATACCCAGACACTTCATACTGTCAAGATTCTATTATTCTATTAGAATCTATTGACCCCCTTTCTAATAATGTGATATGGTCAAGCAATAATTTATTTTCAGACACACTATCTGTTTTTCCATTTTATAGCGCTACATCTCCTGGCACATATTTTCTTAAAGGTGAAAAAAATGGGTGTATATCTATTGATAGTGTAAATGTTCTTTCTACCGATATAGATATTGATTTTTTTTCTGACACTTATTATTGTCTAAATGACACTATAACTATTGATGTTATTAATAATGTTTTGAGCAGCCC
>CASIAX010000014.1:0-9822 GCA_949372955.1 uncultured Flavobacteriaceae bacterium | reverse complement strand
AAGAATGTTGTTGTTTTAGGAAGTAGTTATTCTGCTGAAGATGTAGCTCTTCAGTGTCATAAGTATGGGGCAAAAAGTGTTACTATTGGTTATAGACACAATCCGATGGGATTTAAATGGCCTGAAGGAATGAAAGAAGTTTTTCACTTAGATAGACTTGAGGGTAATAAGGCAATATTTAAAGACGGTCATGTACAGGAAACAGATGCTGTAATTTTATGTACAGGATATCTTCATCATTTTCCTTTTATATCTGAAGATCTTAAATTAAAAACAGGAAACAGATTATATCCACCAAAGTTATATAAAGGTGTGGTTTGGCAAAATAATCACAAATTAATGTATCTAGGTATGCAAGATCAATTTCATACTTTTAATATGTTTGATTGTCAGGCTTGGTTTGCAAGAGATGTTATAATGGGAAAAATTAAAGTTCCAAATGACTCAGAAATTGAAAAAGATATTAATAAATGGGTATCTCTTGAAGAAAAGTTAGAAAATGCAGATCAAATGATCGATTTCCAAACTGAGTACACAAAAGAACTTCATGATTTATCTGATTATCCTAAAATTGATTTTGAATTAATTAGAAAAACTTTTAAAGAATGGGAACATCATAAAGTAGAAAATATAATGACTTATAGAAATAAGTCATTTGCCTCACCTGTGACTGGTTCAATTGGTCCAAAACATCACACAGAATGGGAAGTTGCAATGGACGATTCTTTGAAAACTTTTTTAGATCAACCCAAAAAATAATCGATAAGTTGTGATTTTGCATGATTTTTGTAAAAAACCTTAAATCTGTCTCTGATCAAGAGTGGTCAACAACTGAGAAATACCCAGGTGTTAGGTGGAAGTTTTTAATTGATGCAGATTTTATGGGAAGTTCTGGACTTTCACTTGGTTTTGCTGAAATTGCTCCAGGGGGCGACTTGACACTCCATTATCACTCACCTGCAGAAATATATGTGGTTACTGGTGGCAAAGGAATGTTAAATAAATCTGGTGAGCTTGAAGAAGTTAAAAAAGGTGACGTAGTTTACATTGCTGCAAATGCAAAACATGCTTTAAAAAATAGCGGAACCGAAACCTTGGAATTCTATTGGATTTTTCCAACAGATACTTTTTCTGAAGTTGAATATTTTAACTAATCAATACCAAGGTGTTTTTTTCTTTTTCCAACCCACGTTCGAATTAGATGATCAAATATCAGGCCAATAAAGGCAACACAAAGACCCAATGTTAATCCTATACCCGCACCCTTTTTGTCAGATAAAGCTTTTAAAATATACTGTCCTAAATCTTCTGTTCCAATAAAAGCTCCAATAATTACCATGAACAAAGCAAATACAATTGTTTGATTTAAACCAAGCATCATGTGAGGAAATGCTAAAGGAAATTCTATTTTTGATAATCTTTGTAATTTTGTAACACCTGACATTGTAGCTGCATCATGTAAAGCAGTTGGAACACTTCTTAATCCTTCAATGGTATATCTTGTGGCAGGTATAGTTGCATAAACTACTACCGCAATTAATACTGATGTATCTGTAACTCCAAAAAGCATCATTACTGGAATTAAGTATACAAATGAAGGAAATGTTTGAAAGATATCACAAACACCCAACATAAAATTTGTGGTATATTTATTTTGAAAACATAGTGCCCCAACAGTAAATCCAATTATAGTGGATATAAAAACTCCAAAAGTTGCCATGTATAATGTAACTAAAGCTCTATCCCACCATGGGCTTAATGCTATAAATAATGTTAATGCACCCACTACAAGAGCAGAACGTATTCCTCCAATTATATATCCAGAGCCCATGACTAAAACGAACGTTGCAACAATAGGCATCCTTAAATAAGCAGCTCGCATCGGTTGTAGCACATCTACTATCAACCATGTGTTAAAAATTTTTAAAGTATGAAAGAAGGTATCCCAAATCCAATCAACTCCTCTATTCCAAAAATCTGCAGTTGATATTCCTTTATTGTGCGGAACTTCAAATAGATAATTGAAGCCTTCTTTAAAGTAAAATGACCCAGCATAGGCAAATATAATTCCAATTAACACTGCACCAGCAAAAAATAATCCACTTTTATGACGTTCAAAAAAAGTTAAGTTACCAAAATAATCTATTTGTTTATTTGCCCAAGCTAAGGACATTTTATCTAATAATATTGCAATCAAGCTAATACACAAACCTGCTTCTAATGCCAATCCAATATTTAACTGATTTAATGCTAGTAATAAATTAAACCCTAATCCCTTAGCACCTATAAAAGCTGAAATAACTGCCATAGAAAAACACACCATAATAACTTGGTTTACTCCAATTAAAATATCTCTTCTTGCAGTTGGAATTAAAACTTTAAACATTAGTTGCCAATTATTGCATCCACTCATTTTGCCAGCCTCAATAACCTCAAGAGGTATTCCTCTAAGACCTAATAGAGTTAACAATATCATTGGCGGAACAGCTACAACCATAGTTATAATTACAGCAGCATGGTCACCAACACCAAAAAGAACTATTGCAGGAACTAATACAGCGTACTGAGGCATTGTCTGCATAACCAATAGTAGTGGATACAAAAACTTTTCTACACGTTTACTTTTAAATGCCGCAATACCTAAGCCCAAACCAAAAATAAAAGAAAGCGGTGCCGCAACCAATATAAAAGAAAGAGTTTGCATGGAGGGTTTCCATTGGCCAAAAATAGAAATATAAACCATAACTATACCAGCAAATAAGGCTAGACCTTTACCACTTAAGTTATATCCAAGTATCACAGCACCTGCTGCAATAATTGTCCAAGGTAATCCGGGTAGCTTTGCCCATGGATTTGCACCTATCCAATCCCAACTGGTAAATGCTACAACTGTTTGAACGCCCCCCAACATAATCTCTCTAATCAGTTCAATAAGAAATGTCATAAACGCAGTCATATTTCTTGTTAATTGTAAAACCAAGGGTCGGGTTTTGTATGATTGAGTATTTTCATTCCAAAACTCCATTGGCATCCACTCGTTCATTAAAAAGAATAAGGAATCGTTTATCCAAATAGGTAGCCATCCAAGTAGAGGAGGTAGCCTCCAAAAAACATCAAATGCGTAATATCTTACTTCTGCACCAAACAGTTTATAAGTGCTTTGATTTGGATCCTTAATAAATTCGGCCTGGCCTCTTATAAATTTGTAGGTTTCGGGAACATCTACAGCAAAGCATAAAAAGAAAAATACAATTAATAAAAATAACCATTGAAATAATTTTGGATATTTTCTTAATAATTGCATATTTTAATCACTATTTTTTTTTCCACCAAAAACAGTATTGATTATTTTTGAAGGGTTAACAGTTCCAACAATTTGATTGTTTTCATCAAATACTCCTACAGATTTTTCTTGAGTTAAAATCTTTTCAGCTACATTTTCAATTATTTCACTTTTTAGCACTTTTAAATCACTTAAGTTTTCATTATGTGGTTTTTCCATAATATCTTCTATTTTTAATACTTTTTCTCTAGGAACTTCTTCGGTGAATTTTCTGACATACTCTGTTGCTGGATTCAAAACAATATTTGCAGGTGTATCTAGCTGTTCAATTATTCCATCTTTCATAATTGCAATACGATCAGCAAGCTTTAATGCTTCATCAAAATCATGTGTAATAAACATAATTGTTTTTTGTAATTTTCCTTGAAGTCTCAAAAATTCATCCTGCATTTCTTTTCTAATTAATGGATCTAATGCAGAAAAAGGTTCATCTAAAAACCAAATATCAGGTTCGACAGCTAATGAACGGGCAATACCTACTCTTTGTTGCTGTCCACCAGAAAGTTCTCTTGGAAAATAGTTTTCTCTTCCATCTAGACCAACAAGTTTGACCATATCCATAGCTTTATTAATACATTCTTGATCTTCAACCCCTTTAATTTGAAGTGGAAAAGCAATATTTTCTAAAACTGTTTTATGTGGTAGTAGAGCAAAACTTTGAAATACCATTCCCATTTTATTTCTTCTAAGATCAATTAGTTCTTTATTATTTAATGAAAGCAAGTCTTGACCTTCTATGAAAATTTTTCCACCTGTTGCATCTGTTAATCTAGAAATACATCTTAATAATGTTGATTTTCCTGATCCAGATAAACCCATCACAACTAACATTTCTCCTTTTGAAACTTCAAAAGAAGCGTTGTTCACTCCTACTATACATCCATTTTCTTGAAATGTTTTTGCGTCTACATTTCCATTGGCCTCTTGGAGCATCTTTTTGGCGTTTGTTCCAAAAATTTTATAAACAGAATCACATTTAATTACAGTGTTAGTCATAACATTTAATAAGTTACACGAAATAAAAATAAAAATACACTTTTTATATTATTTATACTTATTGTCTTCCTCCTTAAAAATTTTTGATAAAATAAACCCTTGTATCAATTCCAGTACTTA
The DNA here is from genome assembly GCA_949372955.1 of uncultured Flavobacteriaceae bacterium. GTDB lineage: Bacteria > Bacteroidota > Bacteroidia > Flavobacteriales > Flavobacteriaceae > SGZJ01. The sequence goes on along the minus strand of CASIAX010000014.1, from coordinate 5,363 downwards.
AAAAATTTAAAACTTCCCCACTAACAGTAATTTTTACTTTTTCTACGCCATCAATACTTCCACTCAAAACAAAGCCAGCAATACACTTGTTTTTTTCTTTATCCCAATTAACAAATGTTTCAGCAATTTGATTTCCATTAGTAGTATATATTTGTGTAGCTTTAAAATTTATTAAATTTGCACCCATAACAGCACGTTGAGGAATAATTTTTGTTATTTTGCAAACTGTTTCGTATTGTTCTTTTGACAACTTGTAATGATCACTTGCTTCATAAAAAGTTAAAATACCTGACGGAAGTGTAGAGATTATTTTACTTAATTTGTTAGCTTCTGCAATTCTTGCTTCTTCTTTTTTCATTTTTTCCACTAACTCATCACCCTGACCAAAAAAAACATTTAAAATAGCAAAAGTTAAAATTACAACAAATGTTAAAGAAACAAGACCACCGAATTGCCTAACTGGTTCAGGTAATAATTCTCTTAATTTATTAAAATATCTTATATTCATAATTACTCTTGTAATTTGCCATTTTTCCAAATTCCTATTTTTTCTTTTCCATCAGACCAAGTAAACTTTCCTTTTCCATTCATAAAACCATTGGCCCATTCACCCTCATATCTAGATCCATCCGGGAAGGTTAAAGTTCCCTGCCCACTCCAATTACTTTTGTTAAATTCTCCTTTGTAAATGTATCCATTTGGCCAAGTTTCGATTCCTTGTCCTTGTTTTTGTGTACCTACCCAATTCCCTTCGTAGGTAGTTTTGTCCGTATAAGTCCATTTACCAAAACCATTTTCACAATTCCCCTCACAACCTGTTTTTCTAGCAGATACAGATGTTGCAATTAAGAAACTTAAAATTACGTAAAATATATATATTTTCATTTTTTTATTTTAACTGCAGATATAAAAAGAAATGTCTTTTTCAAAGTTTTCACTTTTTAAGTCTTTTGTAACTTCATGAACTAATTCACCTGATTTTCTATTAATTATACCTGATTCTGAATAATTTTTTCCTTCATCAAAAGCTTTAAACAAAACTATGTCTTTGTTTACAACTTTTACATCAAATTTTGTATTTTTTGAAAGGAACGCTGATAATCCATTAATTAAAAGTTTTTCTGGTTGTTTTGCGTCAATTTCAAATTTATCTAAATTTTTTTCATTTAAATCTTTGGCTAGAAAAGTTTGATAATTATATTCTGAATTCTTAAGTATTTTTTTTTCTAACTCACATACAAAACTAATTTTAATATCTTCTTGTATATCTGTATTTTGTGCAAAAGATAAATTGAATATTAATAAGCTAAAAGAGATATATAGAAAACACTTAATCATTTAAATAATAAATCCTAGTTTGATTATTTGATTGGGTAGTATGTTTAAAAAAATCCCCCCCAACTTTGTTGGGAGAGATCTTAATTTATTTATTTTACCCTTACTTGGTAAAAGGTTGCCAAACACTCTTGTTATCAGCTAACCACTTCTTAGCAGCGTCTTCATGAGTCATCTTATCTTCGTCTACTAAAGCAGCCATTGCTCCAATGTGACTTGTTGAGAATGACATCTTTTTGAACACTGCAGCTGCAGCTGGGTGAGTTGTTGGAAAGTCTGCATTAACAGCTTTTTTCAAATAACCATCTGGAGATCCACATTTTCCATCACCACCATCTTCTGGTCTACAACCAGCAGAGTATGGAGGGAAGTCTATAAATGTGAAACCTTTTCCATCCGTAAAGTTTGGAGTCCAGTTGAATATTATAGTTCCTCTTCCTTCTTTCTCAGCAGCTTTAAGTTCTGCCCAAAGTGCGTCTGCACTTCCAGCAAATTTAACTGTCCAAAGATCTCCTAACCCAAGAGCATCAATTCTCTGAGGTATTAAATCTCCGTGCCAACTTTGTGGACCTTCTAACATTCTTCCTTTTCCATCTGAATCAGGTGTTGCAAAGTTTGCAGCACATTCAGGATTTTTTAGTGCAGTCCAATCTGGAAGACCTGGACATAACCCTTTATCAGCAACCCAGTTTGGATATCCCATATCCTCAAGAGTTCTTGCTTCGTGATCACCCCAATCAGTTATGCCACCTTTTTCAAGCGCTGTAGTGAATGATTTACCAAAAGCAGATTCCCAAACTTCGTGTGCTAAAGATACATCACCTATACGAATAGATTCATATACAGCTTGTGAGTCAGTGTTTACATAGCTTACATTGTTTCCCATGCTTTCAAAAATTCCACCAATAACGTGAGCCATTACAATTTGGCTTGACCAGTTATGAGTAGCAATAGTTATAGGCTGAGCGCTATCACCACCTTTTTTGGCAGTTTTATCTCCTCCTTGCATGAAGAACATTGCGACAGCAATAACTACCACCGCACCGATAATTAACGGTAATTTATTTTTCATATTTCTCTCTCCCTTAATATTAAGTTAAGTGAGTATGTTCTCATTAATTAAATTTATAGTCAATGCTCTTTGATTATATTAAGCTAATCTTAAATTATTAAAATTTATACTGGAAATGCTACATACTAGTAATGATATACGAAATCCGGGCTTAAGAACTTTACCATCTGGAGTTGAAAGATATTTTGTAAAGGGTGGCGGTCTCTCAATAATAGAAGTTTTACCAGAAGATAAAATTGAAATCATTAATGATGAAGGAAGACAAGTTAGTGAAATAATTGTTTTTAATTCAAAAGGTAAATCTGATTTATCTATTTTAAATTTAAAAGAAAATTCTAATGCAGATTTTTCAAAAAGAGCTATCTCAAATGATGAAAAAATTTCAAAACTTTTAAAGAAAAAAAACCTTGATTTAGATAATGCTAAATCATCCATTATTTTTAGTGAAGATTGTTTTATGGGTGAAAAAATAACATTAACCTCAAAAGATAAGTGTATGGTTATGATTGCTGCACCTGGTGATGCAATGAATGTTCATGAGCAAAATCCACCAACAGATTTAACTATTTTTTTAAATAAAGCTAAATTTATTGAAACTGATGAACAATTTATTTTACCAGATCCGCTTAGTGATCCAATTATAGAGCAGCTTGTAAAAAGAAGAACTGCTGAAACTTATGAAGTTAAAGCTGGTGAATATATTCAAATAATTGATCCAGGTGGAAGACAATGTTCTGATTTTCTAGCTTTTGATACACGAAAGTTAAACGATGGCATTGAAAGTATTATAGATGATAAAGCAACAAGAACCTTTATGGGTGGTGCATATCCTGGACCTGGTTTGTTTTCAAAGTTTTATGATGGTGATCATGAAGCAATGATTGAAGTTGTAAGAGATACGGTTGGACGTCATGATACTTTTAATCTTGCTTGCACATCAAAATATTATGAGGATATGGGTTATATGGGTCATATTAATTGTACTGACAATTTTAATAATAGATTAGATAAATATGACATCAATTCTAGGAAAAGTTGGTCTGCAATAAATCTTTTTTTTAATACAGCAATAGATGCTAATAATGTTGCATCTTTTGATGAACCTTGGTCAAGACCTGGAGATTATGTTTTGTTTAGAGCTTTAAAGGATTTAACCTGCATATCATCTGCTTGTCCCTGCGACGTTGATGGTGCAAATGGCTGGAATCCAACTGATATTTTTGTTAGGACTTATTCAAAGGAAAAAAAGTATTCAAAAGCAATAGCATTTAGAATGAAAACAGACTCAGAGCCCAAACTAACTCAAGAAACAGGTTTCCATAAAAAAACTTCAGAACTAACAAGAAACTTTGTTGAGTATAAAGGTTTTTGGCTTGCTAATAATTTTACAAATTCAGGAACTATAAAAGAATATACGGCTTGTAGAGAAAGTGCGATTGCAACAGACTTATCACCTCTTAGAAAGTTTGAAATTCTTGGACCTGATGCAGAAAATTTAATGCAATACACACTTACTAGAAATGTAAAAAAATTATCAGTAGGGCAAGTTGTTTATACAGCTATGTGTTATGAAAATGGCTGCATGCTAGATGATGGTACTTTATTTAAATTAGGACAAGATAATTTTAGATGGATTGGTGGAGATGAATACAGCGGTGAATGGTTAAAAGAACAAGCTAAAAAGAAAAATTATAAAGTTTGGATTAAATCTGCAACAGATCATATTCATAACATTGCAGTTCAAGGTCCAAATAGTAGAAAAATTTTAGAAAAATTTGTATGGACACCTCCTATACAACCATCAATCACTGAGCTTGAATGGTTCAGATTTAATATTGCAAGAATAGATCATGAAACAGGAACGCCAATTGTTATTTCAAGAACTGGTTATACGGGTGAACTTGGTTATGAAATATGGTGTCATCCAAAAGATGCTAGCGAAGTTTGGGATAAAGTTTGGGAAGCCGGTAAAGAGTTTGATATTACTCCATTAGGTTTAGAGGCATTAGACATGGTTCGTATAGAGGCTGGTCTTATTTTTTATGGTTACGAGTTTGACGATCAAACAGATCCCTTTGAAGCTGGGATTGGTTTTACAGTTCCACTTAAAACTAAAGAAGATGATTTTATTGGTAAAGAAGAGTTAATTAAAAGAAAAGCAAACCCTCAAAAAAAATTAGTTGGTTTAGAATTGGTTGGTCATGAACCAGCAGTAAATGGAGACTGTGTTCATATAGGTCGTGGTCAAGTGGGTGTAATAACAAGTGGGATGCTATCACCTAAACTTGGAAAAAATATTGCACTTTGTAAAATAGATATAAAATATTCTGAAATAGGAACTGAAGTTGAGGTTGGTAAGCTTGATGGTCATCAAAAAAGAATTGGTGCAAAAGTTGTACCCTTTCCATTCTACGACCCAACAAAATCAAGAGTTAAGGCTTAATAAAATGCCAGATAGCAGTAAAGATCTTTTAAACTTTTGGGAAGACCAGATGAAGCAATCACATACATCAAGTAATTATTTTTTTAGAAAGTCTCCTTCACATTATCATATGATGTTACTTGTAATGTCAGCGCATAAACTTAATGAAAAACTTTCTGTTGAAGGACTAAAAACAAAATTATTTAAAACCTCTAGACCAAAGTCGGCTTTGATTATTAATGAAGCTTGTGAAAAAGGATTCTTTCGTCTTGAAAAGACTTCAACTGACCAGCGAATAAAAAATATAATGCCTAGTGAATCTTTTATTAACGAATTTAAAGAGTATTTAAATACACTTAAAAAGATAAGCTATTAGTCACTTATTAAAAAAGATCTAAAATATATAATTTATATATATAATTTATAGTTCTATAAAAAATTGTATTTTTTTTTATCCAAAAAAATAATGTTTAGTTATGTCAATACTACCAAAAAAAGCAAAAGTTGTAATTATAGGTGGTGGGATTCATGGCT
>CASIAX010000013.1:0-42695 GCA_949372955.1 uncultured Flavobacteriaceae bacterium | reverse complement strand
ACACCTCATGATGATATGTATGGTACGGTTACCGTTAGTTCTTCAACGATGTCTTTATCTGAGAGCAACAACTTAAATGTTAGGATATTCCCTAACCCTGTAGCTAGTAATTTTATTACAATAAAAACAGTAACAATTGGATTAAAAAATATTAAATTATATGATATTAATAGTAGAGTCGTTTTAAATACTTCTATTGATTCAGAAATTTTAAATATTGACAATGTAAGTCCAGGAGTTTACTTTATTCAAGTAACTATTAATGGGCAAAGCGAAATATCTAAATTAATAGTTAGATAAAGCAATTCAACACTTTTATAGAAGTAGTCTGAAATGTTTTATATATTTACTTTAATGAAAGCTAGGGTTATACTTTTTTTCCTTTTTTATGTTTCTTTAATTAGTGCCCAAAAATATGCTACACGATCTGGGCAAACTTCATTTATAGGAAGCGAAGAAACCTTTGAACAGATCAAAGCTATTAATAAAGTTTCTACTGCTATTGTTGACTCTTCTAATGGGAATATTGCGATACTACTTTTTGTTAGTGCTTTTAAGTTTGAAATTGCGTTAATGGAAGAGCATTTTAATGAAAATTACATGGAATCCAGCAAATATCCAAAAGCAACTTTTGTTGGAAATATTCAAGACTTCAAATATGAAGATTTAACCAATACTGAAAACAATTATGATATTGTTGGTGTACTGGCGATAAGAGGTATAGAGAAGAGCGTCACTATAAGCGGCCGAATGCAAAAGACTGAGCAAGGGATTTCATTAAAGACAAGTTTTATTGTCCTAACAGAGGACTATAATATTAAAATTCCTAAAGTTGTAAGAAATAAAATATCTAAAAAAATTAATATTAAAGTAGAATATGAGCTTATTGAAAAAATATAAACTAGCACTTATAATAGTCTGTCTCTTGTTAGTGGGTGGATTTGCTTTAACTAGTTATGTTTATCAAAATGAAGAGCCTATGTCTGAAAAAAGTATTTCCTTTAAGGGTAATGTTTCTGGTTTTATTAAAGCCAGTTTAAACGAAAGATCAGTAGTGGTTTTAAAAGCTAGAGTTACCTCTGTAAGATTGGGTGGTGTTCAGCTAGAGAAGGTTGTAAGTATTCAATATAACGAAAACGAAAACTTGAATTTTGAGAACATAAATGTTGGAGATATTATTGTTATAAAAGGAGGCTATCTGGGTTATGATGATCTATTTGAAGAGTATAAATTAATCAATTGCATAATATTAAAAGATGAATAAATTAAATTATTTTATTGTTGTTTTCTTTTTTAGCTCTTTTATTTTTTGTCAAAATGATTTATTGGACGAAATAAGCAAAGAAACAAGTTATAAGAATACTTTTGAGTTACCAGCTTTCAAAGCAATGAAAATTGTTAATAATCAATCTACAAAGTTAGCAGAAAAAGAAGATTTATATCTTTATGTAGCTCACAGGTTTGGGTCGATAAAAGGAGGACTTAATTCTTTATTTGGACTGGATTATGCAAACACCAAAATAGAAATATTATATGGTCTTTTAAATAATGTACAAGTGGGTTTTAGTAGGGAGTCTTTCAAACAAACTTACAACTTGCACGTTAAATACGGAATAAAAAGACAAACTGAGAAATTCCCTGTCTCCATAGTTGGATACAACAGTATTAATCTAGACACCTCACTGGATGAGGTACTCTATCCAAATCTAGATTTTAAAGAAAGGTACGTTTATATTTCCCAGTTACTGATTTCTAGACGTTTTAGTGAGAGGTTTTCTTTACAGGTTGCCCCTTCACTAGTAAAACATAATTTTTTGACAACTCAATCAAAAACAGATTATAATTATATTTTAAATTCTGGTGGTAGAATAAAAATATCGAAAAGAAGCTCCTTTAATATTGATTATTCTCATCACTTAAATAGACTAAGTAATTCTACTGAAAAAAACGTTTTAAGTTTAGGTATTGATATGGAAACTGGTGGACATGTTTTTCAGTTACTATTTTCAAATACCCAAGCCTCTGATGAGGCCGGAGTACTAACTTCTGCAGAGGGAGATTGGCAAAAAGGGGATATTTTTTTTGGATTTAATATTTTAAGAGTATTTTAAAAAACTATAGAATGAAATCAAGAAGAAAATTTTTAAAAGAAGTTTGCCCAACAGTAGCATTTGCATTTTTTGGACTGTCTTTTTTGGAAGCATGTTCTACCGATGAGGCCGAAATAAACATTCCTGCAGTAGATAATGAACTTGGGTTTTTTCAGCTAGAAAATGTTTATACAATAGATCTAAACAACCCAAATTTTAGCTCTTTAGAGAATATTGGCGGCTGGATGAATGGGTATTCTTTGGGTTTACAAATGCTTTTTTTAAGAACAGCAAATGATACTATTCAAGCTTACAGTAATTCTTGTCCACACCAAGGGTCTAGAAATCTATGGGAATTAAATGGAAATAGCTTTAGATGTAATAACCACGGAATCTCTTATTCTACTAGCGATTGTTCCGGAGGATCTGGAGCACTAAGTTGTTATACTTCATTAATTGAAGGGTCCTCCTTAATTGTTACTACATAAAATTGGGGTAGGTTACGATTGTTTGAAAACACATATCAAGGACAGAGTACAGCTAAGCTGGCAGGAATTTTGTTTCAAGTTATCATGATTGGTTAAATACCCAAACAGCACTGTGCCCCTTTTAATTTAAGCCTTATCCTTTTTTTTTAAAATTAATCTCCTAAAATCTAAAGTATTGAGATAAAAATAAAATTATTTTTAAGTTATATAAAAAAATAAAAAATATGAAAAATGCAATTTTAAAAATTATGGTGTTTATGTTCTGTATTTCAATTCAAGCTCAATTTGATGGGATTATAGTTGTAAATGAATGGGAAACAAAAGATCAAGTAAAAACAGAAAAACTAATGAATGACTGGAAGAATGTTATTTCTAAAATGGATAACGCTCCTAAGACTTTTTTACTAACAGAAATGGATGGTAATACGATTTATTTTTGTCAATCATTTGCGAATTTAACCTCTTATGAAAAGTATGATAATTCAGGAAAAGGAGAAGGAGAATGGAGAGAGCTGGCTATGAAAAGTTTTAGAGAAATGAATGGAGAGGATGCATTTGAGGGCACTGGAACTGAATTTGTAATGGCTCATGTTTATAATACTAGAGCAGATTTGAGTTACGTCCCTGAGGGAATGGACCTTTCTGTTGAGCTACCTAAAAACCCTTACAGAAGACATGTGACAATGAATCACGGTTGGGGAAATAGAGCTGCTTTTATAGAAAATCAAAAAGTGTCGATTGAAAATGATAAAAAACTTGATAATCAATATATTTATTTAATGTTAGAGCCTGTATTTGGTGGGACTGATAATGGAGATTTCATGATGGTTGTACTAGGAGAATCTAGAGCTGCATATTTTAATGGGTTAGAAACTAGAATGAAAAAAAGAAATAAAGATTCAGACTGGAAAGAAATACAATCTAAGCCAGTAGGGTCTTGGATAGAAGAAGAAAGTTTGATGGTAAAGTATTAATTTTTTTTATAGGAAAACTAAAAATTATTCATAGCAAAGCTGAATTGGTAAAATAAATTAGCTAAAGCTAACTTTTCTTGAAAATTGTAGCCCCGAAAGGAATCGAACCTTTATCTAAAGTTTAGGAAACTTCTATTTTATCCATTAAACTACGGGGCTGAAGAAAGATATTATTAAACGCCTGTAAAAGTACTAATAATCTTATGTACTTTTATACAAATTTAAGAGTAATCCTATGAGAGAGAGTAAAAAACATTGGGAAAACATTTATGAAACGAAAGAGATAAATGGAGTTAGTTGGTTCCAAGAAAATCCATCAACTTCACTTTCTTTGATTGAGAGTTCAAGCATTAAAAAAGATGTAGAAATAATTGATATTGGATGTGGAAAAAGTTTTCTAATTGATAACCTATTGAAAAATAAATTTTCTAACGTAAGCGTCTTAGATATTTCAAATAATGCACTAAAGGAAGTTAAAAAAAGAACAAGTAAATATACAAATAGAGGTGATTTATTTAATAGTAATATACTTGATTTTTATACTGATAAGAAATTTGATCTTTGGCACGACAGGGCTGTCTTTCATTTCTTAACAACTGAAAAAGAAATAAGAAACTATATAGAAATTTCAGAAAATCAAATAAGAAAAGGAGGTACATTAATTATTGGAACCTTTTCAGAAAATGGGCCACTTAAATGTAGCGGTTTAGAGATAAGCAGATATTCAGTAGACGATTTAAAACTGCTTTTTTCAGAAAGTTTTGAGTTAGTAGAACATTTAAATACCGATCACGCTACTCCGTTTGATACAATACAAAACTTTAATTTTTGTAGATTTAAAAAACTAAAATAGTTTACTTGACTATTAGTTTTTTAACAGATTTTGAATTATTGTTTGCAATATTCACAAAGTAAACCCCACTACTAAGACTAGTTATGTCAATATTAATTTTATTGTCCCCTTCTAAAACTTTATCCCCTAGGATGTTATAAATAGCGAAAGATATAGTTTCAGCTGAAGATGATATACTGAAGGAATCTTTTGCAGGATTAGGATACATAAAGTAATTAATATCCTCATTATAATTAACCCCTAAATTATTGTTCATAACATGATCAAAGAATAACCACGCCTCTAGAGAAGCATCAATATCCATGTTAGATCCTTGAGATCCAGGCCAATCATGACCTCCGCCATAAACCTTATAAAGCCACACTTCATTATTGTTTTCTGCTCCAAAGTTTTTCTCACTAACAACATGACTACCATCAGTAGTATTAGTGTTGGGCAGATCTTCAGTAGAAAATTCAGTACAATTATTCAACTCAGCCCAATAATTTATTGTGGCAGGAATACTTGGATATACTCCCCAGCCACCTGAAGATATTGGATCACCATCATAAAAAGTTACATTATCATCTGTTCCATGTATTTCAAAAAGTGATATTAAGTTACTGGGGTTACAAGTGTTTAATATGTTTTGTAACATCAATCCTGCAACTGCAGCAACAGCACTAAAAGTGTCTGTGGCTTCGCACGCTAACATGTAACACATATCTCCACCATTAGACATGCCTGTTGCAAATATTTTATCTACGCTTAAGTTATTTGAAGTCTGTAAAAAAGATGCAAGTTCTTTTAAAAAATCTACATCATCAATAGTTTCGTTGGGGTGAAAATCATATCCAACATTCCAGAACCTATTTCCTGAATCATCTAAAGTTCCTCTGGGATAGCAAACAGCAAATCCATACTCATCAGCTATATCGTTCATGTTAGAATAATTACGAATGTTTTCAGCGTCACCGCTATAGCCATGCATAACAAAAACTAATGGGGAGTTCTCTTCTAAACCTTCAGGTTCATAATAGATGTAATCTCTATCAATTCCGTGATGTGAAAAGCTATTATAAGTTGATTCTGGTGGAGTATTAGATTCAATAAGCTGAAAATCAAAACTTGAATTAGACCAAAAACTATCCCATGCAATGTAGTAAGTAACTCCAGCAGTAGCCTGAAAAGTAGCCGTAGACAAAAAGCCGTTATTTAAATTATGAATATCATCATTTCCTGCTACACAAACTAAATTATCACAGGGTCCTTCATACACATGAAGCCTTGTATCATCATTTTGATTGGATTCCAAATCAGAAGTTACTGTTACAAATATGTTTTGATCAGATACATAAGAAAACCATTCTAAATTAGAGTTATTATAATCAAGCTCAGTGCAGTCAAGACTATATGTATCCCCGCTTATATTATCGACATAATAATCTCCAGCAATAATTTCAATTGATTCTTCACAGGAGTTGCCATTTTGAGCAGATAAAAAATAAGTTGAGAATAATAACACACAAAAAATATAAGCTTTCATAAAACCATCTAATTAAGCCAATTACTTTTTTGTGATTTCAACAATCATATCTCTGGCGGTCATAAACTTTACTTTATGGACAGAGTTTTTAACTAAATTCTTGTCAATACGATTTTCTAAATAATCTATAATTTCTTTTGCGGTGGAGTCTAAGTTCATTCTATAAATTTATCAAATTAATAACAATAACATTCATTATATTTAATTTATTAATTAAATGAATTTAAATGTTTGAATTAATAAACTACATATGGATTGCTATAGCCATAACAACATTTATCGTTTTAGTAATTTTCAAAATTAAAGCTCCCTACGGTAGGCACACTAATAATAAATGGGGGGTTATGATTTCTAATAAATGGGGATGGTTTATTATGGAGCTCCCTGCTTTTTTATTGATGCCTATAATTACACTTATTGGACCCACTGAAAAAACTACATTAACTTATTTATTACTAATATTATGGGTATTACATTATTTTAACAGAACCTTTATTTTTCCTTTTAAAATAAAAACTGATAATAAAAAGATGCCTTTATTAATTGCTTGTAGTGCTATACTATTTAATTCCGTAAATGGATTTTTAAATGGGTACTACCTCGGCTATTTAAACGCGGAGATATCGTCTGTGATTTCATTAAATGTAATGATTGGTATAGTTGTTTTTTTTACTGGAATGCACATTAACAAAGTTGCAGACAAGCATTTAATATCTTTAAGAACAAGCGATGAAAGTTATCAAATTCCGTACGGAGGTTTGTTTAAATATATTTCTTGTCCAAACCATTTTGGTGAGGTAGTAGAATGGATTGGGTTTATGATAATAGCTTGTAATTTACCGTCAATTACTTTTGCTATCTGGACATTTTGTAATTTAAGTCCAAGATCGCTTAATCATCATAAGTGGTACAAAGAAAAATTTGATAATTACCCTAAAAAGAGAAAAGCTATTTTACCTTATATGTTATAAGTATTAGCTTACTTTTTTACATATCTTAAATGTAGAGTTATTAACTTTTACAAAATATATACCTGCGCTATAAGAACTCATATCCAACCTATTTTCAGAACTAGTACTGTAGATTTTTTTTCCTAATATGTTATAAATATCAATATTTTTTATAGTTGTATCCGATGATTGAATATATAAATAATCTTCAACAGGATTTGGATAAAGTTTAAAACTCTCATTAGAAACGCTATCTAACCCAAGTGAGATTGGCGATCCAAAAGAAATATTATCAAAATAATATACAGTTTGGTCATCTCCTGCAGATCCAAAATTAAAAAATAAAGATGCCATATTAAATGGGTAGCTTTCATTCAGAGCTGCTGTTCCTGTGGCCTCATTATTAAAGTCAAACTCTAAGACTTCATAAGCATCAACTACTGTTGTATATGCCTCTGTTTCTACAGATTGTGTTGGATCATTCTTGTTTTCAATCTTTAGTCTTACAGGTATTCCTGTATTTGAACTTCCAGTCACATAAGTATGTACATACATTTTTGAATTTGAGGAAGTTACCGGAATATTGTTTTCTAAACCACTCTCATTACTAATTGTTACACCTGCCCAAGTAGCAGCCGAACTACTTTTTGCGACATAAGCAAGATTGTTGGCACCTGAATTATATATAATATCAGACGCTCCCTCTTCATCACCAAAAGGAATTAATGAGTAGTAGATTGATGAATCATCGTAAGTGATTGGTAAATCAATTTGACTTAAACCACCAGTTGGATCGGTTTGAAAAATATCGTCGAAATAAAAAGTAGAACTATCAGTTCCATTGCCGATATTCCCAAAATCAAACATTAGAACAAGTTTTTCATATGTATTTGTAGGCTCTCCAGCAAAACTCCAGGTTAAAGTTTCCCACTGGTCATATGTAGATGTGTATGCATCTCTATCAGTAGCAGAACTAGAATCATTATTTTCTAATTTAAATTTGACATGTAACCCAGGAGATACAGAATAAACCCTCATATTAATGGTAGTATTAGTAGTGAAATCTATAAAGTCCTCTAGTTCCAAATAGCTCCCTGCCCAAATATCTCCACCATCTCTAACTATTTTACCAACTGTATTACTAGGGTTATCATCAGTAATAAACGGATTATCAACTACAGTCCCAGTACCTCCGTTAAAGTCGACAAAACTTTCTGTGGTTACTTGACCATCTTCAAAATTAATAGGAAGAGCCATTTGAGAATAGGTTAGTAATGTGTTTAGAGTTAGTATAAGAAAGATGTAGTTTTTCATGGGTTTAAGATTTGTAACAAAGCTAAATCAAAACACAACTAAAAATATAGTTTTAATTAATATTTCAATTATTCGTAGGTCCGGTATGCTGTATTTAGGAAAAACACAATAAAATTACATTTTTATTAAACTATAAATAAAGTAACACGAAAACGATATAGATGTTTCTCTAGTTAACTAAGCCTAAAGCCTATCTAGATCCATTACTTTAGTCCAAACTTTAACAAAATCACTAACAAACTTTTCTTTTGAATCATTACAAGCATACGATTCCGCTAGTGCTCGTAATTGTGAATTTGATCCAAAAATCAAATCCGCTCGAGTGGCAGTCCATACAATTTTTCCTGATTTTCTATCAACTCCATTAAACAAAATTTCAGAATTTGACTGTGCTTCCCATTCAATATTCATGTCTAATAAATTGATAAAGAAATCATTTGTTAAAGCTCCAGGATTATTTGTCAATAGACCATGTTTCGTCTCGTTATAATTAGTATCTAAGACTCTCATTCCAGCCAATAAAACGGTCATTTCAGGGGCGCTTAAAGTCAATAAATGTGCTTTATCAAGAAGTAATTCTTCAGCGTGCCTATCCTGATTTGGTTTCATATAATTTCTAAAGCCATCTGCTTTTGGTTCCAAAACTGAAAAGGAATCAACATCAGTATTATCTTGTGTCGCATCATTTCTACCGGCAACAAAAGAGATAGAAATATTATGGCCAGCGATTTTTGCAGAATTTTCAACTGCTGTATTTCCTGCTAAAATTATCAAATCAGCCATGGAAACTTTTTTAGATCCATTTGACTGATTAAAAGCTGTCTGAATAGATTTTAATGCATCTAAAGCTTTATTCAAATTATTCGGTTCGTTAACCTCCCAATTATTTTGTGGAGATAATTGAAGTCTAGCTCCATTTGCTCCACCTCTTTTATCTGTACCTCTATAGGTAGACGCAGATGCCCAAGCAGTAGATATTAGTTGAGAATTTGAAATTCCAGACTTAGTTATTAAAGCCTTTAAAGAATCTATATCATTGCTGTTTATTAAGTCATATTCAACTTTCGGAATAGGATCTTGCCATATCAATACTTCACTAGGAACTTCTTTTCCTAAGTATCTTGAAATAGGACCCATATCACGGTGAGTTAATTTAAACCAAGCTCTTGCAAATGCATCTTCAAGCTGGTCAATATTTTCATGAAATCGTTTTGATATTTCAAGGTATTTAGGATCCATTATTAAGGCTATATCAGTAGTTGCCATCATAGGAGCATGACTTTTTGACTTATCATGAGCATCTGGAACAGAGCCAGCTCCCCCACCGTCTTTAGGAGCCCATTGCTGAGCTCCGGCGGGACTTTTAGTAAGTTCCCATTCATAGCCAAATAATGTATCAAAATATGTGCTATCCCATTTAATTGGCGTAGGAGTCCAGGCTCCTTCAAGTCCACTGGTAATAGTGTCTACTCCTTTTCCTGACTTAAATGAATTCTTCCACCCAAAACCCATTTGTTCAATACTTGCACCTTCTGGCTCTGGACCAACATTAGATGGATCTCCAGCTCCGTGGGTTTTTCCAAAAGTATGTCCTCCTGCAATTAACGCAACAGTCTCTTCGTCATTCATTGCCATTCGAGCGAAAGTTTCTCTTATATCTCTTGCTGAAGCCAGAGGATCTGGATTACTATTTGGCCCTTCTGGATTTACATAAATAAGTCCCATCTGTACAGCCCCAAGAGGGTTATCGAGTTCACGGTCTCCTTTGTATCTCTCGTCTTCAAGCCAGTCTGTTTCTGGACCCCAGTAGATATCTCCTTCAGGTTCCCAAATATCTTCACGACCGCCACCAAAACCAAAAGTTTTAAAACCCATAGATTCCAAAGCACAATTGCCTGTTAGGATCATTAAATCAGCCCAAGAAATCTTTTCACCATATTTTTGTTTAATAGGCCATAATAAACGACGAGCTTTATCTAAATTTCCATTGTCTGGCCAGCTATTCAAAGGTGCGAATCTAAGTGTTCCTGCAGAAGCGCCACCTCTACCATCAGCAATTCTATATGTGCCTGCGCTATGCCATGCCATTCTAATAAAAAATGGGCCATAATGACCATAATCAGCAGGCCACCAATCTTGTGAGTCTGTCATTAAATCATAAAGATCTTTCTTTAACACATCTAAGTCTAGACTTTTAAATTCAGCCGAGTAATTAAAATCTTTATTCGTTGGTCTAGTTACTGATGAATTCTGATGTAATATTTTTAAATTTAATTGATTAGGCCACCAACTTGAGTTTGAATAAGCTCCAGCAGTAGTATGTTTTTTTGAAGCTGGGGCAAAAGGACATTTTCCAGATCCATCTCCGTTAGAATTTGATAAGTTTTCCATCTTATATATGATTTAGTTAAAAGATATTTTAAAGTTGTAATTATTTGAAATCAAATTTATAAATTTATAATAAACAACTTCTTAATTTATTGTTATAAGTAAGTTAAGGCTGCTAATTTAGAAAGATTATAAATTAAGGATGCTGCTTAAACCAAGCTAAAATGTGTGCCACTTTAGTGATTAAATTACTGGGTCTATTTGCAATCCCGTGACTAGCTTCTGGTATTTCTACTAATACAGTTGGTATTTTCCTAAGTTTTAACGCATGATATAATTGTTTTGCCTCCGATGGTGGTGTTCTCAAATCTTCCATTCCTACCATAACCATGGTTGGTGTTTCAATTTGCCCCACCAATGAAATAGGTGAAAAATCCCAATATTCTTGAAAGTTTTCCCATGGTTGACCGTCAAGCCTAGTGTCAGAATATTGAAAGTAATTGTCTGCAGTAAGTGTTTTGCTAATCCAATTCATTACTGGCTTAACTACAACTGCAGATTTAAACCTGTTATTTTTACCAATCATCCATGCAGTCATCAACCCGCCTGCACTTCCACCTGTAACATATAACATGTTTTCATTAGCAATTCCATTTTTAATACAAAAATCAACCCCATCCATAACATCTAAATAATCTTCAGCAGGATAATTATGATGTAGAAGGTTTGCAAATTCTTCTCCATAACTAGTGCTTCCTCTAGGATTTGGATAAAAAACTATATATCCAGCGGCAGCATACAGTTGCATTTCAGCAGAGAATCTACTACCATAATTTGAGATAGGGCCACCGTGATTTTCTACTAAAAATGGATAGCTTTTTGATGAATCATAATTAGGCGGATACACCACCCAACCATGAATATCACGATTATCAAAACTTGATTTATACCAAATTTCTTCAACAAACCCTAAATTTCTGTTTTCTAATAAATGTGAATTTAGATTAGTTATTTGGGTTGATTTTTTGCCATTAACTACAGTAAGTTCAGAAGGGTGTTTATAGCTTGTGTTTGTATATGCAATTACACCATTATTTGAAACTGAAAAAGAGCCTCCTCCGTAAGGTCTTCCAATACTGTTTCCCCCTAAGTTTTCAGCTAAGTCTCTAAAAGATCCATCTAGATTAAGATATGCTATTTTAGTGTCTCCAAGTTTATCATAACTATAATAAATTCCTTTACTATTTGAATCCCAATGGTAATCATTAATGCTAGAATCAACATTAAAACTGATTAAACTAGTATTATCACCATTAGTATCCATTATAGAAAGTTGTGTATTTTGATAAGCTTGAACTTTATCTTGATAGCCTAAATAAGCAATATGTTTTCCATTTGGAGATACTTTAGGATTAGAATCTGGTCCATTTCTGTCAGTTAGTGACCTGATTTTTTGATCAATGATATCAACTGAATATATCTCACTATTTCTAAATTCATATTCCCAAGATTCGGATCTATTGGAAGTGAAATAAATTTTTGAATTGTCCTTAGACCAAGATAGTGGACCCCTATGGTTGAAGTTCCCAGATGTTAATTTACTAACCCCTGATCCTTCTGACGAGATTAAAAATACATGAGTAAATCCAGGCTCTATATAACCCTTTCCATCAGATTCGTGATAAAGACGATCGGTAATTCTAGCAGTTTTAGCCCATTTGGCGCCTTTTGGTTTTTTAGGCATTTTCACTAAAACCGGAGCTAGAGTTTTAACCTTCATAGTAAATGCTAAATTTGTACCATTTGAAGACCAGGACAGATTTGATGGGTTTCCTTCCAATTGCGATATTTTAGCATATTTAGAAGAGTTTTTCCAGTAAATATAAATTTCTGATCCCTCTTCTGTAGAGCTGATAAATGCTAATCTATCTCCGTCAGGTGACCAAGTTGCTCCATATTCTTCTGATTCTCTAGAAGTTAATTTTTGATGATTACTACCATTTACATTAACAGTCCATAAATTCCCTACTGCCTTATCTTTTAAGATATCAAAAGTCATTCGTCTATATATAATTTCTGATCCATCTGGACTTATTTGCGGGCTGGAAACATATTGTAAATCGAAAACATCTAAATACGTAAAAACATCATTAGTATTTTGTGAGAAACTAATAGTTTGAAAAAAAGTAAATAACAATAAATATTTCATATTTAATAAGGGTTAGTTCGTTAAGTCAAATTTGTGAGAATATTTTAGTCCAATTATTTTTCTGTTAATTGGATCAATTCTATCTATATCTTTTTGAATTCTATAAAACACCCCTAATTCATTATTTTTATTGATTTTACGATTTAATTTCATCGTTAATCTATAAAGGTTTACCCCATTGTCTTCATTACCTTTTTTAAACTGATTAAATAACTCTGCCTCAATTTTGAGAAGAGTTTTAATTGACTTAATCTTATAATTAACGCCTGTTCTAAACCTAGCATATTGATTTGGAATGTCTGAAATTCCTAATTCATTAGAGTTTTGATAGCTTAGTCTGTATGTAAGGTCTACAATTCCAATATCATGCTTATAGCTGATATCTGTCTGAAATCTAAATTTAGAATCTAAGCCTTGAATATTTCCTTCAGTATCATTATCAGAAATAAACCGTCCTTTTACTCCAAGCTTAAAATCTTTAAATAGCTCATAATTAAACCCTACTTGGGTAAAATATTTATCTAAAATTGAAATATCATTTTTATATCTTATATGCTCTGCAACATTAATTGAAATCTTAGTTGTTGCTTTAATAGATACTTCTGCAATACCCCATCCCTCTAACTGATCATCAGTTTGAGCAATTAAAGAATTGGTAATAAAAATCAAAAAAACAAATATTAACCTTACTGGATATCTCATAAAAAAAATTAAGCTTTATATTTAATAGTAATCTCGGCTGTATCTCTTAGAAAGTTAATATTACCAATTTCAAAATCTATAATTTTAACTCCTAATCTATTTTCTAAGTCTTTTTTGAGTATTTCATGATTATCGGGATGAATATTTTCTATTGTTTCATAAACTATTTTTTTTGATAAAATAGAGTTGTTTCCCCAGTAAAATTCTAGCCAATATAAAGCAAATAGAATGGCTGAATTTGCAGTAACAATTTCTACATAACTCATTTTTTTATTCGAAAGTGCATTCATCACGGAAATTCCAATAACTACAAACAAGTAAGTCATTTCCTTAACATTTAACGGTACTGTTCTGTACCTAAGTATACCAAATATTGCAAATAAGCCAAGAGCCATTCCAAGGTCTAGTTCGTATTTTTTTAAGGTAAAGCAAAGAAAGAAAACTACAATCCCAATAGAGTAGAATGTGAATAAATAGTCTTTATTTAAGTTATTTTTGTAATATGAGTATTTTATTATTCCTGTCAAAAAGAATAGATTAATAAAAAATCTTAATATCATTTTATAAAAATCATCATCAAATAGTGGTATGTCTAAAAATTCCATTTTTTAATTATTTAATTTATTTATTTTAAGGTTAATTTCTTTAAACCTATTAGATTTTATATTATCAAAAGTATTGGTTATTCCTAAACAATACTTGCTGAAATTTGTTGGTAAAATACTCATTAATTTAAGCGCTTTGTTCATTACAGTATTTAATCTTTTACCCTCTTGCTTTATTTCAATAACCACTAAATTATCAAATATTTTTTCTTTGTCTGCTGATTTGAAAGATAAATTAGTGTCTATAGTTACACGTTCAGGATAATTTTTATTTACCAAAGTTATCCTATTAAAATTATTATATAAAGCTGGCTCTAGTAATAAATCATTAATCTGACTATTGTAAATAAACTCTTTGGAATCAGAAGATAAGATAGTTTCAAAATCTTTAATTTGTCTTCGAGTTTTATTAGTTACACCAAGATTATTTTTTTTCTTTACTTCTAAAAAACAAATATCAGAAACTAAATATTTTCTCATTCTAATTTTATATCTATTTAGTTTTCCGTTGTGATGTTCTTTAAAACATTTCTTGTTTTGAGTATCAAAATATAATGTGGAGTACTGCATTAGTCTCTCATTATCTATTTCTAGAACCTTATAGTCTTTTTGGATTTTAGAAAACACTTTTAATAATTGAGATTCTGATAGTATAAATTTGGTGTCAACTCGTTTCATTAAAGAAACTCCATTCATCTCATCTAATGATATTTTATCAAAGCTTGAAAGGTTTAAGTTGTCCATGAGTTATTTGCTATATTTTAATTTTATAAAATCAAAATATTTAAATAAAAGTAAGCATTTTATCTATGATATGATTATTTTCTTACTTCGAGAAGAGGATTAACTAGTGAAAACCAAAGCCAGGGTACAAGAGCTAAAAGTATAGATGTGGGATATCCATATGGAAGCTGCGGACTTTCCGTTTTGTTTTCTAAAATTTGATATTTTTTAGAAGCTTTATAGTGATGATCGCTATGTCTAGTTAATTCATACAATACAATTCTTCCTATAAAATGATTTGAATTCCATGAGTGGTGAGATTGGACTCTTTCATATCTACCTGATGGCAATTTCTCTCTTACTAATCCGTAATGCTCGATATAATTAATGGTTTCTAAGAATAAAAAGGATAGAACCCCAATTGCTACGGAAAGAATTAGCCCGAAGGTGCCAAAAAATAAATAAATAAAAGACAAATAAGTAATTTGAAAAATAGTATAATAGAACATGTCATTTTTGTAAGAAAAAAAACTTCTATTATTTATTTTCAGTAACTGTAATTGAAGTTTCCATGCACTAAAATACTGGCCAATGACAGATGTAATCCAAAAGCTGTACACGGATTGATTAAATTTTGCAGTAGCAGGATCCTTTGGAGTAGATACATTATTATGGTGTCCAAAATTATGCTCGATATAAAAATGCATATATAAACACGGTAAATACAATAACTTAGATAAACATCTTTCAGCTATAGGTTTTCTGTGACCCAGTTCATGCCCTACATTTATACCGTTTGTAGCTAGAAGGATACCTAGAGATAAAACCATCCCAGTGACTTCAAAGTAGCCTAACTGATTATGAGTTAAATTATAAAGACCAACAATTAACAAACCAAATACAAATGGAATATTTAAATATAATAATATATCAAAAAAAATATTTGAAGCTTTATTTTCTAATTGCGGCTTTGAATCCTCCTTTTTAGATTCAACATCTTTAAAAATTGACTCTAAAACTGGTATAAAAATAAAAGCATACAGAAGGGTTGTGTACGTTAACAAGCCTTCAGATGTAATTGAAATTAATGTTGCTACAGGAATGGTGTAAGCAAATAGATATTTTAAATCATTTATTCTCATAAAAAACACTAGTTAAAAATAATTTCATTGTTAAAGATACTTAAAAAACTTCACTAAAATTATCGTACTAAAATAAGAAAAGAACTGAAAGACTTTTCAATAGTTGATTTTAATGAAAAAAATCAAAAAATCATATCCTTGTAATGATAAATGTTAAGTCCGTCCTTCGGATTTTTAGATATATTAACCATAGATTTAGCTACAATGTCCGCATCTATCGGTTTATATTTAGAAGGAATAAAAGATGCTAAATAATACATTACAAACTGAGCTATTCTTTCCAAAAACCTTGCTTCATTTCTATTTCCTAAAAGTACAGATGGACGAAAAACTGAGGTATATTCTATCTTTAATATCTCTACCGCATCTTCAATTTCTCCCTTCAATGAGAGATAAAAAGAAGATGCATTTGAATCTGCCCCTAGTGATGAAACAAATAATAGGTTTTTAATACTATTTTTCTTACAGGCATTAGCAATATTATAAATTATATCAAAATCTATTTTTCGATATTCAGATTTGTCTCCATTGACTTTGGCCATTGTTGTGCCTATAGAAACAAAAACAGCGTCGCTTTTTTGTATACAGCTAGAAAAAGAGTTGATGTCTGTAAAATCAATAATTATATTATTAATTTTATCATGTTTCAAATAAAATGGTTTTCTGGTAATGACATTTATTAGATGAACCTCAGAATCCTTAAGAAGATATTTTAATAAATAGCTTCCAATAAGTCCACTCGCGCCAAAAAGAGTTACCTGTTTAAATTTCATAATAATTAAATTTTATTTCAAATCTGACAAATGATAATTATAAATTTAATGAAATTCAATGAAAAATAATTTTATAACTTTAATTCTTATTAAGATAATTTATATCTTTAGATTATAATCTAAAATCATCAAATGGAAAATATAGCACTTTTATCTCAAATCATCGTTTCAATATCTGTAATCATAGTATGGATTTTTAGGTATGATAATATAGTTATAGAGTTTAAACAATATAAATTGTCTGATTTGTTAAGAAACATTGTTGGTGCAGCTAAAATATCATTAGCGACAATGTTAATTTTAGGAATTTGGTATAAAGACCTTTTAATCGGGTCATCACTTGCTATGGCATTTTTGATGGTTTGTGCACAGTTAGCTCACGTAAAAGTAAAGAACCCGTGGCCTAAATATGTTCCTTCTTTCATTCTTTTAGTTTTGTCTTTATTTATAGCAGCATTTAACTATGGTTTAGTTTAGTTAATGGATATAAACATAGTAATTACTCTTTTCTCGAGCATTTCATTTATTACCTATGGTATAGGTTCATTTACTTCTAAGAAAATGATGTCTGAGTTTGAACGATGGGGATACAAGAACCAGCGTCAACTTATAGGATCATTTCAGCTTATTGGAGGAGCTGGATTATTAGCTGGTTTAAACTACTCAATATTAATACCTATTGCTTCTTTTTTATTATCGGTCTTAATGATAGGTGCAATTTTAGTAAGAATCCAAATCAAAGATAAGTTCGTTAATGTTTTGCCTGCAACTTTTTATGCAATACTGAATATTATAATATTTTATATTTCAGTTATATAATAATAACATTCAAAAAAATAAAACAGCTAATGAGTGAAGAACAACCTAATAATCCTATGCATGGGATTAAACTGACAACTATATTAGAGCAATTACAACAAAAATATGGCTGGGAAGAATTAGGGACTATTCTCAACCTAAATGCATTTAAAAACAATCCAAGTCTCAAGTCAAGTCTGAAGTTTTTGAGAACAACTCCATGGGCTAGAGAAAAAGTTGAAAAACTTTATGAAAAAAAAATGCTGAAATAAATAGAAGTTTTTAATAGATCAATCATTAAATGACTAAAAAAGAAAGACCAATACTATCAGACCTAGTAAATGCTGGAACTTCAAAGACTGAAAGGTTTCAAAATGAAGTTATTCGACCTATTATAAAAATGCAGCATAATCTATTAGTAGTATTATTTCAAGATTATACGAAACAAAGAAAAATTGATTTTGTTAATCTGGATAAAGAAAAACAAATAGAAAAACTTAATTCAATTTTAATAAAAGACACAAACTTTAAAAACATCCTTTTAGGAACTATTCTTGGTCAATTTTGTATAGATGAATTAACATTTTTTATAAAAAACTCCTCAGAATTAAAACGAAGAATTATTCAAATAATTAAACAAAGACTAGAAGAGAGTCTTATTCTTTAATTAGAGGAAGTGTCGTGATAATCATCAATATCTCTTCTGTCTTTTTTAGTGGGTCTACCTTCTCCCTTTTTTCTGTAATAGTCTTTAGAATATTTTAACATTTCTGTTTTTTCAAATTCCTCTTTTGGAGTTATGTCCTTTCTGTACAAATCCACTATTTTTGCACCAACTCTACTTTCAGGGACATCAAGTACTTGTATTTTATAATTTATCTGATTTTTTCTCACGGAAAACTCCTCATTTATATAGACTTCCTTTGACGGCTTACAACTTTTATTATCCATCTTAACATGTCCTTTTCTACAAAATTCAGTAGCAATACTTCTAGTTTTAAAGAGCCTGACAGACCATAGGTATTTATCAATTCTCATATGAAAAGTTAAAAAAAATTAATATTAAAGAAAAACTAAATTTACGAACTTGATTTTTTAAATATAAGAAATTGCAGAAATAAAATAAGATTAAATAATGATGCTTTAATAATAGACAAGTACTGTTATAAACTATTTTATTACCTTTAAAAAAACTAAAATATTTATGAACTTATTTTCTAATTACCCAACGGAGGTTTTAATTCTATTATTTTTAATTGTAACTTTTTTACAATCAGGGATTGATAAATTAACTGATTGGCAAGGAAATTTATCATTTATAAAAGGTCATTTTAAAAATTCTCCATTAAAAAATACAGTTCCTCTTTTATTAGCTGTTATTTTAATACTTGAAATTGTTGCTAGTTTATTAATGATTGCTGGAGTTTATCAATTATACACATCTGAATTAAAAGAAATAGCGACTTTAGGAATAGAACTTTCTGCACTAAGTTTGATTTTTTTACTAATCGGACAACGTCTTGCTAAAGATTATGCAGGAGCAATGACCCTGGCGGTATATTTTATAATTTCAATAATTGGACTAAACCTACTTGTTGTCAATTAAGTAATGTTTACGTATAAAAAAATACTTGACCGCACCCTAGGATACCTACCATTTATAATATGTTTTATTATTCTTTATTTGAGTGAATCCTTTACTTCAATAACTTCTGTTAATGGAATTACACAATTAATACTTTTTATAATTGTAGTGTGCATTCCTGCATTTATTACAAAAAGAATGTCTTACGTAGATATTGGTTGGCCTTGGGGGCTTGTTTGTATTGGAGTTATTGTTTTGATTTCCGGAGAAGGGTATTGGATTAGAAAATATATTATTGCTGGAATGTATCTTATTGCAGGTTTAAGAATGGGGATTGGAGCAATCATATTGCTTAAAAAAGGGCATTTAAGTAAAGAACTTTCTAGGTATGAATACCAAAGATTTAGATGGGAAAAATCAGGCTATTCTAATATTGATGTTTCTTTACAATATGAAATCATGATTCAATGTTTAGCAAATATGACTTTTCTAGCGCTTCCAGCAATTATACAAGGGTATAATCCTCAAGATTTTATATCTCCTTTAGAAATTTTTGGGTACTTATTATGGCTAGTTTTTTTCATCATTGAACATTTAGCAGATCTTCAAAAGCAAAGTTTTTTAAAGAAAGCTTTCCTTATGAATAAAAAGAGGCAAGTTTGTAATGTTGGTTTTTGGAAATACTCCCGTCATCCTAATTATTTTGCAGAATGGATGGTGTGGAATGGTCTAATTATTTCTTCTTTGCCATCAATTTTTTATTTCTACTCGATTGAAGAATCAAAAATAATTTGGGTGGGGTTATTTATATCTCTTGTTTATATCTCTAAAATCATGTACAACACACTTGTGTATTATACGGGTGCAGTTCCATCGGAATATTACTCTAAAATAAGAAGACCTGAATATTCAGAAATACAAAAAAACACTAATATGTTTTTTCCTGGGACAAACAGAAAGAAGAAAGATCTGAGGCTATAAAAGATTATATCTTGGACTTGGGACCATTTGAAATTGATGGAATCAGTATAGATGTCCCAGGCTGGGATTAAAAAGATATGCCTATTGTTTAGATACTTTATCTACTATTGTGTTTTCAAATCTGAATTATTTATATTTATCCAGACTAATCTTAAATTGTTATTTTGAATATACTAGTGTTTATAATAGGGGCAGTAATATTTAGTACTTATATCGTAATTTTCGTATGGGACATAGATTACAGTGCTAAAAAAAGTAAAGAAGATAATTCTGGTTATTATTCTAGACATAACGAGCCTGAAGAAGATGAGCCAAAGTAAAATATACCCTAGGTTTGGCAATAGCTAAAAAGCAAAAAGAAGTGTTACTGTTATTTAGCGGATATTTATTAAATACAATAGAATCAGAAATTTCCTAACATTTTTTCGCAGGTGCTAAAACATATAGGCCACATTTTTAGAATTATAAAATCATCCACCAGAATTAGCCCCAGCGAATATACTTGTGGCAAATAGTACTGTAAGTAGAGCTGCCGCGGCAATTACACCC
This sequence comes from uncultured Flavobacteriaceae bacterium, assembly GCA_949372955.1. Classification (GTDB taxonomy): domain Bacteria; phylum Bacteroidota; class Bacteroidia; order Flavobacteriales; family Flavobacteriaceae; genus SGZJ01. The sequence goes on along the minus strand of CASIAX010000013.1, from coordinate 22,106 downwards.
GTAGATTTTAAAATTGAAAAACTTCTAACCCTAACTTCATAAATTTCGTCCTTAAGAATTGTTTGGAGTCCTTTATTGGTTTCTAAAATCACTATTTTTTCATCTTTAGAAACTAGTTGACCTTTAATATTTGTTCTATCAAGATTTTCAAGCTCAACTTTTTGTTTTTTTTCTATTATAATGTTGTTATAATCCACAGTTTTGTAGCTAAAACAACTTTGAAATAAAATTGAAACGGATAATAAAAAGATTAGTTTTTTCATAGCCCCAATTTACAAAATTTAGTTTACTCAAACTATCAGAAAAGGATATGCCTTTGGTTTAGAAAATAATAAATTATATAATGTGTTGTGTATAGTTATTTCTTTAGAACGACATTGACAAACCTAATCCGTATTCTTTTCCATTGTAAAAAGGTATTACAAATCCGTCAATCTCTTTTTTATCTTTAAATAAAGTTTTTTTTACAACCGGATGAATCCAATAAGCAATTTTAGTACTTAAAATTCCGATTCCAGCACCAGTAACAACATCTGTAAACCAATGTCTATTATTATACATTCTTAAAAAACCAGTTCCAGTAGCAACTAAATATCCAGAAATTCCATACCAAATTGATACGTCTTTATATTCTTGATATAAAAACTCTGCACCCATAAAAGCTATTGCTGTACTACCTGAAGGAAATGAAAATTTATTCGAGCCATCTGGTCGTTCAATTGAGGTCAACTTTTTCATTCCTGTAACAGTTGAACCCATAATCAAAGATGCTGTTCCCAAAATGATAGTTCTGTCTTTAAAATTATTTTTTCCTTTAATTCCAAGTGCATTTAAAGCATATACAGATAAAGAAGGAACAAATTGAGAAATATCATCTATTTTAAACTTATTATCTATATGTTCGTTTAACTCTTCTTGTATTTCATGATTAAATAGTTTTAATGCATCGTTATCAATACCTATTATCCCATATCCGATTAAAACACTTGGAATTATTACTGATTTGTAATTGAGCTTAATGTTTTGTGTTTTATGTATAGTATCATTTTTTTTATTTTGTCCAAAAGAGATTAATGGAATAAATAATAAAATAATTAATAGCTTTTTCAAAGTGGTTTTTTTAAGTGTATCAAATATAATTAATTCCTAAATACTGAGCTTGTCTAAAAGGAAGATTAACTGTCTTTAATTTAAGCGCACAGGCTTATTTAAGCAAGCTAAAAAAAGATATGCCTATGGTTTAGGGGTGTTTTAATAAATTAAATACTTTGATGTGTGCAGTGTTTGTTTTTAAAGTCATGATATATTTTCTTTTTAGAAAGCTTTAAATTTCACAAAAATCATAATAAGTAGTTACTGTTAAGCATAAGTTAAAGTTTAATTATTAACAAAAAATTAATAAAATTATCAAAAATAACTTTCATTCTTTGCAAAATAAATTTAACCAAAAAATTAATAATCAATTTTATGAAAAAATTAGTACTTATTTTAACAATTGCAATGACTTTAGTTATGTCTAAGAATGTTATTGCGCAACAAACAATAGTTGATGTGGCTGTTGGAAACGAAGATTTTTCAACATTAGTAACTGCATTAAAAGCAGCTGATTTAGTTGGTGCTTTGCAAGGTGATGGACCATTCACCGTTTTTGCTCCAACAAACGATGCTTTTGCAAAACTTGATCCGAATACATTAAGTTCTCTATTAGAGGCGAAAAACCAAAAAGCTTTAGCTAATATCTTAACATATCACGTAATATCTGGAAAGTTAACTGCAACTGATGTTGTATCTGCCCTGGAAAGTGGTAATGGTTCGGTTGATTTAACTGCATTAAACGGTCAAGTAATTAATGTTATGCAAAAAGATGGAAAAATCTGGTTGAAAGATTTAAATGGAAATTACAGCGAAATCGTTGCAACGGATGTAATGGGTAGTAATGGTGTAATTCACGTAATTAACACGGTAGTGATGCCTAATTAATTAGAAATTATTTGTTATAAAAAGTAAAGCCTCATTAATTTGAGGCTTTTTTTTTACTGTATTTTTAGATATTTGTATCAAACATTAGATAAGCAACGAAATAACAGTTTTTTCATCTCCCCCAATTTGCAACATTTATTTTTTAGTTAAGCTAGCTGAAAAAGATATACCTATAAGTTTAGGGTTACACTACGATTATGCTTGGTGTTCAAGCAACTTTTCAAGACTCACAAAATCAAGAGTTCTAATATTTGTAGATTCTAATAAAAGTTTAGGTGCGCATCCATTATTGTAAGCCTCAACCCACCTTAAAGCGCATAAACACCACTTGTCACCTGCTTTCAACCCTTTAAAATTATATATCGGAATATCTCTTGTTAAATCATTTCCTCTTTTTTTTGAAAAAAGTAAAAATTCATCAGTGACAATTGCACAAACTGTATGTGTTCCAATGTCATTATTACCTGTATTACAAAACCCGTCTCTATACACACCAGTTACAGGTTTTAAACAACATAATTCAAGGTTATTACCAAAAACGTTTAGCTGTCCCACTTTGTGTAAATTTTCTTTCAAAATGTCTATTTTTTTTTCCATTTGTAATATAACCAAGAAAAAAACAATGTTGCCGTTATCATATTTTTAATATAACATTATGAAACTAAATCTAAACAAATTTTATGCCTTAATACAATTAGCTAGCTTGAATAAACAAATAAATGTTTTAGTTTTTAAATAAACTATCTGCTGAAGATAGGTATGGTTTAGTAGACGGGCTGTACGTGGATAATTATACCTATTGCTGCTAGTAGACTTTATTTCTTAAATAAAAAGGAAACTAATCTTGGGAGTCCTTTTTGATTATTTTCATCAAAACACTCCTTCATTTCTACTAATTTAAGCCCATTGCTTGCTGCATTATCAATATAATCCGAAATATGATGAATATATACCTCTAGTTCTTTAGTACCGTTTTCAGTTACATATTGTGCTTTGCTTCCTGAATATTGCTTATAGGGATGTAATTCACTTATAAAAAACAAGCCATCTTTCTTTAATTTTAAGTTAGCTTGATAAAAAATATGATTTAAATTATCAATATGTTCTAGAGTTAAACTACTAGTTATTAAGTCAGCAAAATTATTGTCAATTTTCCAGTCTACATTTAAGTCTGCTTTATTAAAAACTACTTTTTTATTTGATATTTTTTCTTTTGCTTTATTCAACATTTCTTGAGAAAAATCTAAGCCAATAATTCGTTTTGCTTTTTTCAATAACCAATTTGTGTTTTTCCCTGTTCCACAACCTAATTCTAAAACATTTTCAAATTCGTATTTACTTAAAATTTCAATTGTTAATTTTTTATCTAAATCTCTTGTGCGATTTTCATTTGTATCATATTGATTAGCCCAGATATTATATGCTTTTTCTATACTCATATGCTTGTTTTGATCTAATCCCAATTTACAACATTTAGTTTTTACTCAAACAATCTATAATTGCATCTCTAGGGTTGATTATTTTTAAAATCATATATTTAGATTATGAATAAAACTCTACTACTAATTATTCTGTTTTTTACTTTAAGTTGTAAGAATAGTGTTTCAATTGACCACTTATATCCAAATGAGGATTTGGTAATCGAAAATCACGATGAATGGGGGGATGGTAATTACAAAAAAGTAATTAAAGAATTTAAAAGCAACCCTTTAAATTATGGTGATATTGTCTTTTTAGGAAATAGTATAACTTGGGGCGGAAAAGATTGGAGTAAAAGATTAAAATATCCTAATATCAGAAACAGAGGAATTGGCGGGGATGTTACAGATGGAGTATTGGCGCGAATCGATGAAATAACTTACTTTAAACCAAAAGCTGTATTTTTATTAATTGGAATAAATGATTTATGGAATAACAATAGTCCTAACAATCCTTCTGCAGAATATATAGCTAATAATATTATACAGATTGCCCAAGTTATTAATGCGGAAACACCTAAAACTAAGATTTATGTCCAAACCGTTTTACCAATAGAAAAAGAGCAATACAAGAGTAGCATCTTAAAAGTAAACGAAATAATAAAATCCAACGAAAAAGAAAATCTATACCAAATTGTAGATTTATATTCGATTTTTGTAAACGAAAATGGACTAATTAGAAAGGAACTTTCAACTGACGGAATTCATCTTAACGAAAAGGGTTACGATGCTTGGGTCGAATTTATTAAGCCTATAATTTATTCTATAAACTAATGAAAATTCCTCAAAAAAATATTTTTTTTTAATTATGGCTATTCTCAATATTAAAAAAAAGAATTAAAAACTATAAATAAATTAGGAGTAAAGAATGTTTTATGCCTAGGGTTTAGGGTTGTATTTTTTCATTAGTTGTCTTAATGAAATTACGAGAATAATGATACTTCCAAGTGTTCTTGACAAAAACTCTAATTGACTCATTGGCTCACCTTGATAGCCAAAAGTATATAAGAAATTTAATGAAGCTATTATAATTAATAAAATCAGTATTAGGTTTTTCATACCCCCAATTTACAATATTTAGTTTTTACTTAAAATAGCTGAATTAAAAGAGGTAGATATGCCTATGGTTTAAATGGGGCTATTCAAAATGCCACCTATTATTTTTAAAACTATTCTTGTAACTTTGCAAGAAAATTAAATATGTTGCTTTCGGCTTTTAAACAAACACTTAGTGAATTAGATACGTTAAAGTTTCAACTCCCTAATGGGCAGTTTGTACCTGCACATTTTCATATCACAGAAGTAGGAAATGTAACGCGGAACTATATAGATTGTGGTGGTGTGCTGCGGCAAGAAAACAAACTCAACTTACAACTTTGGGTGGCTTCTGATACAGACCATCGGCTAAAGCCAAATAATATTTTAAATATACTGCAATTGGCGGAAAAACAGTTAGGCTATTCAAATTTGGAATTAGAAGTTGAATTCCAACAAAGTACCGTTGGGCGTTATAAATTAACTTTTGATGGCGCAGTATTTCAACTTATCAATACTCAAACGGCTTGCTTAGCACCCGACCAGTGCGGCATCCCGCAAGAAAAGCCTCGTGTTCGTGTTACGGCAAGTGGTTTAAGCTGTAATCCTGACTCGGATTGTTGTTAATAGTATTATATATATTTCATATGCCAGATAGCTGAATTAAAAAAAAAGATATGCCTAGGGTTTAAAGCTTTAATTTGCTTTTATTATTTTTTCAACTACTTTATAGTCAGAGTTTAAGTCTGAAATTTCAATTAGATATATACCAAGAGGTAAGGATTGAATTTCAATTACAGCTTTGTTTTTTGAACGACTAATTAATCTTCCATTTAAGTCGTAAATATTAGTGTGATATTTTAAATTTTCTGGAACATCAATGTTAATAAAATCTGTTGCCGGATTTGGATATATACGAATAGTTGAATTTGTTAATTCGTGAACCGATAAAGCCGAATCCAAATTATATTTATAAATCTCTGTCACATATTGTGAAAAACTAGTGCCATTAATGATATATACCTCTCCATTAATTATGAATGAAGCTGGCGCCCAACGAGAGCCTTCAGGATGAGGAGGCATTTCTTCCCAATTATCAGAAATAGGGTCATAAGCCCAGAACTCCCCTGTTTCCATAGAATCATGGTTATCTCCATCGCCACTCAGCACATATCCAAAGCCGTTGTATGAAAATTGTGTTCCCGCCACTCGTCCTTCTGCCGGTAATGTTGCTACTTGGGTCCAAGTTTCAGTCGTAATGTCATAACGAAACCAATCGTTAAAGATGTCATTTCCATGTCCAAAGCCAGCATAAACGTAATCATTAATGCCAAATTGATATGGATGATGCCTCGATTGTGAAGGCAAATCATCTTTTTGAGACCAAGTGTTTAATGTAATATCATACTCCCACCAATCATTCATATTTTCTGTTGAAGTATTTCCTAATCCTACAAATACTTTCCCGTTATGTGCTATCATCGCTGGATGTTTTCTTGCTGCACATGGACAGGAAGCCAGTTCTGTCCAACTCATATTTAAAGGGTCAAACACCCATAAATCATTTAATAACGATGTTCCATCATGTCCAAATCCAAAGTATGCTTTCCCGTTCCAAGTATCACCAATCGCATAACCGCGAGGTGCTCCTGGAAAAGGGGTGAGTTCTGTCCAAGAATCGTTTACATTGTCATACTTATAAAAATCATCTCGTTCTCCAGAATTGGAATTTCCAGCCACAATGTAACCCGTATCGTCTAAACTAAAAGCAAAAGAGTGATGAGTTTCATTAAAAGAATCCGGTAAAGAATTCACTTGTACCCAGTTCTGCGATTGTACTACAGCTGGAAGAGTAATTAAGTTTAAAAGTAAGAGGGTTTTAAAATGAAGTCGCATGTTCTTTTAAATCTGTTATAAAATTAATCAAATATTTCTAATAACCTGTGATAGCTTTTAGAAATAGCTGAATTAAAAGAAGAAGATAGCTATGGTTTAGTTCCTGCTAAACTTTGCATATGCTGGGTGAAAATAAAAAGGAAGTCCAAAGCCTTTGACAAATTCTTTTAACTCATCAGATGAATTACCATAAACATCTATTTTGTTAATTGTAAAATGTTCCATAAATTTTACAAAATGTGCTTCAAGTGGTCCGCCTTCAGAAACATTTTTGCCGTGCTGCATCATTGCTTTTCCGTCTAAATATCTTTCAATTAATATTATTTTTTCTCCCGACTCATAAAAGCCCCAACCTAAAGAATTAGATTCCATTTTATCAATTGCGTCAGTATAATATTTTGAAAACTTTACGATATCATCAGTTGATTTGTCCTCTGTTGAATTCATTTCAACAACAAAAATCAATTCATTTTCATTGTAACCATTTATTTTAGATTCTTCACAACTAATGATGAGTGTTAGCGCTAATGATAGGCTTACTATGTATAAATAATTTTTCATTTTTGATAGAATTAGATTAATGAATTAAACTTATTAAAATTAATTGCAATAAGCAACATATTAATAAAATTAGTAATACTTTAAAATGTAAGTTTAACCTATTTACGAGGTTTAGAAATAGCTGAATTGAAAGAAGAGGATATGCCTATGGTTTAGAGCTTTATCTAATTACTTGCCTTTTCTATATATTTATAAAAAAACCTCCGATTTCTCGAAGGTTAAGGACTTGTAATGTTTGTGATTAATATTTATATTCTAGACATTTCTGCAGAAGCAGTAAACGAAACACCCTCTGGCCCGCTTACAGTATATTTATATAAAATTTTATTTTCATCTTTAGGCATCAAATCAATTTCCCAAGAAGTAACATAGGTGTCTTTTTCCAGAGTTAATCCACTTCTTTTTGAATCAGTCTGAAATTTAAATTTGCCATTAATAGAACTATCTAGTGTAGAAATAGGTTTGTTTTTTAGACCACAATAATGGGTTAATAACAATTCATCATTTTGATAATTAAATATTGTGAGCATCTCAATTCCACCTGTATTACTTTCTTCTAGTATAGCACTTCCATTTGAAGTTATACTAAAATCTAAAATAAAACTATCATTGGTGTCGTTAGTTCTTTCTAGTGTGCCAATCCATTTTCCCTCTAATTGTTTTAATGTTTCAAAGTCATTTGGATTTGGATTTGCATTTAAACTTATAGCAAATAATAAGGTTATTGTAAAAAATAGATTTTTCATTTTAAAATAGTTTGTTGGTTATAAACACTAAGTTAAAAAAAACATTTTGATTTAAATGTAAGTTTACCCTACTTATGTGGGTTAGAAGTGGCTGAATTAAAAGAAGAAGATATGCCTATAGTTTGTTGATTTTAATTAAATTTATTAACGAGTCTCTTTTCTTTGAGTAAATGTCAAGTCTTGCGACTTTAACCTCCATAAAACTTATTTTTTGAACCATTAAAGCCTTAAACTTGAAGTCCTTCTGCATAATTTTAAAAACACTAATAACCAATTTATTGTCGTAATTAAACCAAAAATTTTTAATATAAGTTGATGTATATTTTTTTACAAAAAAATCATCTGCTTTATCTGCAATTTTTTGTTCAGAATCAATAATATTTATTATTGCATTATGATTTGTTGAATAAACTTCATCAATAAGAACTTTTAAACTTGAAGGCTCTATAATATTAAAACTTCCGTCGTTGACAATAGAATTGTAAACTGACCTTGATGGTCTAAATTTACTTACACTAAAAAAAGGATTTAATGGAGAGAAATTTTTAGGGTATTTTTTTATTTCTTGTGTTGTTAATGAATCTAATAGTAATTTGTTTACATATTCCATCTCTCTTTTAAAATCCCGCTTTTTTTCATCAATATAAGCCTGATTAGATTCAAGTTCACTTAATAGATTATCAATAATTAATTCTCTTTTTGTGTCAATTTGAATATCATTTCTAATGTTTTGCACAAAAAAAGAAAAAGTTATACCCATTACAATAACAAAAAACTCTAAAGTGTATTTTATAAAATACTTTTTAATATTATACTTTTTCATAACCCCAATTTACAACATTTAGTTTCTACTTAAACTATCTGAAGAAGATATGTCTATGGCTTGACTTTATCCAAAAATTAAACCACCACCAATTAAGGCTACAAGAACAACAACAATGATAATAAGAGTCGTTTTGCCTTGTTTAGGAGTTGTATTGGGTAAGTTTCCGTTACTGTTATGCTGATTAAAATTATCCATACCTCCAATTTACAAAATTTAGTTTTACTTAAATTATCTGAAGAAGATGTACCTATGGTTAATTAAAATGTATATGACAAACCAACACTTAATAAATTTGGTCTTTGGTCTATATTACCAATACTTATATCATTACTTGAAAGCAACAAGGTTTCTTCTTTGGTAATACCTCTATCGTAACGTATATCTATCGCTAATTTTTTAAAGTTTAAACGTGCTCCGTAATGCACTCCCATTGTACTTTTATTTTTCACATCTTCGATATTTATATCATTAACCTCTTGGTCAACATTATAACGAAAAGTAGGCCCCGTAAAAACACTTAAAAAAGAATTTAATGGGATTCCTAAAGATACTGGTAGTTCAAGGCGCTTATTTGCTATAACTATGTTTTCATAATTAGTGTCATAAGCGCTATACTGTAATTCTGGTCTTACGTAAAAACTAAAAATCTTAATTTGTGCATAAAGACCTATTGAACTTCCATAAGCTATTGTTTTAGCGTTATCAATTGTACTTAATTCTTCGCTAATATCATTGATATCTCCGGACGAACTGAAAGTCATAGCTATTTTTACACCAAATAAAATATTTTTATTTGAATCACTTTTGTTTATCCCAAATAAACTTATTGTAGAAGTGATTATTAAAATAAATGTAATAAGTAATTTTTTCACACCCTCAATTTACAACATTTATTTTTTACTTAAACTAGCTGAAAAAGATATGCCTATGGTTTAGAGTTGTGATTTAAATGTCGGGTATAATACAAGTTGTTTTACTTTATCTTAACGTAATTATCATTAAAATTGTAGAGGAATTTAATTTCACAAATTATGAAACAGCCATTATTAGGAAAAAAAATTACTGAATTAAGAAAACAAAAGGGCTTAACTCAAGAAGAATTAGTAAAAAGATGTAATGTTACTGTTAGAACAATTCAACGAATAGAGTCAGGAGAAACCACGCCAAGAATCTATACGATAAGGACCATACTGAATGCTTTGGGTTTAGATTATGAAAAAGTGTTTGAAAGGGAATATAATGAAGGAAAGTTTGATAAAATCCTTAGGTTCTTTCCAAGTAACCTTAAAGAAGTTTTAAATGTTTCATTTATCGCTGGAATAGTTTACTTTGTTTTAGGTTTTGTAGAAATGGGATATTATGCAACATCTTTTTTCGATTTAGATTCTCAGACTAATTGGTCTAATTTACCAATAAAAAACTATGGAAGTTATTCAGATAACGGAATTTATATTTTCATTAAAATCATATCTATCATATCGTTTAGTTTATTAATGCGAGGCTTTGTCTTAGTAGGAAGCTATTACAAAAATTATTTAGTCGAACTTATGGCTTTTGTGATGATAATTATGCATATCATTTTTGAAATTTCAGAAATAGTATCTATAAATTTTGAGAATAGTTTAGTCGAATTTATTATGATATCTAAAGCTGTTACATTTGGAGTTATTATGATTTTTTTCGGAGTTGGTCTTTTAAGGTTAAAATCACATTTAGGGAACTTGCCTAAGATAACTGGTGTTTTAGAAATTATAACAGGAGTCTGTTTTGCAACCGTTTTTCTATCAGTCTTTGGTTTAATTTTTCTAACACCCCTAGAGCTGTTAGAACTTCTATTGCTTTATAAAGTAGCTTCTAAAATTCGACTGAATTGAAGGAGGGAGATATGCCTATGGTTTAGTTACAGTCAGAACTTAATCTCCAAAGTTTGTAACTGTTTTCATTTAGCATTATACCACCATCACATTCAAATGAAACTACCCGTGAGATTTCATCCCATATTAAAGTGTTTCCATCAAATGTGTACGTATCAAAACCTGGAATTCTATCAGTAGCATCTAATGCATTAAAATCTGCATCAGTACTTGCATAAGATGTATACACATTACCATCAACGAATTCAAACATTGTATTAGCATATGTTCTGTCTTCGGGATCTGGAGACCATAACCATTTACCTTCAACTGTATAAGCTGGTAATGGATTATCTTCTGAATCATTACTACAAGAAGTAAACATCATAGACACAACAGCAATTATAAAAAAATTCTTCATAGTATTATAGGATTTTTTATTATGATGCGAATCTAGTGTATTAGTTTTAATAAAGACTTAATTAAATAGTTTAAACCATTTACGAGGTTTAGAAATAGCTGAATTGAAAGAATAAGGTTTTTATAGTTGATAATTATTTTTTGTTAAAGCGAATCATTTTAGTAATAAATGAAGTGACCGTATGCTTAAAAGACAGAAGCTCTATCTAACTAATTTCTACGCCCTGGTTATTTTTTAATTACCTTTTTATTTATAAACATATTATTTTGATTAAAAATCTTTAGCAAATAAATACCTGATGGGTAGTTTGCAATATTTAACACATAATTATTAGCCTTTAAATTTTTCTTAAATAATAGTTTTCCCGTTATATCATAAAGCTCTATTTTGGAAAGTTGATTATCATCCAATTTTATATTTATCAGATCATTGGATGGATTGGGATATACACTAATAGAAGTTGGTTTTAAATCATTTACACTAAACGTACTACCAACATTTCCATAAAGAAATTCCCAGCGATAAGTAAAAACACCCGGAATAACTTCTGTTTCTTCCCAATACAATACGTCTTCGATCAAACAAGAAACTCCAGCAATATTGTTTGTTATGACTACAGAAATGTTTATTGTGTCTGTAGTTGGCAGATTATGATCAAAAGTAAAAAATGATTCATTAACTAAAATTTCTTCAGCTATAATATTGCCTTGATTATCTGTAATCTCCCATTCAATAGTATTCTCTTCTGGGGGCGAAATTAAATAGTTACCTGGATGGTATAAATTAACATAATCAGGAACTGAACCTACATTAACTATTAAGTTCATCTGTTCGCAGGTAACTTGCGATTGAGTTATTTGAGTAAGACCAATAATGATTAATAGTGTAAACAATAATTTTTTCATACCCCCAATTTACAATATTTTTTTTTACTTAAACTATCTGAACATGATATGCCTATAGTTTAGGTTGTAGGTTTTAATAAATTTGATTGTTATATTGTTTCAAGATAAAAATCAATTTCTTTTACTAAATTTTGTGCAGAAATGATGCTTGATTCATAAAGTTTTGTCAATATAGATGTGTTAGTCCCTCCTCTAAATAAAAGTCTCATAATAATTTTATGACCAGGATGATTTTTTAAAGAACTATCATAGAAACTTATTTGTGAAAATAAATCGGTGTGTACAATTTTTTCCAACTGTGTCCATTCATAAATAAATCCATTCTTGTCTAGTTCTAACTCTAAATGATTCGCCCAATTTCTCTGGTCAATTTCAAACATTACAATTTCATCTATTGTATCGTAATAATTATATAATGATTGTTCTAAATTTTCATTTTTAAGATGCTGTAGGTAACCAGAATTCTTTAGAGATTCGAATGCTGAATTATTAAAATTAAGTTGGACTTCTATAATCATTTCTGTAATTGATTTTTGAATTTTAGCCTGGTCTGAAAAATCGTTATCAATTAACATTTGGGAAACTTCATTACAATCATTTGTGTGTTCAATCCTAAAATTCAGTAGTCTTTGTGATTCTAAAATGTCATTTTCAATATTTGATTTAATTTTCTTTAAATATGATTTCATTGCGACAACCTCAAGTCTGGACTGGTTTAAATTATTAACATTGAGAGCAATTAGTATTCCTATCGCTACTAATACTATTTCGCCAATAGCATATTTAAAATAACTAAATGGTTTATTGTTTCTTTTATTCAATATATTGAAAATTTTAAATGGCATAAGTTATAATTTTTTCATCCCCCCAATTTACAACATTTAGTTTTTACTTAAACTATCTGAAGAAGATATGCCTATGGTTTTCTTAAAGATAAATTATACCTAAAATTATTAATATTAAAGGTAAGAAAAGAAAAAATTGACTGATAATTCCGCAAAATATAAATTCACTCAATTGATAAATTCCTAATTTAGTGTGGTCTTTTTTTTTGGTAATCTTTACTAATTGGTTAAAATCCATTTGCATTAATTCAGACCTGCTTAACCCCAAGTCAATTATTCCAATTTCATTTAGCCCTTTTTTAAATCCTTCAAATACTGTTTTTGGATGGATTAATAAGAAATATCCAAAAGCTAAAAAAATAAAAATATTAATTGGAAAATGCTTGTAAAATCTTGTGCCAACTTCCCATCCGGCAATAAAAGCCTCACCTTTATTTGAGGTGTCACAATTATTTAAAATATGTTCAATATCGTGAATATGGACAACGTTCTTACGAAACTTTGGATTTGGAACGGGAATATTAAACACCCCTAACATAACATTAAAAGTGTTTTTGGTAATTCCTCCATTTACAGGTAGTCCATTATTTAAATAAAATTGATTTAATAATTTCTCTAATTTCATTTATCAGGGTGTTATTTATAAGTATAATTTACAAAAATTATTTTTTACTTAAACTATCTGATGAAAGTCTAACTACTTGAAAACAAAAACCCCTCAATAGATTACTATTTACTACAATGTAGCTTTTTGCTTCACCATAAAAAAGGGTTTAGAAGTTGTTGAATTAAAAGAAGAAGATAGCTATGGTTTAGTTATCGCCTAACGTACCCACCAATAGACTCTCTGTATTCTATTTCAAACCCGTTTTCTTTCGTAAACTTTTTGAATTCATCTGTTGCATTACCTATTGTTAAAAATGATTCTATTTCAAAGATTTCAAAAAATCTATTAAAATTTGGGCCATTGATGAAATCTATTCCGTGTTGGATGCCATCTTCACTATTATTATACCTTTCAATTAAAGTTACTTTTTTACCGTTTTCAGAGATGAAATAACCGTAAACAGTTGATGGCTCTCTTTCAACAATAAAATTAGAAAGTTTCTGAGTAAATGCCTCAACATCAACTCTTGAGTTGTTTATAGTGTTCAATTCTAAAATAAAAGTAAGTTCTGAAGATTTAGAGTTGTCTAAAACCTTAAGTTCTTTAGATTTTACATTGGTATTACAAGCAGTAAAAGTCATTGTAAATAACAGTATAAATAGTAATTTTTTCATAATTAAATTGGTTTATAATTCAAATATAAGAAACGTAAGTTTTACCTACTTACGTAGTTTAGAAATAGCTGAATTGAAGGAGGAAGATATGCCTATGGTTTAGTTAGTTGGTCTTTCAGGTATGTAAACAGCATCAACTTCAATTTCATTGCCATATTTTACTATAATAGAACACAACACAGCAACACTATTTCCATTATGAATAGCAGGTTTCATTACAGGTACTTTTCTAAGTACTCTTAAAATTTCTGCTTGAATGGTCAACTCTGAATTTCTGACTTTCATTCCTGTCAGGTTTCCGTTTTCGTTGATTATAAAAAAAGCTTCTACTTGTTTTTGTTCAGAAAGATTTAAATCTCTGGATATATTCAGGTTGAACTCCTGCTTTATAAATTTTGATATTTTATTATTAAAACATTTTCTTATTTCTTCTTCAGAAAGTTCCTCGCAACCATTATAGACAGGCGCGATTTCTACATCTTTTAATATCATTCTATTATCAGGATTATAATTTGCTAATCCGTCATCACGTGACATAATGCTGCATAAACTTAGCATTGCCTGTTCCTCATCTTCAGTAATATTTCCTTGTGCCATCACCTGTTGTTGAACAGCATTTATTTTCATTATTAATTCACTTTTTGTGTTTTTTTGCCCAAAAGAAACCAGTGGAATAAACAGTAATAGTATTAATTTTCTCATACCCCCAATTTACAAAATTTAGTTTTTACTTAAACTATCTCAAGAAGATAGCTGCGGTTTAGTTTTTTACTAAATTTTTAAGCCCTTTTGCAATATAAGCACCTATTATAGAAGGAATAGTTAATACTGCGTAAAAAATAAATTCAAATGGAAATAAATTATGAGATGAAGTATCAACAATCATTTCTACAATCGACATTATTGGAAAAAGCGCCATTGTTGATAATCCAATTTTCCAACCCTCTATCTTGCTAAATAAACTAATAATAAAGCCACTTATTGCTAATAAAAAAATACTCCAAATAGAAAAACCATTAACGGATGTTGCAATTATTGGAAACAGAGGAGAGTCATGTTGTTTTATTTCTGTTAAAAAAAATGTTGGAAGAACCAAGGAGGCAAGACCAAAAGTTGATGAAATAAATAATTGAAGAAGGTTTTTATGTTGATAATTATTTTTTGTTAAAGCTAATAATTTTCTCATCCCCCCAATTTACAACATTTAGTTTTTACTTAAACTATCTAAAAAAGTTCAAATAACGCAGCAATAAAGGTTATGCCTAAGGCGGCTGCAGCCCAAGCGGCTGTTTCAGCTACGCCTCCTAAGGTTTTAAGAGCTGAAAACTTTTTAACTTTAAGGTCGTAAATTTCTTCCTTAGGTATTGTTTGTGTGGCTCCGTTGTTTTCTAAAGTCATTGAGTTTTCGTCTTTAAAAAGTAATACCCCTCTAACGTTCGTTCTGTCAACCGTTTGAATTTGAATCATTTGTTCTTTGTTGTTAGCCTCAATGTTGTTGTAATCTACTGTTTTGTAACTTAAACAACTTTGAAATAAAATTGAAATTGATAATAAAAGAGTAAGGTTTTTCATAGAGCTGATTTTCGTTTTTACAATACTAATCTACAACATTTAGTTTTGCTTACTGTCTGAAGAAGATATGCCTATGGTTTAGTAAGTGGGTAAGAAGAAATTAACTTCATATGGTTTTATGCCACATTATTTAATCGAAACCTCTTCTTTCATAATCACGAAAAATAAATTCGGTATTCAATGAGTCTTGTTTGATATTAAAAGTCAAATTCATAAATTCGATTCCAGTGTGAGTTGGACCAATCTCAGTATGTACTGGGACTAATCCATTATAAGTTAATTCTGTCTCTTTATTGATTTTCTCAGGTGTCGTGTTTATTTCAATTATTGCGCATAATCCATCGCCTTGAATATAGAAATAGATAAATTCCTCCTCTTCAATTACCTCATATTCTTTAATCCAATACTTTAGTTTAGTATTATCAATAAGACTTAGTTGATTTACTAATTCATCTTTATACTCTTTGATATTCGGAGAGTATTTGTTAAATATTTCATTTGTATTGATGCAATCAGGTCTATCATTACAAGACACAACTAACAAAACTGATAATAGCAGAATTAGTTTTTTCATACTCCCAATTTACAACATTTAGTTTTTACTAAACTATCTGAAGAAGATAGCGTTGGTTTAAGGTTGGGTTTATATAACTTTAAATTTGTTTTTATTCAAATATTATTGGTAAAATTGAAGTTGGTATTTTCACAATGTGATAAGGTTGAGTAATTACAGTAGCAGCATTACCTTCATTATGTGAATTAGTTACACTCACTATTATGTTTTCAGAATTAGAGATGATACTTAATTCTATACTATGACCATCATTACCCTTTAGCTCATCAAATACTGCAATAACGATATATTCAGAAAAACTAATATCAATTTCTGAGAAATTGTCACTTACGTTATTTACTGAGTTCATTTGAGTTATTAAATCATTCCAGTTGTTTTGATTAGTAATAACTATATTTTGTGGAGCAATATCTTCTTCTCCATTTCCGAAAAGTCTGTCTTTTGAAATTAAAGTTGATTCAATAATTGTTAATTCAGCATTAGAATCATCATCTGTACAAGCGAAGATTAATAAAACGGAAAGTAAGAGTAGCTTTTTCACACCCCCAATTTACAACATTTAGTTTTACTTAAAATAGCAGTAATTACTTCCTTTAGATTGGTTTTTATTAAAATCATTATATTTATATTTAAACTGTTATTATGTGGTTTGAAAAACACGCATTTCGTATGTATAAAAAGTTCTGGTGGTATATTGTTTTTCTTATCATAATCTATATAATCGCTAAAATTTTTAGCTAATGAAAAAATCAAAAAAATCATTATTAAGTATCTTTCTTAATGGCATTGCCAATATATTTAATTTTAAGGATTACTCAAGAAGAACCAGAAGAACCAAAAGCAATTACTTTAAAAGAAATAAATCATAGTTTATGGAAAAGTTACCAAAATGGAAGAAGTTTATATTAATAGCATCAGCTTTGATTGCTGCTTTTGCGATGGTTTATGAGGCTTATATGAGGATGATTAACGCTTAATAGCTTTATCCAAATCTCTATTTTTACCTAGTCTATCTATTATTTCTATTTGAAACTTTTGTTCTTCTTGTTGAGGTTCTTCTATTTGTGGTTTAGTTTTTACTTAAACTATCTGAAATTACTTCACTTAGATTGGTTTTTATTAAAATCATTATATTTATATTTAAATTGTTATTATGTGGTTAAAAGAAAAAATGAAAAATATGAGTCAAGGAACTGAACAATTATTATTCTGTATTTACTGTGTTGTATTTACCATAATATTTTTATTTACTGAATTTCTACCTGATTTTTCTTATGCTATTATTTTAATAATAACTGGTTTATGGTTGAACCGATTAGCGAAACTTGCACGAGAAAATAAATCATAGTTTATGAGGTTCGTTACAACCTTCTCCACCGTAATGCTCATAATTTTCAGTTGATGCCTTTTTTTCAGTTTTAATTTCCCATACAATACTCACTAGAAATATACTAAAGATTAATACACCTACTATAAACATAGCTACACTCATAATAACAAGTTAGTTTACTCAAATATAATAAATGTTAGTCTAACCTATTTAAGAGGTTTAGAAATAGCTGAATTGAAAGAGGAAGATATGCCTAGGGTTTAGACAATGGTCTTACATAATTCCGACTAAACGATTACTCCTTCAGAACCATATCAATGCATATGACAGCACCAAAAATTAAAAGCCTTAAAGCGCTTGATTTTTCAACATCATCCTTTATATCAAGAATATAATTGTCTGCGCTTGTAAACAGTTCTTTCCCAATTCCGGATTTTTAGTATTTATAAATGCTCTCTAGTATTAATGAAAAAGATTATTGGACAAGTACTTTTAAAACCTGATGGGCAGTATCCTGAGATTTTAAAACTACTAGATACATAGATGCTTTATAACTTGAAAGGTTTAAAGGCAGTGTGTTTTGATGGTTTAAATTAATATGTTGCAATAGTTGTCCCTTTAGGTTATAGACATCTAATGTGATAAATGGCTCAATATTAATTACAAAAAATTCGTTTATAATTCCGCTACTAATAACTTTACTGTTATTTGTAGGTATTTGATTTAATGGTATGTTTAGAATAATGTCTTCACAATCTTCAATAATATCTAAATCTCCATAAAAAGAGACTCCGTCTTTAAACATGCAAGCTACTCTTCCTGCTGAATTAACATTAGGGTCTCCACCCGGAGCGTTAATTAGCGATAGTGACCCAACACCCTCTACCCAAATTGCATCGTTTTCACTAATTGTATTAGAGGCAGCTGGAGATAAATAAAAATGGCGATATAGGTTTGAATCAACTAGAGGAAGCAGGGTAATTGCATCCACTTTATAGTAACCTGCATCCTCGATAAAAGGAGAAGCAGGGTTTTTAATGTCTATTGAGTCTCCAACCTCAAGGGAGAAATCGTAGAGAAGATAATCTCTAATGCCACTTGGTAGAATAGTTTTTAAGTATACTTTTTTTTCAGTAACATCTTCTCTGAGTAAAAAGCCCCTTGATATAAAATGATATCCATCAAGTACTTTAAAATTCATTGCATCTACGATGGTGTCTCCATTTGTATAATATATATCTGTAGAGCAGCCACTATAACAATACCGAAGACTCCATTGGTTGTAAGTATCTAATAACGGAGTGTACTCTTGACAAACCGCAAGATTAGATAGACACAATAATAGTATGTACAATGGTTTTTTCATACCCCCAATTTACAACATTTAGTTTTTACTTAAACTATCTGAAGATATGCCTATGGTTTAGTTCTAAATACAATGGTCGACTTCGGGGTGGTTTTTAGTGTTTTTATAATTAGCATCAAAAACACAATTTTCTTTCAATTTAAATATAGTTCCATCAGCATATTTAATTTCCACATTGCCATCAATAAACTTGATTTGAGAAATATTTTTTAAAGCATATTTTTTCATACCTCCAATTTACAACATTTAGTTTTTACTTAAACTATCTGAAAAAGGTAGTAATAATTTAGAGTTTTATAATCCTAAAGGTTAACTTTAATGTCTACAGTATTAACCGAAGGTTCAGAAGGATTGTCGCTAAAAGTGCCTACAAAATGTAAAGTTTCATTTTGCATGTATGGATGTATACTATCTACCAAAAGTCCTTCTATAGTAAGGTCTTTATCATTATAATAATCAAAGTATCCATTACCGTTATTTATCCAAATTAAATGATTTAATTTAATACCATTACAAGCGTCAACATTCCACCAACAATTACCGGAGTTTCTATATAGTGTTCCGTAGTGAAAAGGTCTTAAAATGATGTCTAAAGAGCCGTCATTATTTACGTCAAGAACAGAGAATTCTCTAAATTGTAACTCATTTTGTGTCCATGATGGTGAAGAAAATACAAATTCAAATTCGGCATTGCCTGTGCCTTTCCAAACTTCAAAGCCACTTGCGGAAATATCCTCTCTTGCTACAGCAATATCAAGAATTCCGTCATTAGTAAAATCCTCTATTTTGATTGAAGTTGCCCCTAAACCAACATCGTAAATGTTAGGTTCATTAATTTGGAAATGTAACTCGAACTTACCAACTGAAGAATTGTATTTATAGATTCTTATTTCATGTGCGTCTTCATCAGGAGTACCTCCACCGCCGTAATCCGCAGTGATAATTTCATCTATACCGTCACCTGTTAAATCAGCAAAATCTAAAGTAAAAGGCGTTTCAGCCCCGTTTGTGTCTAATAATTCATTACTTCTTGTGAATGAACCATCTTGATTTTGAATAAATATGTTTACCCCTTGATTAGCTAAACCTGGAGTTACTCCTACGTCTGTAAGCCCATCATTATTTAAATCACCCGCACAAGTTCCATGAAAAAATCCTCGTTCATTTATTTCATTAACTCTGCGCCAACTTATATCTCCATTATTTAAAATTTGACCAATATAAACGTCTCCCTTCCATGTAGAAGCATCAGCACCAATTTCATTTCCATCTCCAATAATAACTTCATTTTCAAGAATTTCGAAATTTCTCATGCCCCAAGCTTTAAGGTTGTCATCAGTTTTAAAAAATTCCCAAGTATTATCTACTTTTATTAGAACCTGTGATGCTACTGGAAGCACGTCTTCAATACTGTTTCCTTGTGAGTCTGAAGCCCCTGAGTAAAATGCAAACATGGTGTCATCATCTCCATACACAAAAGTTCCGCTAACGTCATAAAATGTTCTAGATATATTTTCTGCAGTTTCTTGCTGCGTAGGAACTTGAGTTACATTTGTAAAAACTTCAAAATCTAACGTTGGGGTTGGAGGTTCTGTAATATCATTATTGTTGTTAATAGTGTCTTCTGAACAAGAAAGTATTAGCAATCCTAAAAAAAAATATAGTAGTTTTTTCATACTCCCAATTTACAACATTTAGTTTTTACTTAAACTATCTGAAGATAGCTATGGTTTAGTTAATTTAATTACGTTTTATGTTATACAATGAAGCCATAACAATAATGATAAGACCTATTAACCATAATCCAGGCGAATCATCATTTTCTCCAAAGACCATAGCAAAGACTCCTGCGATTGTCATTAGAATTGGTAACAAACCAGTTAAAATTGATTTAAAAACTTTCATAATTAAATATAAGAATTATAAAGCGTTTAAAGACGACTATGTTGTTATATAAAACAGGTCATTTACAAGTGTTTATTATAGCTGTTCTTGGATTGTTTTCTTTAATTATCATATATTTAGTTTAAACTGTTATTATGTGGTTTGAAAAACACGCATTTCGTATGTATAAAAAGTTCTGGTGGTATATTGTTTTTCTTATCATAATCTATATAATCGCTAAAATTTTTAGCTAATGAAAAAATCAAAAAAATCATTATTAAGTATCATTCTTAATGGCTTTGCCAATATATTTTCTTTTAAGGATTACTCAAGAAGAACCAGAAGAATCAAAAGCAATTACTTTAAAAGAAATGAATTATAATTTATGAAACATTTTCCTATGTGGGGTAGAAATAAATGGACTGACTCAATGGTTAAAAAGTACTGGTGGTTTATTGTTATTCTCATCATAATTTACATAAGTGCCAAGGTAATTAAGCCTTAATCGTTTTATCTAAATTTCTATCCTTGTACTTATCTAATCGGTCGATTATTTCTATTTGAAACTTTTGTTCTTGCTGTACAGGTTCTTCCAGTTGAGGTTTAGTAACTATATATGGTAGTCCTAGTTGTATTAGTTTAAGTCTTTCTGACTTTGTCATAGTCTCTAAATCCAATGAGTCTATAGCCTCATTTATTATACTGGATAGTTTGTATTCATAGACTCCTGGTTAATCTATTAAAAAGGGTTCGAGTCCCAATGGTAACCGAACCTATTTACTCATTAATTGTTACTCTAAAAGAATTAAATGTTGGACCTTTTCCTGATTCAACTGGATAAAAATAAACGGACACACCCTTTTTTAAATTTATATAAAGAAACCCTCGTTTTATATCACGACCACCATATGAACTCCATCCACCTTCAGTATTACGTTTCCATCCAAAATCTTGATATAATTGATTATACCAATATGTTGAATCTTCATCTATATATCCTCCAACAGAGAAAGATCCACCTTTGGATAGTTTTTCCTCAAAAAACATATCTCCTAAGGTTGATATTTGAGAAGGTGGTATAGTTAGTGCTGGATTCCTAGCTATTAATGTAGAGGACACCAGGGGTTTGTGTTCATTTACTCCTGGTTAATCTATCTTAATTTTAATTAATTACTGCCTATATTATAATGACCAAACTCAGTATCGGTTCCAACGTTAGTATAATACGTTTCATATTTTTTAACCTCCCCTGTTTTTTTGTTAATAGCAAACGCATGACTCTTATTATTGTTTGATGTTGAGTGCATTTCCCAAACATGAGATTCAGGAGTTGAAGTTACTTGAGGTTGAGTAGTAGCAGAAATAAATAACGATACAACACCAATACAAGCTAAAGAGTAAAGTACAAGGTCTTTTAATTTAATTGTCATAATAAAATAGTTTTTAATGTTAGTAATAATATAAAGATATGAAATTCACAAAAGGAAACAACCTGTCTACAGGCAGACCAATAGGTTCTAAGAATACTAGGACTACAGAGTTAAAGAACCTTC
>CASIAX010000012.1:0-7300 GCA_949372955.1 uncultured Flavobacteriaceae bacterium | reverse complement strand
ATTTAAGGATATAGCTCAGATTTTAAAAGATGATGGATATAAGAAAGTAAGCACTAAAGAAGCACCTAACCTCTTTCTTAATTTTATGAGTTATTTTGTTAGTGAATTAGAGGTATGAGAGCATTTATTGGTAAAACATATACTGCAGATGTCAGTGCTACGAAAAAAAGTATTTAATTGGCAACCCATTAGTCTCAAAAAATCTATTTTAGATACTGCCAAATCTATTGAATCCTTTTTAGATTAAGAACCCTCTAGAACTTAATAATAAAATCCCTTATAATTTGTAATATTATAAGGGATTTTTAGTTTTAGTGAGACAGAAAAGATAGATAGTTTTTAGCTATATGATTCTATATATCAGCTTATTCTAAAATTTAAGTAATATAAGTTATAAGTAGATTGCTTACTTATTTGCATGTGAACCATCACAGTTTCCATTGGAGTCCTTAGTCTTACCACATTGACATTTATTTTTATTACTTGAAGTAAGATTTTTTATATTTAAGATATTCATAGATTTTTTATTTTGAACAAATTTAATTAAGCTGAAGTTATAAAAAAACTATAACTGCATGATTTTGAGTAATTTATATTAAGAATAAATAAGAATAACAAGATGTATATGCTTTTTTTAAAAAACAATATAAGTTAAGGCCTTGTAGTCCAAAAGATTATGAGGTCTTTTTGTAAAGTATTTTAAATCTTTTATTTTTCTAAAATTTAGGTGTCAATACTTACTAAATTGTTGGTAAAATATTTTTATTTTTAATGAATAATTTTTGTAAAAAAAATCCCATGGATATTAACTTTAATAAAAACGAAGATTTTAATAAACTTTTAATTTCTGATCTGCGTAAACGTTTTGCTAAAGTAAAATTAGGTGGAGGTAAGAAGCGTATTGAAAAGCATCGTGAAAAGGGAAAAATGACAGCTCGTGACAGAGTAGATTATCTGTTAGACAGTCAAAAAAAGTCAATTGAAATTGGTGCCTTTGCTGGAGATAACATGTATAAGCAACATGGAGGTTGTCCCTCTGGTGGAGTTGTCGTTAAAATTGGTTATATAAAAGGAAAACAGTGTATTGTAGTAGCTAATGATGCCACTGTAAAAGCAGGGGCATGGTTTCCAATTACTGGTAAAAAGAATTTGCGAGCCCAAGAAATATCAATCGAAAATAAAATTCCAATAATTTATTTAGTAGATTCTGCGGGTGTGTATTTACCAATGCAAGATGAGATTTTTGCTGATAAAGAACATTTTGGTCGCATTTTTAGAAACAATGCCATTATGAGTAGCATGGGGATTATACAAATTTCTGCTATTATGGGAAGCTGTGTTGCGGGTGGTGCTTATCTACCCATTATGAGTGATGAATCTATTATTGTTGACAAGACTGCTAGTATTTTCTTAGCCGGAAGCTATTTAGTAAAAGCAGCAATTGGTGAAAATATCGATAACGAAACACTTGGAGGAGCATCAACACATTGTGAAATCTCTGGTGTTACTGATTATAAAGCACTTGATGATAAAGATGCATTAGATAAAATAAAAGGTTTAGTTGATAAAATTGGTGATTTTGAAAAAGCCGGATTCAATAAATCTAAAAGTGAAGAACCTAAGGAGAATGAAGATGATATTTTTGGAATTTTACCAAGAGAAAGAAACTCTACATATGATATGTTGGAAATTATCAAACGTCTTGTAGATAAATCAGAATTTGATCAATATAAAGAAGGATATGGTCAAACTATTTTAACTGGCTACGCAAGAATAGATGGTTGGGCAGTTGGTATTGTTGCAAATCAAAGAAAATTAGTAAAAACAAAAAAAGGAGAAATACAATTTGGTGGAGTTATTTACAATGACTCTGCAGATAAGGCAACTCGCTTTATTGCGAATTGTAATCAGAAAAAAATCCCATTGGTTTTCTTTCAAGATGTAACTGGATTTATGGTTGGAAGTAAATCTGAACATTCAGGAATAATAAAAGATGGAGCAAAAATGGTAAATGCTGTAAGTAATTCTGTTGTTCCTAAATTTACAGTTATAATTGGTAATTCATACGGAGCAGGTAATTATGCCATGTGTGGTAAAGCATATGACCCGAGGTTAATTGTTGCCTGGCCAAGTGCTGAATTAGCTGTAATGAGTGGCAAGTCTGCTGCAAAAGTGTTACTACAAATAGAAACAGCTTCTCTAAAAAAACGTGGAGAAAAAATTACACCAGAAAAAGAAGCAGAACTATTTAATCAAATAAAGTCTCGCTATGATGAGCAAATTTCTCCTTATTATTCAGCAGCAAGAATTTGGACAGATGCAGTGATTAATCCTCTAGATACTAGAACATGGATTTCTATGGGGATTGAAGCAGCAAATAACGCGCCAATTGAAAAGCAATTTAATATGGGAGTCTTACAGGTTTAGATATACATGAGAATCTAAGACAGACAATTCTAAGAGAGTATAAACTTATTTTTTACAAAACAATGATGAAGTATTTTAATGAAGAGCATAATCTATTTAGAGAAAGTTTAAGAGATTTCCTGGAAAGAGAAGTAAGACCAAATCTTGAAGTTTGGGAAGAAAAATGGAAAAATTCCAAAATCTATCTGGAAAAAAATGGGTGATATGGGGTTTCTTGGATTATCGTTACCAGAAAAATATGGAGGTAGTAATTTAGACTTCTTTTTTGAAGTTATATTTAATGAAGAACTAGGAAGACTAAATAGTGGTGGTTTCCTTATTACTCAACAGGTGGTTCAATACATGTCTGCACCTTATATTTATAAATATGGAAGTGATAAATTAAAAGATAAATATCTGCCTGGATTAATTTCAGGTGATTTAATAAGTTGTATAGGAATAACTGAACCAGATGCTGGTTCAGACACAAAAAATATTCAAACTAGAGCAGAACTAATTGACAATCACTATGTAATTAATGGATCCAAAACATTTATTACAAATGGAATATATGGTGATTTTGTAGTTCTTGTAGTAAAAACTGATCCTTCTGCAGGTACAAAAGGAGTTAGTTTAATTTGTGTAGATCTTGATAGAGAAGGAATTACTAAAAATAAAATCAATAAACTTGGTTGGCACTCTTCAGATACTGCTGAGTTAGGTTTTGACAATGTAAAGGTTCCTAAAGAAAATTTAATTGGTGAAGAAGGAAAGGGGTTTAACTATTTAATGAATGGCTTACAACTTGAAAGACTTTGTTTTTTACCTAGTGGTGTCGCAACCATGGAGTTTGCTTTATCAGAGTCTTTAAATTATATGTCGCAGAGAAAAGCATTTGGAAGAACAATAGATAAATTTGAAGTATTAAGACATCGAATATCCCAGTTGTCATCTGATCTTGAAGCATTGAAAGCTTTTAGTTATTATTGTTGTGATTTATTCGATAAAGGAATTTATGATGTTAAGTCATGTTCAATGGGTAAGCTAATTGTTACAGAGTTACATGAGAAGATTTCTACTCAATGTCTACAGTTCTTTGGTGGGAATGGGTATACGGAGGATTATCCAATGGCTAGGATGTTTAGAGATTCAAGAATTGGAACAATAGGAGGGGGTACTTCAGAAATTATGAGAGATATTATTGCTAAAGTTATTATTGATGATGTCACATATCAAAAAGAAAAATCAAATGTTAATATAAAAGAAAGTTTAAGTAGTACTAACATTGATCTTTTAAAACAAGATAAAATCTCTACTTTAGGAAATTCTGATAAAATTGATTTGTCATTAGCAACAAAAACTATATCAATTGCTGAGAATACAATAAATATTACCATCACTCATATCAATCAAACTAATAATAAGGCTGAAAAGAAAAGTAGTTCTCAAGTGATAAGACACCAAATTGCTCAGTTAGCTTCTGAAATTGAGTGCTGTAAGCAGTTTGTGTATTCTATTCATAGTAGTTTTAAAACTTCAGAAAATCTTGAAAAAGAATTTCTAATGGCAAAGTTAACTTCAATCCAATTAATGGATAAGGTAGTTTCAGAATGTTTTGAAATCTTTGGAACTTATGATTCTTTAGAAGATCATCCGTTGGAGATAATATTTCAGCAATCAAAGATGCTTCAAATCTCAAATAGTAAAAGAGATTTAAGAGCTAATATTTCAAGAATCCTAATTAGTTAAGAAAATTTTAATGAAATTTATTAAAAACTTCTAAAGACTGATTATAACAATTCTCAAAGCGCAAAGAATTAATATTATTAGATGTTTTTTGAGTCTTTAAGAAAGATATTATTTTTTCAGTAGGCATATTTCCAACAATTTGATTACTTGCCATAGGACAGCCGCCATAACCACCTATAGCACCGTCAAATCTTCTGCATCCTGCTTCAAATGCACTATGTATTTTGTCATGCCATGAATTTGGATCTGAGTGAAGATGTGCTCCAAATTCGATATCACTATGATTTTTTAATACAGAATTAAAAATAGATCTTATTGATTCTGGGGTAGATGATCCAATAGTGTCACTTAGAGATATAATATTAACACCCATGTCCTTCAATTTATAAATCCAATGATTAATAATATCTAAGTTCCATACATCACCATATGGGTTGCCAAAACACATTGATAAATACACGACAACCTTTTTATTTACTTTTTCTGCAATAGAAAGGATTTCTGCTAATTCATTTTCAGAATCTTTTATACTTTTATTTGTGTTACTTATTTGAAAACTTTCAGATATTGAAAAGGGATAACCTAAGTAACTAATTTTTTCAAATTTTGAAGCATTTATTGCACCCTTTGTATTTGCAATAATCACAAGTAGTTCAGAATTTGAATTCGATAAATCAATTGAGTCAATAATTTTAGAAGTGTCAGCAAGTTGAGGTATAGCTTTAGTTGAAACAAAACTTCCAATATCTACAACATCAAAACCAACATCAACAACACTTTGTAAATAGCTTAACTTGATATTTGTGGGAATAAAAGTCTTGATGCTTTGCATAGCATCTCTTGGACACTCGATGATTTTTACTTTCTCTAACATTAAATAAAAATATAACTATTTTTTTTAAAATTGTTTAAACACAACAAAGACTTATTTATTGATATGTCTAACTCTCTAAATGAAATAATAATAGATATTTGCAATAATTAAAATCTTTACAAAAATGCATGCATTAGTACTTGGAGCTTCGGGAGCAACTGGCCAAGAAATAGTTAAATTATTATTAGAAGATTCTAATTTTACTAAAGTTTCTGTATTTGTAAGAAAGGAAATTAATATAAAGCATGAGAAATTAATAATACATGAAATTAATTTTTCTAAACTAAGTCAATATAATAGTTTAGTTAACGGAGATATATTGTTTTCCTCATTAGGGACAACTAAAAAAGAAGCTGGAAGTAAAAATGAACAATTCTTAGTAGACTATACCTACCAGTATGAATTTGCTAAAATGGCTTTTGATAATAGTGTTAGTCATTATTCTTTGGTCTCGTCACTTGGAGCAAACAAAAACTCTTTTTTTTTCTATCCAAAAATTAAAGGAGATTTAGAAGAAGCAGTAAAGAGTCTTAAATTTAAAAAAATTCAAATTTTTCAACCACCTTCATTAATTAGACAGTCAGACTTAATAAGATCAGGAGAAAAAATTAGTATAAAGTTCTTAAAGGCATTTAATAAACTTGGTTTACTGAAATCCTTAAAGCCCTTATTAGTTAAAGATTTAGCTAAGAAAATAATTGATGAGGCACTTACAAGTAATGAGGATGTAATAACAACTTATAAATTTTAAAAAATGAAATTAAATAAATGTTTGAAAAAATAATTCAATCTCTAAAAAGAGTCAATCGTTACTATAAGTTAACTAACTTTTATTCTTTTTTATTTAGTATCGCCATAAAAGGGGTGTTTTTGTTATTTGCTTTTCTAATAATATTGTTTTGCATTGATACTTTTGTAATTGACATTAATATATTAATAAGTAATTCTTTTGATAAATATTCCCCCCAGATATTAATGTTTGTTTTTTTTATTTCTGAATCTTTTTTAGGATTACTTCCTCCAGAATTATTTCTGGTTTGGGCTAATAAATCATCACACCCTATTTTTTACGCTTTTCTACTTGCATCTATTTCTTATTTAGGAGGAATTGTTTCTTATGTAATTGGAAGATATTTGTATATAATACCTTTTGTGAAAAAATTCACAGAAAATCAAATATCTAAGCATATAACTAATTTACAAAAATGGGGAGGTTTTTTTATTGTTTTAGGCGCGGTATCTCCACTGCCTCACTCTCTAGTAAGTATGACTTCGGGATTGATTAAATATAAGTTTAAATATTATTTATTGTGGTCACTGTTTAGATTTTTAAGATTCTTTTTATATACAATCGCTATTTTTAAAATTTTGTAGAATCTCTTCAAAAGATTTTTTTTGCCAAATGATTTATTTAAATTCTAATAACGAATATTATTTTAAAATCAATAAATAATATAATTATTTCATATTAGTTAAGAGCCTGTAATACAAAATAT
The DNA here is from genome assembly GCA_949372955.1 of uncultured Flavobacteriaceae bacterium. GTDB lineage: Bacteria > Bacteroidota > Bacteroidia > Flavobacteriales > Flavobacteriaceae > SGZJ01. Next base: position 775 of record CASIAX010000012.1, on the reverse strand, counting down.
TATGTGATTTTTTGAATTTTAAGTATTATGATTTTTGTAAATATTTTTACATATTTTTATAAAAATTATAAATAATTATTTTATGAAAAAATATTTTGTTTTCACATTACTATTTTTGTTTTTCAATTTATTTAGTTTTTCTCAGGAATTTTTAAAAAAATATGGCCAATTGTCTGGTGAATCATCTAGAGATATAATTGAATTAAGTGACGGAAATTTTATGATAGCTGGTGCTTTTACTGATACTATTAGCAACACAATTGATGCTTTACTAATGAAAGTTGATACTAACGGTGTGATAATCTGGTCGAAAACATATGGAGGAGCACAAGGTGATGATGTGTTTAATTCCTTAATTGAAGATAACGGTTTAATTTATGCATGTGGATATACAACTAGTTATTCTTCAGATACAGTTTCTGATGTTTATTTAGTAAAAACTGATTTAAATGGTAATATTTCTTGGTCTGAAACATATGGTGGAACTGGATGTGCTGGTCCTTATTGTGGAGATGTTGGTCATAAAATTATTAAAGAAGCAAATAATTCATATATAATTTCAGGTCGTTTTGCCAGCTCTGGTTCTGATTTAATGGCTGGATATATATTAAGGATAGATGATACTGGAAATTTAGTTGACGAATACATTGTTGACGGAAATGGTTCTGAATGGTTTACTAACGTATCACTTGCACAAAATGGTGACTTACTCTTTAGTGGAGTAAATAAAGTTTCTACATGGGAGCCATGGCTTTATAGGATGCATCCAACTGGA
>CASIAX010000011.1:0-26068 GCA_949372955.1 uncultured Flavobacteriaceae bacterium | reverse complement strand
TTGATAAAGCACATTTATTGACTTTAAGCGCCCCTGAAATGACCGTTTTATTGGCTGGAATGAGAGTCTTAGATACTAATTATAACGAGACGAAACATGGTCTATTGACAAATAATCCTGGAGCTTTAACAAATGATTTCTTTATCAATTTGTTAGACATGAATATTGAATGGGAAGCACAGTCAAATTCTGAAATTTTGTTTAATGGAGTTGATAGAAAATCAGGAAAAATTGTATGGACTGCCACTCGAGCGGATTTGATTTTTGGATCAAATTCACAATTACGAGCACTAGCGGAATCGTATGCTTGTAATGATTCAAAAGAAAAGTTCGTTAGTGATTTTGTTAAAGTTTGGACTAAAGTAATGGACCTAGATAGGTTTTAGGCTTAGTTAACGAGAGAAACAACTATATCGTTTTCGTGTTACTTTATTCATAGTTTAATAAAAATATAATTTTATTATGTTTTTTCTAAATACAGTTACCGGACCTACGAATAATTGAAATATTAATTAAAACTATATTTTTAGTTGTATTTTGAGTTAGCTTTACTACAAATCTTAAACCCATGAAAAACTACATCTTTCTTATAGTAACTCTAAACACATTACTAACCTATTCTCAAATGGCTCTTCCTATTAATTTTGAAGAAGGTCAAGTAACCACAGAAAGTTTTGTCAACTTTAACGGTGGTAATGGAACTGTAGTTGATAATCCGTTTATTACTGATGATAACCCCAGTAATACAGTTGGTAAAATAGTTAGAGATGGTGGAGATATTTGGGCAGGAAGTTATTTAATTGTTTCTCCACTAGATTTTACTACTGAAACTACAATAAAGATGAGTGTATACTCTGCTTCACCAGGACTACTTGTTAAATTTAAGTTAGAAGATGACAACGACCCTGTAACTGCCGCAGTTGAAAGAGATGCATACACAACTAAATCTAATCAATGGGAAACTTTAACGTGGAGTTTTTCAGGTGAACAATCAAATGTATTTCAAAAACTTGTTTTAATGTTTGACTTTGGAAATACAGGTGATGGAACAGGAAGTTCAACTTTTTATTTTGATGATATTTCACAATTTGATCCAACTGGAGGGTTAGCTCAAATTGATTTACCTATTACTTACGATGATTCATCTGTTTACTACTCATTAATCCCTTTTGGTGACGATGAGGGTTTTTCTGAAATTATATTTAATTCAAACACTGACAATAATCTTGTTTATGTCACAAAAAGTAGCTCTGCTGCTACTTGGGCTGGTGTAACTGTTAGTAATGAGAGTGGTTTTGTATCAAATATCCCTGTTTCATCTTCTAATTCTAACATGTATGTACATGTTTATGTGACTGGAAGTTCAAATACTGGAATTCCAGTTAGATTGAAAATTGAAAACAATAACGACCCAACACAATCTGTAGAAACAGAGGCATATACAACAGTTGTCGATGCTTGGGAAATCTTAGAATTTGATTTTAATAATGAGGCGACAGGAACAGCAGCTCTAAATGAAAACTATCCATTTAGTATGGCTTCATTGTTCTTTAATTTTGGCTCTGCAGGAGATGACCAAACTGTTTATTATTTTGATAACATTTCTTTTGGATCACCAATTTCACTTGGGTTAGATAGCGTTTCTAATGAGAGTTTTAAACTTTATCCAAATCCTGTTGAAGATTATTTATATATTCAGTCATCTGACACAACTATAAAAAATATTGATATTTATAGCATACTAGGAAAAAAAATCTACAGTACTAGTTCTGAAAATAAGTTGGATATGAGTTCTTATAGCGCTGGTATATATTTTATAAAAGTTAATAACTCTACATTTAAGATATTTAAAAAGTAAGCTAACACTTATAACATATAAGGTAAAATAGCTTTTCTCTTTTTAGGGTAATTATCAAATTTTTCTTTGTACCACTTATGATGATTAAGCGATCTTGGACTTAAATTACAAAATGTCCAGATAGCAAAAGTAATTGACGGTAAATTACAAGCTATTATCATAAACCCAATCCATTCTACTACCTCACCAAAATGGTTTGGACAAGAAATATATTTAAACAAACCTCCGTACGGAATTTGATAACTTTCATTGCTTGTTCTTAAAGATATTAAATGCTTGTCTGCAACTTTGTTAATATGCATTCCAGTAAAAAAAACAACTAGACCAATCATTACATTTAATGAAATCACAGACGATATCTCCGCGTTTAAATAGCCGAGGTAGTACCCATTTAAAAATCCATTTACGGAATTAAATAGTATAGCACTCCCAGCAATTAATAAAGGCATCTTTTTGTTATCAGTTTTTATTTTAAAAGGAAATATGAATGTTCTATTAAAATAGTGTGTGAGCCATAATAAAATAAGTAAATAAGTTAATGTTCCTTTTTCGCTTGGACCATACAATGTAACTATTGGCATAATTATAAATGCTGGTAACTCCATTATAAACCACCCCCACTTATTTGGAATCATAATACCCCAATTTTTATTTGCATGTCTTCCGTATGGAGTTTTAATCTTAAAGATTACTAAAACAAGAAAAATTATAACGGCTATAGCTATCCAATAGTAATTAATTAGTTCAAAAGTTTCGGGGTTCAGCAAATTATTTTTTATTAAATATAATGAAAGTTATTACTAATTATTTAATAGATTTATAGGATGAACTTAGACTCCACCGCAAAAGAACTTATTGAGTATCTTGAAAATCGAATTGACAATAATTTAGTTAAGAATTCAGTCCATAAAGTAAAGTTTATGACCGCTAGAGATATGTTAATTGAAATCACAAAAAGTTGATTTAAAAAATATAGTATGAGATACTTTCAATTTTTTGTTTTTTATTTTATTGTAACGTACTCTTTAAATGCTCAAAATGGAGATTCTTGTGTGAATTCAATTGAAATCAGTGCCGGATCTTATTTTGTAGATACCATAACAGGAGATTCCTTTTCATATAACTGTACAGAGTTAGATGAAGATAATGGAGATCTTCAATGGTTTTCTTATTCCACTAATCAAAATATATATCTTACAGTTACATCTGACTTGGGTTCTAACCAAAACGACGATACTAGACTTCATGTGTATGAAGGAGCTTGTGATAATTTGACTTGTGTAGTTGGTGATGATGATGGTGGAAGTTTAAATAACGGCTTTTTGTCCACAGCTACTTTTGAGGCAGTTGCAGGCGTTACTTACTATATAGCGTGGGATAATTTTTGGTCTAATTCAAGTTTTGATTTTGAGCTTATTGAATCTGATACACCTCCTGCATCAACCTATACTAGCTTTACACATCAAGGAATTGAGAGGGATTATATTTATTATGAACCTGAAGGGTTAGCAGGGAACTCTCCACTAGTTTTTGTTATGCATGGCTATAGCGGAGACGCAGAAAATATTCGTAATTATTCTAATATGAATGATATAGCTGATGTGTATGGTTTTGCTGTTTGCTATCCGAGAGGAACTGAGGATGATTCAGACAATAGATTTTGGAATGTTGGATATGATTTTCACACCAACGAAACTATTGATGATGTAGATTTTTTAAAAGAGCTTGCATCTTTTTTACAGACTTCAAATAACTTAAGCGCAGACAAAATATTTGCAACAGGCATGTCTAATGGAGCAGATATGTGTTACATGTTAGCCTGTGAAGCCACGGAGACTTTTAGTGCTGTCGCACCAGTTGCAGGATTGATGTTACAAAATATATTAAATACTTGTAACCCAACTAATTTAATATCACTTTTTGAAATACATGGAGTAGATGATAATGTAACGTATTATGAAGGTGACCCAACATCTTCAGGTGGTTGGGGAGTGTATCCAAGTATTCCTGCCACAATAGATTATTGGGCTGAGCTAAATAATTGTACTGAATTTTCCACAGAAGATTTACCTAACACTAATACTACTGATGGCAGCTATGTTGTTAGTGAGAAAAACTTTGGAGCAGAAAACAATAATGAAGTTTGGCTTTATACGGTTTATGGTGGAGGTCATGATTGGCCTGGGTCGCAAGGATCTAACATGGATATTGATGCTTCTCTAGAGGCGTGGTTATTCTTTGATCACGTTATGAATAATAATTTGGGTCTTAATAATAATGAGGATATTAACTCCTTTCTATATCCTAATCCGGCAAAAGATTCATTCAGTATATCATCTTCAATTGAAACTATATCTTTCGTTATTTATAATGTCTCCGGTGATAAAGTTTTAGAAGGTGACTATAAAATTAATATTGAAATAACTAGCCTTAGCAGTGGAGTTTACTTTGTGAATATCGCAACTAACAATTCAAAATCAGTTAAAAAACTAATAGTTAAGTAAATTAATTTAGTTTTTTAAATCTGCAAAAATTAAAGTTTTGTATTGTTTCAAAAGGGGTAGTGTGATTGGTGTTTAAATATTCTACTAGTTCAAAGCTTTCAGAAAATAGCAGTTTTAAATCCTCTACTGAATACCTGCTTATCTCTAATCCGCTACATTTAAGTGGTCCATTTTCTGAAAATGTTCCAATAATTAACGCACCTCCTTTTCTTATGTGATTTTCTGAAATTCTTATATAATTTCTTACTTCTTTCTCTGTTGTTAAAAAATGAAAAACAGCCCTGTCGTGCCAGATATCAAATCTTTTGTCAGAATTAAAATCAAGTATATTACTATTATATAAATTACCTTTATTTGTATATTTGCTTGTTCTTTTCTTAACTTCTTTTAGTGCATTATTTGAAATATCTAATATGCTTACGTCAGAAAATTTATTTTTCAATAGGTTATCAATTAGATAACTTTTTCCACATCCAATATCAATTATTTCTATATCTTTTTTAATATTAGAACCCTCAATCAAAGAAAGTGAAGTTGATGGATTTTCTTGGAACCAGCTAACTCCATTTATCTCTTTCGTTTCATAAATGTTTTCCCAATGCTTTTTACTCTCTTCCATAGGATTACTCTTAAATTTTTATAAAAGTACATAAGATTATTAGTACTTTGCCGGCATTTAATAATATCTTTCTTTAGCCCCGTAGTTTAATGGATAGAATAGAAGTTTCCTAAACTTTAGATAAAGGTTCGATTCCTTTCGGGGCTACTAAACGGGACAACTCTAATTTATTAGAGAAACCCCTCATTTATTTTCAGGTAAGTCTTTGTCTATCTGTACTCTGTCCTTGACATGTATTTTTCAACCAACCTTAGACTACCCCAATTTTATGTAGTAACAATTAAGGAGGATCCTTCAATTAATGAAGTATAACAGCTCAGTGCTCCAGATCCACCGGAACAATCGCTAGTAGAATAAGAGATTCCGTGGTTATTACATCTAAAGCTATTTCCATTTAATTCCCATAGATTTCTTGACCCTTGGTGTGGACAAGAATTACTGTAAGCTAGAATAGTGTCATTTGCTGTTCTTAAAAAAAGCATTTGTAAACCTAAAGAATACCCATTCATCCAGCCGCCAATAGTCTCTAAAGAGCTAAAATTTGAGTTGTTTAGGTCTATAGTATAAACATTTTCTAGCTGAAAAAACCCAAGTTCATTATCTACTGTAGGAATGTTTATTTCGGCCTCATCGGTAGAGCACGCTTCTAAAAAAGACAGTCCAAAAAATGCAAATGCTACTGTTGGGCAAACTTCTTTTAAAAATTTTCTTCTTGATTTCATCATATAGTTTTTTAAAATACTCTTAAAATATTAAATCCAAAAAATATATCTCCTTTTAGCCAATCCCCTTCCGCAGAAGTTAGTACTCCGGCCTCATCAGAGGCTTGGGTATTTGAAAATAGTAACTGAAAAACATGTCCACCAGTTTCCATATCAATACCTAAACTTAAAACGTTTTTTTCAGTAGAATTACTTAGTCTATTTAAGTGATGAGAATAATCAATATTGAAGGAGCTTCTTTTCGATATTTTTATTCTACCACCAGAATTTAAAATATAATTATAATCTGTTTTTGATTGTGTTGTCAAAAAATTATGTTTTACTAGTGAAGGGGCAACCTGTAAAGAAAACCTCTCACTAAAACGTCTAGAAATCAGTAACTGGGAAATATAAACATACCTTTCTTTGAAATCTAGATTTGGATAGAGTACCTCATCCAGTGAGGTATCTAGATTAATACTGTTGTATCCAACTATGGAGACAGGAAATTTTTCAGTTTGTTTTTTTATTCCGTATTTAACGTGCAAGTTGTAAGTTTGTTTGAAAGACTCCCTACTAAAACCCACTTGTACATTATTTAAAAGACCATATAATATTTCTATTTTGGTGTTTGCATAATCCAGTCCAAATAAAGAATTAAGCCCTCCTTTTATCGACCCAAACCTGTGAGCTACGTAAAGATATAAATCTTTTTTTTCTGCCAACTTTGTAGATTGATTATTAACAATTTTCATTGCTTTGAAAGCTGGTAACTCAAAAGTATTCTTATAACTTGTTTCTTTGCTTATTTCGTTCAATAAATCATTTTGACAAAAGATAAAAGAGCTAAAAAAGAAAACAACAATAAAATAATTTAATTTATTCATCTTTTAATATTATGCAATTGATTAATTTATACTCTTCAAATAGATCATCATAGCCCAGATAGCCTCCTTTTATAACAATAATATCTCCAACATTTATGTTCTTAAAATTCAAGTTTTCGTTTTCGTTATATTGAATACTTACAACTCTCTCTAGCTGAACACCACCCAATCTTACAGAGGTAACTCTAGCTTTTAAAACCACTACTGATCTTTCGTTTAAACTGGCTTTAATAAAACCAGAAACATTACCATTAAAGGAAATACTTTTTTCAGACATAGGCTCTTCATTTTGATAAATATAACTAGTTAAAGAAAATCCACCCACTAACAAGAGACAGACTATTATTAATGCTAGTTTATATTTTTTCAATAAGCTCATATTCTGCTTTAATATTAATTTTTTTAGATATTTTATTTCTTACAACTTTAGGAATTTTAATATTATAATCCTCTGTTAGGACAATAAAATTTGTCTTTAATGAAATCCCTTGCTCAGTCTTTTGTATTCGACCGCTTATAGTGACGCTCTTCTCTATACCTCTTATCGCAAGTACACCAACAATATTATAATTGTTTTCAGTATTGGTTAATTCTTCATATTTGAACTCTTGAATATTTCCAACAAAAGTTGCTTTTGGATATTTGCTGGATTCCATGTAATTTTCATTAAAATGCTCTTCCATTAACGCAATTTCAAACTTAAAAGCACTAACAAAAAGTAGTATCGCAATATTCCCATTAGAAGAGTCAACAATAGCAGTAGAAACTTTATTAATAGCTTTGATCTGTTCAAAGGTTTTTTCGCTTCCTATAAAAGAAGTTTGCCCAGATCGTGTAGCATATTTTTGAGCACTAATTAAAGAAACATAAAAAAGGAAAAAAAGTATAAACCTAGCTTTCATTAAAGTAAATATATAAAACATTTCAGACTACTTCTATAAAAGTGTTGAATTGCTTTATCTAACGATTAATTTAGATATTTCGCTTTGCCCATTAATAGTTACTTGAATAAAGTAAACTCCTGGACTTACATTGTCAATATTTAAAATTTCTGAATCAATAGAAGTGTTTAAAACTACTCTACTATTAATATCATATAATTTAATATTTTTTAATCCAATTGTTACTGTTTTTATTGTAATAAAATTACTAGTTACAGGGTTAGGGAATATCCTAACATTTAAGTTGTTGTTCTCAGATAAAGACATCGTTGAAGAACTAACGGTAACTGTACCATACATATCATCATGAGGTGTACAAGTATAGTCTGTTACACCAACTTCATTGAAGGTGTGTGAGAATTCAAAACCAGCTGTGTGGTAACCACTATCGAAGGTCTCTACTCCAGATGTAACTATTAGGTTGTGACTTCCTCCCCCTGTCCATGTCCAATTAACGGTATCTCCAACTTCAATTTCAATTTGTTGATCTGGAGTTCCATAACTCCAATCAAAATTGTAAGTTGTTTGAGCAGTTAAAAAATTAAGTGTAAAAAATAATAAAAAAGTAATTTTTTTCATGATGTTTGTTTCACGTATTTAGTCAAACATCGTGCCACATTAAAATTAATAGACAAAAGATTAATTATAAACTATATCAAAGTCTATTTCGTTTAAATTTAAAATAACAAATTCACTTTCGTTCTTCCTGAATTTATTTTCAAAAGACATCTGTTTTTTTAACTTTTTTATTCTTTGAATTATAATTGTAAAATAAATTATTATAAGTATTAGAATTAATAAGCCCGTCATTTAATCTTATTTATAAAGGATTCAATTGTTTTATTTATTATCTCTTTATCAATTATTGCATCATCAAATAAATAACTATATAAGGGTTTACCGTCTACCTTAGAATGTAGTTTTAAATTCGATTTTCTTGAATATATTTCATTCCATTTACTTCTTATGGACTCCCATTTAGAATAATTTTTAATCCACCAATTAGCTGCGGCTATACATTTACTGTCGTCTACTTTTTTGTAAAAGTTATACCCTTTTTCTTTAGCTACAAGAATGTCTTTTTTATCATCTTCTCTGATAATTTTACTATTATCCTGATCATGCACCCATCCATTTTTAGTAATTTCTTGTCTGTTTCCTCTAACAGTTATATTGTAATCATTTCTTTGACTATACTCTCTTCTCGGTAAGGGGGCATCAGTAGTGTTTTCCCAGTAGCTTTTTCCATCTACGTGAACCCAAGATGAAGACCCCTCATATCTAGGACTGTCATCAACCTGATATACTTTTTGCGTCCATTGTCTTTTTACACTTTCTTTTTCTTTTGTTTCATATTTCCATGTGTTATTTCCGTTATACATGTAAAAATATCTATTCTCATAAATCCAATCTTGCTTCCAATGCTTCATTATATAAGGTGAAGATTCAGGTCCAACAAGCAATATATGTTGAATTGAAATTTTATTTTTATCATCTTCAACTAGTTGAGCCCATTCTAAACCTCCCGTTGTTTTATTTTTAGATGGTACATAGTTGGAATCTTTCGAATATTTAAAAGTTTCAGCAAAATTAAACTCAACCTCAAAGCATCCACACATTTTTTTAATAGCCTCTTTATCTTGTTTTTTCTTGTTTTGACTTTCTGCCGAAAAACTAAATGCTAAAATCAATATTGGTATTAGTATAATTTTTTTCATCATTGTATTTTAAATATTATTAATTAGATAAAGTCAATATAATTTATATATTTACTGCAAATTTAATTAAGAATGATTCTAAATAAAAATTATTTTTGTATTTATTTTTTAATATTTTTTGTAAATATTAGTTTCTCTCAAGAAAAAGTTAGCATTACACTTGATACTGTTTCAACTAATTTTTTAGATCAAATATTAGTTACAGCAACAAGAACCCCAAGAACATCATCATCATTACCATTTCCGGCACAAATTATTACAGAAACAGAAATAAAATCAACTAACTCATTACGACTAAATGATATTTTAAATGAACAAACCGGATTAATTACCGTTTCTGATTTTGGAGGGGGTGATGGTATTCAGATGCAAGGACTGGATTCTCAGTATACTTTAATTCTAATTGATGGAGCTCCTGTAATAGGTCGTTTGTCAGGAACTTTAGATCTGAAACGATTTAGCCTTGGAAACATTAAGCAAATTGATATAGTCAAAGGGGCTTCGTCTAGTCTTTATGGTAGTGCAGCCTTAGCTGGAGTTATTAATATTATTACAAATACTCCAATAGATGGTTTTAGTGGTGATTTAAACTATAAGACCGCGACTCATAAGACTAATGATATAGGCACTTCTTTAAACTATAAAAAAAATAAATTTGGGATTACCACTTACATTAATAGTTTAAGTAGTAGTGGGTATAACTTAAGTGAAAGCGAGGTTTTAAATACGGTTGAACCCTTTTCTAATTATACGATAAGATCAAAATTAACTTATGATTTATCAGAAAACACAGACCTTTATTTTTCAGCTAAATACTATTCTCAAAATCAAGATTATGTAGCTTCAGAAATATTAAATGGGAAGAGTAATATAAGGGAATGGAATACTCAATTGCATCTGAATCATATTTATAAAAACAATTTTAAAATACATTTTGAGTTCTATGCAACTAGATACAAAGCGAATGAATTTCTTGATGATATTAATGGAATAAGATTTAGTGAAGGGTTTTATGACCAACTTTTACTTAAGCCGGAAATTATGACTACGTACACATTTTCCTCAAACAGTATATTTGTTTTGGGCTTGGGCTTAAAGCATGAAACTTTAGACCGATCTTACTTTACCCTAAATCCAATTTTTAACTCACCATATATTTTTGTTCAGCACGATGTAAAACCAAATGATAATCTAAACATTATTATTGGAGCTCGCTTTGATAGTCATAGTGAGTATGAATCACAATTGAGCCCAAAAGTTGCTTTTAGACATAAACTTAATAACCAATTATCTATAAAAGGATCACTTGGTTACGGTTTTAAAGTTCCTGATTTTAGGCAGCTTTATTTTGATTTCACCAACGCAACTATTGGATACACTGTGCTTGGATATAATGCAGTAAGTACAGCAATCCCTATTTTGCAACAGCAGGGACAGATAGCTAACATTATTGTTCCAGTTTCAGAATTTGAAAAAAACATAAAGCCCGAAAGTTCCATTGGTATTAACCTTGGGTCTGACTATTATCTTAATTCTAAATTGAAAATTGAATTCAACTTTTTCAGAAACTCAATTAAAAACTTAATTGACACAAGAGTCATTGCTAATAAAACTAATGGACAAAATGTATTTAGTTATTTTAACATAAATGAAGTTTACACTCAAGGCTTAGAGTTTAATATGAATTGGAAGCCAAGTAATTATTTTAAATTATCAACTGGCTATCAGCTACTATATGCATTTGATAAAGAAGCGGTTAATTCCTTTGAAAATGGAGAAGTGTTTGCTCGAGAAAACCCTTCATCTACATCATTTGAATTAAATAAAAATGATTATTTCGGACTATTTAATAGGTCAAGACATACTGCTAACTTAAAACTATATTATAAAAGTCCAAATTCAAATATTGACTCTAATATCAGACTCACATATAGAAGCAAGTATGGTTTACTGGATGAAAACGGAAATGGTTATTTAGACAGTTTTGACACTTTTGTTAATAGTTACATTATTGTTGATTCTACAATCAATAAAAAACTAAATAAAAATTACAATATATCTATTGGGGTAGATAACCTATTAAATTTCACAGACACTCAAAATATCAGTAATATTTCTGGTAGAATTATATACACAAAACTTAATATTCAATTTTAAACATCAAATTATGAAAACAATTAAACTATTTATATTATTAATTCTATTAACTGGATTTTACTCTTGCGAAAAAACAACTGATCCGCCGTTTAGCGATATCGGTTCTATAACTATTTCTAACTTATACGCGCCTCAATCCGGAGGTCAAGGTCAGCCGATTTCTGGAGAATTTAAAAAATTCGATTTTGCTACTGGTCAACAAACTGGAAGCTACACAGATTGGGATATAGCATTTAGAGGAACATCAATAATAGTAAATGGTGGAGTATCTTTAGGAACTATTGATGAGCCAAACAGATCTGGTCAAGCTGCAGCATATATTGTAAATGGAACTTTTGAATCTGTTAATGAAGTAGATCCTGATTTACTAATTACAGACTCTAGTTCTGGTTATGCTATAGCAACAGGAAGTGATAATGGCTGGTATAACTACTCCGGAGACCCTAAATATTTAATCACACCAATTCCAGGAAAAGTATTGGTGTTTAGAACCCATGATAATTTTTACGCAAAAGTTGAGATACTAAGTTATTATCAAAATGCACCTAGCGACCCAGACTCAGCAGTTCATTCATCTAGGTTCTATACTTTTAATTATATTTATCAACCAAATGGAGTTCTTACTTTTTGATTTTATCAGTAGATTAAAATGTTATTTCTAATAGTTAAAACAATTTTATAATTTGTATTATTAGTATAATTAGTAATTTGTTAAATTAATTACTAATTACTAATAACTAAAAACAAAAACAAACAAATGAAAAAATCAATTTTATTTATTCTAGCATTAACTCTATGTTTTAGTGCCAATAGCCAAGAAGGGTGGTTGTCTTATTATAAAGTTAATAAAGGGGAGATGCAAAATGCAAAAACCTCTATAGCGAAAAAAACAAAAAAATATAACAGCAAAGCCGATGGTGAGCTTATTTATACTTTTCAAGTTGAAGCAGGAGAGAGAGCACAACAGCTAATTAGATTTGGAGTTGGACCGACTATGGCTTCTTTAGATGGATATGATTCGGAAGGTTACAAATATTGGAATGAAAATGTTTCTCCATTAATAAATAGTGTTGGTGGTACGGAATATATCAGTTTTAATGAAAAAGCTAGTTTTGATAATGTAAGTAGAGGAACAAATAGAGTTTCTAAAGTTTTGCATTATAATGTCAAAAGAGACAAAGGAGCACACTTTTGGAAGTTCAGAAATAATGTTGCAAAAGCTGCTGCGGCATCTAACCAAGAAATGTCCTTAAACGTATGGACAACTACTATCGGAGGTAATTCAGGACATGTAATTGTTTTTTATTCTCACACTGATTATTCTGGTTTCGACGGAGAACAAGAATCATGGCCTAAAGTTATCGATGCTTATAACGAAATGTTTGGTGCAAATTCGTTTGATACCGATCAAGCGCTCTTTGACAGTAGCCTTGAAATGTGGGGAAATTATTCCGAAATATGGAGATGGTTACCTGATTTAAGTTCACCTGTTGCAGACATGTAATATTTACTCTCTCATACATTGATTAAACTTTGTGTGAGAGTTTTTTTTAACTCCCCCAAAATCATATGAAAAATAATTATGAAACTGTCTTAAATGACATCCAAATAAACTTCAAAGATAGTAAGTATTCAACCTCTCAATTATTAGATAATACAGGTCTTGATAAAAAGACTGCTCGTGATGCTATTAAATCCAAAACGCAAAGATCTTTATCTAATTATATAAGGTTTTACCGACTAGATTACGCGCAAGAGTTATTAAAAAAAGGAGATAAAAATGTCTCAGAAATCGCCTATGATTCAGGGTTTTCTTCCCTTTCCTATTTCTCAAAATCTTTTAAAGATGAGTTTGGGTACAGTCCTAATGCATCCCTAAATAATGTAAAATTAATTAGGCAGTTCAGAAGTGCTATTATTTCAGTTATTCAAAATAAGACAAGCTTTTCGTATTTAATATATTCTATCTTATTTATATTTATTTTAATTCTTGGTATTCCATACATAAATATAATTGACACATCTTCAGCTGACAATAAAAAATTAATGTTAAGTGAATATGCCAAAATAAACAACATCCTTTATGATGACTTACTTGTCAATGATACTATCATAATTAGTTCTAATTTAAGAGAATATGATATTTATTGGCGAACCACAGATTGGAATGAATGGGTTTATTTAGATAAGATTAATGATTCTTCTATTTTGTTTTCATCAATAATCAGTAACACTAATAATCAAATAAAGTTAGAGCAAGAAGGAAAAGAAACCTTTAGTTTTTTCTCTAGAGTTTCTAATCTAAGTCGGATGAACATTTCACTGGACAATAAAACTGATGAAGAAGGGGTGTACTTTCCTGAAATGGAATTATTCCTTGGAAACACAAATTATTCTAAATCTTATGAAAACTTAGTGGTTAAGCCATTCTATATCGATAAATATGAAGTCTCTAATAAAGAATACAAAGAATTTGTTGATTCAAATGGCTATTACCTTAAAGAGTACTGGCCTTCTGATTTAATGCATGAAGGAATTTCAATTTCTTTTGATCAAGTTAAAACAAGTTTTGTTGATAGATCAAATTTTCCTTCACCAAAAGATTGGCGTCAAGGAAACTATGAGAGAGGTAAAGACTTATACCCCGTTACTGGTATTTCTTGGTATGAAGCTTATGCTTTTGCTAAATTTAAAGGGAAGTCACTACCGAGTTTAGCGGAATGGTTTTATGCATTTAACAGATATAAGCCTAACAAAGCTTTAGAGAACGCTAACATTAATACCTACAACTATACTAATTCAAGAATTGAATCCAACTCTGTAAATTATAATGGGATATATGATATGGCGGGTAATGTTAGAGAGTGGGTTAGTAATAGCTTCAAAGATGATTACTCGAAAGGTATTCTTGGAGGGTCTTATGCCGATGATTCTTACGTTCCCTTTGATTGGTTTTCCCAAAATGCTTGGGATAGATCTTCATACAACGGGGTTAGACTTGTAAAAAAATTAGAAGCGGATAACTCGGGGGAGATTTTTTATAAACGAGAAAATTTAAGAAATTTTTATGAAAATTTTCAAACTTCAGAAAAGGAATGGAAACTGATTAAAAGTTTGTATATGTATGATAAAGAAAGTATTAGTTTCAAAGATTTAGAAGTTACAAAAGTAGCTGACCGAGATTATTTTTGTCTCTCTTCTGATATTATTTATGATAATACCATATTACCAATTCACAATCTACAGGCAAACCCTGATATAAAATCTAAAATAGCTTTAATATATTTTCCGGGATCAAGCTCTCTTTACAGAGACAAATTAGTTTACCCTGACTATTTTGATGATTTCTTACAAGCTGGTATTGATATAATTTACCCAGAATATTTAAGTACTTATTCACGGCAAGATGATCTTAAAACAGACATTGGGAATCGATCTATGAATTATAGAGATCACTTTATTACTTGGGTTAAAGAAGTTAGATATGCTGTAGATTACGCTATCAAAAATGGCTACGAACCCCATTACTTTGGTGTAAGTTGGGGTGGACAAATGGGCGTTAATATACTGGCAATCGAAGACAGGTTTAAAACTGGTGTTTTAGCTGTTGGTGGGATTTCATTAGATGATGTGAGAGAAGAAATACAGCCCGAAAAATATGCTGCAAGGATAAAAATGCCTACACTGCTACTTAATGGAAGGTATGATTACTTTTTTCCATATCAGTCCTCACAATTACCACTTTACAATCTTTTAAATTTAGATAAAGAGAATAAAAGACATGTAGTTGTCGAAGAAGCTCATTATGTGCCGAGTCATATAGCAGTCGAGGCAACATTAAATTGGGTTAATAATAAATAATTTTTATTTATTATATTTAGGTATGAGACTATCCATAATACTATTTTTAAGCTCCTCCTTTACATTATTTTCTCAAACTTTTTACTCTGTTGATTATTCGTATCAGTCAGACATTAAGGTCCATGTAGTTGACTATGAATACCAAGCAGATTTATTGGTTTACAAATTAAAAAACAAGTACGAAGCAAAGGGAAATTCTGGTTTATGGTATTTTACAGAACAAAATTATCAAGCAGATTTTAAAATTTTCTTTGTAGACAAAAAATATCAGTCAGATCTAAATGTGTTTTTTGTAGATAATAAATACCAAGCCAAATGGAAATCTAAAACTAAAAGGCAGCTGCTTTTTTGATTATTTATATCTTTATTAAGAGTTAGTCAATATATTTTACATTTATTTGTATTCAATTACAAAAAATTACATGAGATTTTTATATAAAAACATATTTTTATTATTTACTTTTTTGTGCTTTGGTACTGTAACTTCTTCTGCCGTAACTAATATTGCTAAATCAGATATTATTGGCGATCAAATATTAGAGCCTGTAACTTGGGAATTCGAAACTGTTAAAATATCAGAAACTGAATACGACCTTATATTCACGGCTAACATAGATTACAAATGGTCTGTTTACTCTCAATACATTGATGGTTTTGGCCCTATTCCTACTTCTTTTGAATTTGATAAAAATACAAATGTTGAATTAATAGGTGATGTTGTTGAAGATCAAACGAACAAGGTTACCGAACAGGACCCTGTGTTTGAAATGATTGTATCAAAATTTTATTCCAAAGCAAAATTCACTCAAAAAGTAAACGTAATTGCTGATGCTTCCCCTATCTCTGGTTATTTAACTTTTATGACTTGTGACGACACTAGATGTTTGCCTCCTACCGATATTGATTTCCTGTTTGAATTAGGAAGTTCTGTTGTATCAACTAAGTCTAATGAAAACAACAATTCAAGTCTTGAATTATTAGAAGACTCAAACATCTTATTATATGGCTACAAGCCAGAAGAGGTAATTGCTTACAAAAACAAATCTGAATCTGAGGTTTCTGCATCGACACCAAAAAACAACAAGACCTTATTTAGTATTTTTGGACTAGGTTTTATAGGAGGTTTATTAGCTTTATTGACCCCTTGTGTTTTTCCAATGATTCCTCTAACGGTTAGTTTTTTTACTAAGCAAAACAACAAAAAAGGAGTCTACAGTGCTTTGCTTTATGGATTCTTTATTGTTTTAGTATACCTACTTTTAAGTGTCCCTTTTCATTTGCTAGACTCTGTAAATCCAGATATTCTAAACGAAATATCAACTAACGTTACTTTAAATATTATTTTCTTTTTAATATTTATATTTTTTGCATTTTCATTTTTTGGATATTATGAATTAACACTTCCCTCAAGCTGGGTAAATAACTCCACTAAAGGAGAAACATTTGGAGGAGTATTAGGAGTGTTTTTTATGGCCCTAACCCTTGCTGTTGTTTCTTTTTCTTGTACAGGTCCAATTCTAGGATCTTTGCTCGCTAGTTCTATAACTAGTGATGGAGGAGCGTGGCAGCTGACCGCGGGAATGGGTGGTTTTGGAGTTGCTCTAGGTTTACCGTTTGCATTATTTGCAATGTTCCCTAAAGTATTAAGCAATTTACCTAAATCCGGATCTTGGTTAAATACAATTAAAGTTGTGTTAGGTTTTGTTGAGCTTGCTCTTGCCCTTAAATTCTTATCCAATGCAGATTTAGTAGCTCATTGGAATCTATTAAAAATTGAAGTTTTCTTGTTTTTATGGTTTGTGATTTCTGCATGTTTGACACTTTATTTACTTGGTTTAATTAAATTCCCACACGATCAAAAAGTAGGTAAGTTTTCTTTTGTTAGAATTTGCAGTATTGTTTTGGCCTTTTCTTTTTCTATATATCTGGCCTCAGGTTTTACTTACAATAGTGAAACATCCACATTTAAACCGTTGTCTCTACTTAGTGGATTAGCGCCTCCTGTGGGGTATAGTTTTTTGTACCCAAACGACTGCCCTAATAATTTAGACTGCTTTAAAGATCTAAAATCAGGAATTGAACATGCTAAAAAAGTGAACAAACCAATCTTATTAGATTTTACCGGTTTTGCGTGTGTTAATTGTAGAAAAATGGAAGAACACATATGGCCCTTGAGTAGTATAGATAAAATTATAAGAAATGAATATGTATTGATATCACTATACGTAGATGATAAAAAAACACTTCCCAAAGAAGAGCAGGTGTTAGTAAAAAGAAGTACAGGAGATGGATTTAGGAAATTAAAGAATTACGGCCATAAATGGGCTCACTTTCAAACTGAATTTTTTCAAACTAATTCTCAACCTTACTACGTACTTTTAAATCCTGAAGGGAATGAAATTATAGCCTCTCCAGTTGGATACACTCCAAGTGAAGAAGATTATTTGTCCTTTCTTAAAGCTGGTTTAGAATCTTTTGAATCGAAAAGTATTAAGTTTAATATAAATTAAATCATTCCTTGGAAAAAAAACTTAAATACGATATAGCTTACTTAAAAATGGCTGCAGAATGGGGAAAACTCTCTTACTGTGAGCGCAAAAAAGTTGGAGCGCTTATTGTTAAAAATAACATGATAATATCAGATGGTTATAATGGCACCCCATCTGGTTTAGAAAATTATTGTGAAGATGAAGATGGTTATACAAAATGGTATGTTTTACATGCCGAAGCTAACGCTATAACTAAAATCGCTTCTTCTACTCAATCATCTGACGGGGCTACTCTTTACATCTCACTTTCTCCTTGTAAGGAGTGTAGTAAATTAATTCATCAAGCTAAAATTAAAAGGGTAGTGTTTAATAAGGCCTATAAAGATAAGTCTGGGCTTGATTTTTTAGAAAAAGCTGGAATCGAATTAACTCATATTCCTGACATAACTTAATTTCTAGCTGCTAATTTTTGTATTTTTTTTGAAGTTCTTAAGATCGTCATAATCATGATACAGCAAACCCCACACATAATAGCGATTAGCGCAATTATACTATCTCCAGAAAAAGGGTCTTCCCAATTTACAATTGTGATGTTATAAATTACAATTAAAAAGGCAAGGACTGAAATTACATAGCTTAGTTTGATCATCTTAAATTAATTCTTTTATGTTAGACATAAATAGCTTTACAGCGATAGCTAGTAAAACTACTCCAAATACTTTTCTTATTATTTGAATTCCATTACTTCCTATTATTTTTTCAATTTTACCAGATGTTTTTAAAACTAAATAAATAACAAGCACATTAACAATAATTGCTACAATGATATTTGGTGTTGAAAACTCTGATTTAATAGACAGTAGTGTTGTTAAACTTCCAGGTCCGGCAATTAATGGGAAAGCTAGAGGAAAAACAGATGCTGTTAACATTGTGCTTTCTTCATCTTTGTAAAGGGTAATACCTAAAATCATTTCTAGTGCAATAAAAAATAAAACAAAAGCCCCTGCAACAGCAAATGAGTTAACATCTATACCAATTAAAGATAAAATATTCTCTCCTATAAATAAGAAAAAGATCATTATCACACCTGCAATTATTGAAGCTTTTTCACTTTGAATATGCCCAACTTTTTTTCTTAAATCGATAATTATAGGAATGTTTCCTACTATATCAATAACAGCAAACAAAATCATAAATGCTGTAAATATTTCTTTAATATTAAAATTCATTTTAAGTAAATTTCTTTTTGCAAATTTCAGATAATTATCTATAATTACAATGATTATTTTTATATTTTTTGTTATTTATATATTTGCCTTATGTTTCAAATTAAAAATACTTTAATATCTGAGTCAATTATAGAAAATGACTTTGTATGCAACCTTGGCGCATGTAAAGGAGCCTGCTGCGTTGAGGGTGATGCTGGAGCCCCTTTGGAGCTTAAGGAATTAGATGAAATAAAAAAGTTCTATCCAATTGTAAAGAGTTATCTCAGCCCGACATCCATTAATGAAATAAATCAACAAGGACAATTTATTACTACTGATTCAGGCGATTTAGAAACCCCACTTGTAAATGGTAAAGAGTGTGTTTATTTGATATTAGATAAAAATAAAATAGCGCAATGTAGTTTTGAAAAAGCATATAACGAAGGACTTATAACTTGGAAAAAACCCATATCATGTCATTTGTATCCTGTTAGAACCAAAGATTTTAGCGAATTTATTTCTGTAAACTATGATAAATGGGCTATTTGTGACGACGCATGTGTTTTGGGAAAAGAACTTAAAGTTCCTGTCTATAAATTTGTAAAAGAGGCATTGATTAGAAAATTTGGAAAAGACTGGTACCTAGAATTAGAATTGGCCGCAAAAGATTTTAAAAAATAGACCTCAAAGTTTTTTGATGTTTTTAATTTTAATTTTTTTATCTCTTGATAGACAATTTTTTCACCTGTTCTTAAAGTACTGCTAATCAATATTTTACAATGTAACTTTTATCTTATTTGTTTTTTTAAATAAAACTTGTTTTGTTAAAAACTTGTACACAATGTTAATAAAGATGACTTTCATTTTCGAGAAAAATTTTGAATATTTGTTAGTCCCAAGTTATATCAATTTTAACGCTAATTTTTAAACAATTATATTAAATATGTCAAATGCAGTAGAACCACTTTTGGAAGAAAATAAATCAAGGTTTGTAATTTTTCCAATTCAACACCACGATATATGGGAATGGTATAAAAAATCAGAAGCAAGTTTTTGGACTGCTGAAGAGATCGATTTACACCAAGACCTTACCGACTGGAATAATAAATTAAGTAAAGATGAAAAGTATTTCATTAAACATATTTTAGCATTTTTTGCTGCAAGTGATGGGATTGTTAATGAAAATTTAGCTGAGAATTTCGTAAACGA
This sequence comes from uncultured Flavobacteriaceae bacterium, assembly GCA_949372955.1. Classification (GTDB taxonomy): domain Bacteria; phylum Bacteroidota; class Bacteroidia; order Flavobacteriales; family Flavobacteriaceae; genus SGZJ01. The sequence goes on along the minus strand of CASIAX010000011.1, from coordinate 5,916 downwards.
AGTACAATACAGCGAGGCAAAGTTTTTCTATGGTTTTCAAATAATGATGGAGAATATTCATAGCGAAACGTATTCACTACTTATTGATACTTATGTAAAAGACGAAAAAGAAAAAGACGGACTATTTAATGCTATTGAGACTTTTCCTGCTATTAAGAAAAAAGCAGACTGGGCTCTTAAATGGATTGATTCACCAAGTTTTGCTGAGCGATTAATAGCTTTTGCAGCTGTTGAGGGTATCTTCTTTTCTGGTGCTTTTTGCTCTATTTTCTGGCTTAAAAAACGTGGTTTAATGCCAGGACTAACGTTTTCTAATGAATTAATCTCAAGAGACGAAGGAGTACATTGTGATTTTGCAGTACACTTACACAATCATCATTTAAATAACAAAGTGCCAAAAGCTAGAATCAGAGAAATTTTACTTGACGCTTTAAATATTGAAAGAGAATTTATTACGGAATCTTTACCAATTAGTCTTATTGGAATGAATGACAAATTAATGTCACAGTACCTTGAATTTGTAACGGATAGATTGTTGTCTGAACTTGATTGTGAAAAAGAGTTTAATACTACAAACCCGTTTGATTTTATGGATATGATCTCGCTACAAGGAAAAACTAACTTTTTTGAAAAGAGAGTTTCTGAATATCAAAAAGCAGGAGTATTAAACAAAGAAGAGGATAAAGATAAATTTAGTTTTGATGCTGATTTTTAATACAATCAGTTAAATTATTCCATTTATCAATTATTAAACTAACTAACTAACTAATTCTAGAATATTTCTAGAAGACTAACTATTACAATTATATGTTTGTATCCAAGAGAGACGGTAAGAAAGAACCAATGATGTTTGACAAAATCACAGCACGAGTTAGAAAGCTTTGCTATGGTTTGAATCCACTTGTTGACCCCATTAAGGTCGCGGTTAGGGTTATTGAAGGCTTATATGATGGAGTTACAACAAGCGAGTTGGATAACTTAGCGGCAGAAGTTGCAGCTACCATGACTACTACACATCCTGACTTTGCTAAATTAGCAGCACGAATTTCAGTATCAAACTTACATAAAAACACTAAAAAAACTTTTAGTGATGTGATGGAGGATCTACATAAGTATGTAAACCCTAGAACAGGAAAAAAAGCACCTCTATTAGCAGATGATGTTTATAAAGTTATTATGGATAATAAAGAGCTGTTAGACTCTACAATTATTTATAATAGAGATTTTGGTTACGATTACTTCGGGTTTAAAACTTTAGAAAGATCTTATCTGCTAAAATTAAATGGAGAAATAGCTGAAAGACCTCAACACATGTTGATGAGAGTTTCAATTGGAATTCATTTAAATGATTTGGATTCAGCAATAGAAACTTATGAGTTAATGTCTAAGAAATATTTCACTCACGCAACCCCAACACTATTTAACTCTGGTACACCAAAACCTCAAATGTCATCTTGTTTTTTATTAACAATGAAAGATGATAGTATTGAAGGAATTTATGATACATTAAAACAAACTGCTAAAATATCTCAGTCAGCAGGTGGTATAGGTTTATCAATTCACAATATTAGAGCAACTGGCAGCTATATTGCTGGAACTAATGGAACTAGTAACGGAATCGTTCCAATGCTTCAGGTTTTTAACGATACAGCAAGATATGTAGACCAAGGTGGAGGAAAAAGAAAAGGGAGTTTTGCAATATATATAGAGCCTTGGCACGCAGATATTTTTGATTTTTTAGATTTGAAGAAAAATCATGGGAAAGAAGAAATGAGAGCACGAGATCTATTTTATGCAATGTGGGTTCCTGATTTATTTATGAAAAGAGTTGAAGAGAATGGGGAATGGACCTTAATGTGTCCAAATGAATGTCCAGGGTTATGCGATGTACATGCGGATGCTTTTGATAAATTATACCTAAAATATGAATCTAAAGGTAAAGGTAGAAAAACTATTAAAGCTAGAGAACTCTGGGAAAAAATACTAGAGTCTCAAATAGAAACAGGGACTCCTTATATGCTTTACAAAGATTCAGCGAATGTTAAATCAAATCAGAAAAACTTAGGTACAATACGATCTTCAAACTTATGTACTGAGATTCTAGAATATACATCTCCAGACGAAATTGCTGTATGTAACCTAGCTTCTATAGCACTTCCAATGTTTATTAAAGATGGTAAGTTTGATCACCAAGAACTTTACAGAATTACCAAGAGAGTAACCAAAAATTTAAATAGAGTAATTGATAGAAACTATTATCCAGTTAAAGAAGCAGAAAACTCTAACTTTAGACATAGACCTATCGGATTAGGAGTACAAGGTTTAGCGGATACTTTTATAAAATTACGACTTCCTTTTACCTCAGAAGAAGCGAAGAGATTAAATCAAGATATTTTCGAAACTCTATATTATGGAGCTGTTGAAGCATCAATGGATGAAGCTATACAAGACGGCCCTTACCAAAGTTATGAGGGCTCACCAATTAGTAAAGGTGAATTTCAACATAATTTATGGGGCGTTAATGAAAAAGATTTAAGTGGAAACTGGAATTGGGAAAAACTAAGAAAAGACGTCCTTAAAAATGGTGTTAGAAATTCATTACTAGTAGCTCCAATGCCTACCGCCAGCACTTCACAAATTCTTGGTAATAATGAGTGTTTTGAACCATACACTTCAAATATCTATACAAGACGTGTTTTATCAGGAGAGTTTATTATCGTTAATAAACACTTACTTGAAGATTTGGTAAACCTCGGACTATGGGATGAAGGTTTAAAGCAAGAAATAATGAGAGCAAATGGTTCTGTTCAAGATATTGATGTAATTCCTGACGATATTAAGGAGTTATATAGAACTGTTTGGGAATTGAGTATGAAAGATATAATCGACATGTCTAAAGAAAGAGGTTATTTCATCGATCAATCTCAATCGTTGAATCTATTTTTAGAAGGAGCTACCATGGCTAAATTAACATCTATGCATTTCTATGCTTGGAAAAGCGGACTAAAGACAGGGATGTATTATTTAAGAACCAAAAGTGCTGTAGATGCAATTAAATTCACATTAGATACTAAATCAAGTACAGAAACTAAAAAAGATACTGAACCTAAAGCTAAAGTTGTCGAACCAAAGGTAGAGGTAGAGGTGAAGTCAGAAGTTGTTGCAAGCAAAAAAAAGACTGCTGAGAAAACAGCTAAAAAGTTTGCAGAAACAAAAGATGTAGATGTACAGCCTATGACTCCTGACGAGATGAAGCAATTAATCGCTCAATCTAAAGATGGACAAGGGGATGATTGTTTAATGTGCGGATCCTAAATAATTAATTTTTTCTATAAAAAAAAGCCCCTAATTTAATTAGGGGCTTTTTTTGTAATATGAGAAGAACTTATTTATCTACTTTTGCTGGCTTAATCGATGAGTCATGCGATTCATTATAATCAGACAATAAATTCATAATAGCATTTAATAAATCCTTAGTTTCCTGCAAAATACCAAAATATAAAGCAGTGTTTTTTGGACTCTTTTCTTCATTTCTAGTTCTAGCTACTTGCGCCAAAATTTTATCCTGAACTAATTTATATATACCATCTTTTTTCTTAATAACTGTTTTAATTTTATTAAAAGATTTGTTTTTATATAATTCATTTACTTCTATAAATAATTCACTAATACTAGAGTTTACTTCAATTAATTCCCTTATTTGAGTTAATTTTAACTTACTGTGATTATTATTAATATGCTTATAGCTCTTCTTATTTATATATTCTAATGACTGTGTAATATCTTGAAGATACCCAAGTAGATTAATATAAAAATTACTTGCATTTAAACTAGATTCGTCTAAGTTTTTAATAAAATAAAATAGATTATCTCTAAGCTCATCTACATCATTAGAAAGCTTAGCTGTTTGCTTTTTATTCTTTTTCAGTAAATCTAAATCTTGTTTTGAAAGACCCTCTATAGCACTTGAGTAAACCTTTTCACCTCTTTTCATTACTTTAGAAATATTTTTTGAGCTTTCAAAGATTACTCCTTGTAAAGAGCTACTTTCATCAAAAGATAATGTTTCTTCATCTGACAAATCAGAAGATTTTTTACCATTTAAATAATTTTTAACTCCAATCACTACAACACCAAGAAGTAATACTGCTATCATTAATTCAGAGATATTTATTAAAAAAGCAATTAGTCCAGCTGCTGTAAAAGCAACTATGGCAGTACCAAACCACCCTCCAATTACGTTTAATACTCCTGCTACCCTATAAACTGCACTTTCGCTTCCCCAGGCTCTATCCGCTAAAGATGTACCCATTGCTACCATAAATGTTACGTATGTAGTAGATAGTGGTAGCTTATATGAAGTAGCTATTGAAATTAAAATACCCGCTACCATTAAATTCACAGATGCTCTCACTAAATCAAATGCTGGCCTGTCTTCATCACTTATTGTTGCGGCTAAAACAGTTTTTTCCTTAAATTGTTTTTCTATGAAATCATTAATTGGTTTTGGAGTTACCTTATCAATAAGTAAAGATGCTTTACTTGCTGACCTCACTAAAAATCTAGAAACAAAGTTTGGATTAAACCTCTCTTTTGTATCTCCTTGTTTTGATAAGTCTATGGATGTCTTTACAACTCTTTTGGCTTTTGAAGAAAACCAAAGAGTAAGAACCATTATCATTCCAGCTGCTAACAATAAAGTATTTGGAGTAGGAACTTTAGATGCTAAAACTTCCATACTAAACTCATTTGCAGGAATACCAGATGCGAGCCATGCTTCATAAGACTGCCATGCAGCTATGGGTACTCCTATAAAATTCACTAAATCATTTCCAGCAAAGGCTAGAGCCAAAGCAAAAGTACCAATTAGTATAATGATTTTGTAAATATTTGTTTTAAAAAATGCTATTAATATGTAAGCAAATAGTGACCAAAAAACTGAACTAACTAGTATTATTGATGTCACCTTCGTTTCTAAAAATTCTTTAATTGTCATTCCATTAATTATATCAAAACTAAGTTTTGCATAAGGTGTCCCTTTAATACCCTTCATTAAAATAAAATAAGATATCGCAGTGATAGCTAATCCACCAAAGATTGCGCTTACCCATGCTGCCTTATTTTCAAAATCATAGGATAAAAGTAACCTTGACGCCCATTGTACAATCGCACCAATGGAAAAGGCGACGACGACCGAGAGCAATATTCCAAATATAATTTGAGTTGCTTTCGAGGTATTTATATATATTACAAGATCCGAGAAACTTCCGTTATCAGCACCAATTTTTATTAATGCCATTGCAACAGCAGCGCCTAATAATTCAAAAACAATTGAAACAGTTGTCGATGTAGGCATACCGATTGAGTTAAAGAAATCTAATAACAGAATGTCTGTAATCATAACAGCCATAAAGATTATCATTATTTCACTAAACATAAATTCCCCAGGATTGAAAATACCTTTTCTGGCAACTTCCATCATACCACTAGAAAATATTGCACCAACTGCAATTCCTATACTAGCTACTATCATTATAGTTCTAAATGAAATAGCTTTAGAGCCAATTGCAGAATTTAAAAAATTCACAGCATCGTTACTAACTCCAACTACTAAATCTGCTATAGCTAATACACCTAAAGCAACAATCATTAATAAATAAATATTATCCATTTTTTATTTTTTTAAAGTTTAAATTCTGCATTTAGATAAACTAATGAAGAATCTGTAATATTTGAATCTTTATAATTAAAACTTCTAGAGTTTAATGAAAATTTAACTCCCTTAACCGCTTTATACTCTATGCCAACCATGCTTAAATTTCCATCATTTTCATAATTCCAGTTATTATCACTTCCATCTACTTGATTTGAAGTAAGCTTGTCGTATCTAATAAAAACTTCAAACTTTTCATTTAG
>CASIAX010000010.1:0-228193 GCA_949372955.1 uncultured Flavobacteriaceae bacterium | reverse complement strand
TTTTCATCTATATCTCCTTTATAGATATCAAAATTTCCAAACCCACCTGGCATGTCTGATGAAAAATATAATGTTTTCCCATCAGCACTTATCGATGGATTTTTTACTGAGTATTCTATACTATTAATATTTAAACCAACAACATTTTTATCTCCTCTAGTTATTTTATATATACCCAAAAGACTTGTTATATTATTAGATTCTGGATCTTCAACATACTCATTTTCATAAAAACTCTCACGTGTAAGATACATATTACCATTAGCGTCAAAACTTGCTAACCCTTCATGATATTTTGTATTAATATTTGAGTCTAAATAATCTTCATTTATGTAGCTTCCACTTTCTGAAACATCAAAACTATACACATCTAAGTATGGCTCATTATTCCAACCATAACTAATTCTCTGTGTAATCCAACGGCCAATATCAAATAATCCTACAGTATTTCTAGAGGATGTTATATATAATTTATTGTTATTTAAAGTTCCTCCAAAGTCAGAATACTCGCTGTTGATATCTAAATTCTGAACATTAAACCTTTTACCCTTAGAAATAATCTTTGGTAAATAGTTAGGATCTTTCATAAATGTTGTAGATCTATTGTCAGCTGGTCTTAGCTCTACAAATTTAAGCATCCACTTATTAGATAGTTTGTATTTTCCATTTGCTTTTAACATTTGAGAATATCTAAAAATAATAGTTGGATCTGTACTATCTTCGGCTAATGTTGCGTACCATTTCTCAGCTTCTACAGTATTAAATATATTATAGTAGCACTCTGCAAGTTGCCCTACAATATAGTCACTAGAATTCCCTTTATCAATTAGTTTTTTATAGCTCTCAGAAGCTTTTACAAATTCAAGCCTAGAGAATTGTTTGTCAGCTTTTTTTGAACTGTTGTCTTGAGCATTTAGAGAAACAATGCTTAGAAAAGTTAAAGTAATAAGTGTAAATATGTTTTTCATAATAATTTTAGCTTAGCTTATTTAAAAATATCTTGGTGATTTTGAAACTTTTGTATTGAAATTTAAATCGAAATTGATAAATACTTCGTGAGAAGATTTAGCAATAAAGTTTAGTTCGGATTGTACGCTATCATACGCATATCCAATTCTACAACTTGGACTAACTTTAAAATTTATCATCCCAGTCATTGCTGCATCTAGCCTATACCCGACTCCTAGCTCAACGATATCATACATAAATATGTTAGCGTTTAAATCTAAACTCGCTGGACTTTCTGCTGTATACTTAAGAAATGCGTGTGGTTTTAATTTAAAGTCATTAGACAGATCAAACACATAACCTGTGGCAGCAAATAAATGTTGAGTCTCCGACCCAATGTTATAATCATCTGCATCTAAATGTACAGAGTTTAAAATATTTGGCATAGACACAGAAACATAATACTTATTTGGTCTATAAAAATACACTCCAGCTCCAATATTAGGCGTCATTTCACTTATATCATTTGCAAAGAACGGATCATTTAAGTCTATTAATGTCAAATCTACTAAACCTATATCATGAGAAGTAACACCCGCTTTTAATCCAAATGCTAGTTTATTTTCTTTTGCTAAATTTAACGTGTATGAGAAATCAATATAAGCGTTGGTCTCATTTACAGGCCCAATTTGATCAGATATTACAGACATCCCTAGTCCAACATTCTTTCCAACTGGAGTATGAATATTTATTGTACTAGTTTCTGGAGCTCCATCTAGACCTTGCCACTGATTTCTATAAAGGATACCAACTCCTAAGCCATTACTTGATCCAGCGTAAGCGGGATTAATGACATTCATATTATACATGTATTGTGTATACTGAGGATCTTGTTGAGCAATCGATGAGAATGCATAGAGAAAAATTAAAAGTATTAAATAACGTTTTTTCATTTTTGTATAATTAGAGTTGTTAATAATTTAAGTAGATCCAACTCGTTATTGGCTCCCTGTTTGAGTTAAAATATATAATATAAAAATATGTTCCTACAGGAAGTATTTCTCCATCCTGATTTGTACCACACCATTGATCGATATAATCATTTAATTCGTACACTTTTGTACCGTATCGGTTAAACACTTCTGCTTTTAATATGTCCTCTTTGTCTTCTAGGTGATCTAATATTAAACAATCATTAATTCCATCACCATTGGGAGATAATCCCTGAGGTTGGTCTACACAATAGCTGTTTTGATATAAATCAACTTGTATTGTAGTCGAACCAAAGCAGTAAGTAAGGTCATCAAATACAGTAACAGTAAACTCTCCATGTTGAGCAGACACGTCATCCAAACTGAATGTTGCATCGGGTCCTGTCTGTAAATCTACTCCGTCCAATGTCCAAATATACGTTAGTGGGTTGATAAATTGGCTAGTATTTGATACCTCTACAGCAAGTAGAAGATTTTCATTCACACATTTTATAACATTATCGTCTGCTGCTGTCACTTCAGGTACAGGGAAAAACTCAACTAATATATCATCTGAAAATGTACAATCCGTATTGTCTATAATTATATTAGCTGTGTAATTACCAGTTTCAACAACAGCAAGATTTACGCTATTTTCACCATCTATTAATATTCCATTCATGTACCAGCTAATAGTTGAATTTGTTGGAAGACCACCTGCATCTAATACGATTTGATCCCCTTCACAATTGGCATTTCCTGACTCTAAAAGAATATCTTCTCCCAAGTCTAATTCACCAATATTAAAACTACCTGCAGAAATAAATACGGCAGAATCATAAATTGTATCTCCATCATCAGCTACAACTAATTTAATGTGATAAATTTCATTTGGAATTACATTAGCTTCAGCTGTCATAGGAATTGTATGCCCTAAAAAGTTAGTTGGACTAGTTAAAGCTGGAAGCCCACCTGGACCATAATAATTGCTAAAAAATTCTGGATTTACTGATTCACAACTTGTATTGTACTGTTCGTCTCTAACAGTTAAAACTGAGATAGGATCATTTGTACCAGGTACAATTGCAAGGTTTGTTGTTACTCCTTGAGAATCAGTTAATAAGAAAGCAAATGCATCTGTAAATGAACACTGGAATGTCCCATATTCTTCAGCAGCAAAAATAAATTCAAAACTCATATAGTCAGTTACCGGAACAAAATCAAATTCAAGTATAGAAGCATTGTTGGTGTCACCTTCATTTAAGCCAGGAATTACAGATTCTAAATCTGCATCACCAGGCCAATCATAACTACCATCTACTAATACACCTGTTTCAGGGCCTACTGCATTTGCTACATCTCCAGATGTCATAATTAGTCCACTTTCAAATGGCCATGAAGAACCGTTTGCATCAAAATAACCAATACCGTTTGTACTTCCGAAATCTGAACCAGTACTGTAAGTGACATTAAATGCTTGAGAACATTCAGAGTCAATTAGTACGTCTGTAACTAATTCGGTAACAGTATATATTTCAGTATCTGTTACTATAGCTGGAGGAACTGTAAAAATACAAATATCAAATGTTGAATTTTGTAATTCATTATCTCCATTAGAATAAACTCTTATAGAGTAAGTTTCACCAATTGTTAGTCCTGGAGCTACACTTTCATTTGCATCACTACAATAAACTTCAGTCAAATTGTTACAATCGTTTCCTTGATAAAGAACATGATATAAATTCGTTGTGTCACCAGTTATATTGTATAAACTAATAGCGTGATTTTCTGATACTGCTGTAAATTCAAACCATACATCATCATTGTCAAAGCCTCCACATGAATTTGGCTCAGCTGAAGGAGTTGCTGCTACTAAAGTTCCACTGCCCGATTCAGTACAATTCTCATCTGGATTAGCTATTAGAGCTGTAGCACCACTACAATTATCATTAGCAGGAGGGCAAGCAAATAGTTGTATATTATTACTATTAATAATACAATTTACATCTTGATCATTAGCAATTGATATCACAATATCGGTTAAGAAAGGGTAAGGTCCAAAAGTATAAACGCCTGTTGCGGTAGCACTTTGAGTATCTCCCCCTTGGTTGTCTGAAATTGTTAAAGAATCAGCATCTCCTAAACTAGTAACATCTACATCAATTAAAAATTGATCTCCGTTAGCACAGTCATCGATTACGGTATATGTTGCTGCTGGGTTTACACAGGTAGCACAAGCTACGGTATAGTTAATTGGATTTATACTTCCAGAGTCACAACTTATAGATCCGTCTGATGTTATTATAAATGATATAGTATCTCCTGTTGATTGGAAAGTTAATCCAGAAAGATCTCCAGTATTACCATAATATGGTTGAGCAGGGGTTAATTCCGTAACTCCATCCGAATCATAGACAATAAATTCATCCCATCCATTTTCTACATTACCAGAGTTGATAGTTAAGTTAACGGGAACACCGTCAGAGCTAGTATAGCTAAAATCTGTAGTATTATTATTATCGTAACAATAGTCTAATGTTATTGGTCCTGAATTACAATCTACTAGAGTAGTAGTACAGAACTCTTGAGTAATAGAACTACTACTTATAGAGCAGTTAGTGTCATCATCATTAGAAACAGATATAACAACACCTGTATTGTTATCATAGGGTCCAAAAGTAAAGACACCTGTTGTAGTCGCAGTTTGTGTTTCTCCACCTTGGTTATCAGATAATGTAACTGAAGAAGCTGATCCAACATCTGTTAAGTCCACATCGATAAAGAACTGAGGTCCATTAAGACAGTCAGTAACCATTGTATAACTAGCAATAGGATTCACACAAGTAGCACAAGCCACAGTAAAGTCTATCGGACTATAACCACTACTTACACAACTTATAGATCCGTCTTCGTCAACAATAAGAGTTATATTATCACCAGAAGATTGGAAAGTTAATCCAGAAACATCACCTCCAGCACCATATCCATTATATAGTTCTGTTCCGTCAGAATCAAGAATTATTAATTCATCCCATCCATTTTCTACTTGACCGGAGTTAATAGTAAGGTTCATAGGACTTCCGTCTAGACTAGTAAATGAATAAGAGTTGTCTAAACCAGTATCATAACAGAAACTAGTTGTTACAGGTCCAGCAGTACAATCTAAATATGTATTTGGATCAGTAACAGTACTAAAACTATACGAACTACATCCTGTAGCGGATCCAGAAACATTATATGCTAATAGAGTTACATAATAAGTTGTACTAAAAGATAATCCAGAAAGAACATAGCTATTTACATCTCCTGTATCTACATTATCTAAAATATCGACACCTCCGTCAGTAGTTCCAACAGAAATATAATAGCCAGTAGGAAACCCACCAGCAGTAGACCATGTTATAGTTGGATTTTGACCCACACCTGTTTCACCATCAGCTGGAGAAGTAACAACGGAATCACAATCTGGAACTGCAGATCCATCAGAAGATGTGATCGATACATTTTTCACACACCACCCCCATAGCCATCCATCGGCATCATCAAAAGAAATTCTGTATTTAAAGTTCGCAAGTTGAGTTGCTGTAAATGTTGTTATATCTAAACCTGCCTCAAAATTAATCTGATTTTCACAATTTTGATAATCAGAGGCACTACTTGTAGTATTTTCTAATTCTAAAACTGGAGTCCAAACTCCTGCGTCATAATCCCAATAATCTAAAGATAAACTTCCACCTATATCTCGATGCGAGTAATCTCCTGTTATTAATACCAGAGTTTCGCCAGCATCAAAAGCAGCAGTTAAATCAATAACTGGAGACTCAGAAGCAACATCATCATCGGATGTAGATCCAGCAGCATCATCATCAAAGGTGAAGGAATCTGCTAATGTAGGGTCAGCAAGTAAACCAGCTTCAGTATATGTACCTGAGGTTACCCAATCGGTATTTGGCCAGTTAGACGGCTCATTAATAACTTGAGAATTTCCTAATTGAAAGGAAAATAAAACCAGTATAGATAGTATAATTTTTTTCATGCTTTTTTTCAATTGTATTTTAAACATATTACCTGTAATTAACAACTAATTATTTAGGTAAATGTATTATAAGATAATATTGCTAAATCTAATGTATATTTTAATAAATCACAAATTGAACTTATTTATAATTTAGTAGTTTAAATATACCCAGTCTGTTTTTATTTTATCTTCTTCGTAGCTCATCACATAAAAGTATGTCCCCACTGGTAATAGATTTCCATTATCTGACTGACCTTTCCATTCATTTAAGTAATTATTTTTTGAGTAAACCAATGTCCCCAATCTGTTAAATACTTTCAGACTACTTACATTATAACTGCTAAGATCAAAATTATCATTATATCCGTCACCATTAGGCGAAATTCCTTGAGGAATAACACATGCTTCTAGCTCAGTTATATTAATGCTATCCGAATAACTACACCCTGTTTCACTATTAGTTAAGGTAAACTCATAATTACCTGCATCAATCACGTCTAGAGTTAAAGAATCTTCATTTGCAAAGAAATCGCTATTATATGTCCAATTAATTTCATAAGAAATAGTGGTATCATCAAATTCAGGAATAAGCTTAATTTCTATAGGAACAGTAGCATTTGGACAAACCTCATATGAATCATTATCAAAACTAGCTACAGGTAACTCATAAAAATTAACAGAAACAGAGTCATCAGCAAAAGAATCACACTGGTTATCGTATACTACTGCCGTGTATGTACCACTTTCAGTCACAGATAAAGTTGAGTTATTTTCACCTTCTAAGTATTCACCATTTAAATACCATTCATAGGAATCTGCAAAAGTAGAATCTGCATATAACTCATAACTTGCAGAATCGCATAATTCTACATCCTCTCCTATATTAACTTCTATTTCAGCAACCGTAGATCCAGCACCATCTGAGCCTGAATTAGTTTGTTCAATTTGAATTGTACCTGCATTATTAGAATAATTGGTAACTAATAATACATAGATTTCACCACTTAGAGCATTGTCAATTGTTAAATTCTCTACATTATTTGCAGAATAACTACAGTCTACTATATTTCCAGATGGGTAAAAGTCAGGGTTTGTTGTGTTGTTAGGACAGTCTGCTGGATCAGGACAACCTTGGTCTAAAATTCCTTCTGCACAAAAATCTTCATCAGAGTCAAAGGGGCCCCATAAAACAAAATCAACATCTAATCCATTACCTATAGCATTTCCATCTTCATCAAATTCTGTATTTTGAACTATCTGTATATCAATAGATCCTGCATCTCCAATTTGAATTATATTCCATGAAGGATTTGGTGTAGAATATAAACATGCGATTTGTCCTAAACTGGGGTAATCAAATATATTTGAACCATAAAGAGCTCCTCCTTGACCACAAAAATTAGCTGCATTTTCACAAACTGTATTATCAGGGGCATCTTTTATACATAAATCAAAGTCTACATTTTCACTATTAGATCCAGATGAAAATACTCTAACAAAATAATTATTTCCTACAGTCAGTGCAGTCGTAACGCTTGAATTTTCAGCACTGCAATACAATTCTGTCAAATTTCCACATGCTCCTTCATACAGACCGTGTCCTAAATTAGTTGTACTCCCTTCAATATTAATTAAGGATATTAACTGCACCTCATTAAGCGCTGTAAATTCAAACCACACATCATCATCATCACCTGTACATGAGCTAGAGTCTGAAGAAGCCGAAGCAGCTGTAATTGTAACTTGAGTTAGTAGAGTACAAGATTCATCAGTGTTTACAACGGCTTCTTGTGCACCACTACAATTATCATTAGCAGGAGGGCAAGCAAATAGTTGTATATTATTACTATTAATAATACAATTTACATCTTGATCGTTAGCAATTGATATCACAATATCGGTTAAGAAAGGGTAAGGTCCAAAAGTATAAACGCCTGTTGCGGTAGCACTTTGAGTATCTCCCCCTTGGTTGTCTGAAATTGTTAAAGAATCAGCATCTCCTAAACTAGTAACATCTACATCAATTAAAAATTGATCTCCGTTAGCACAGTCATCGATTACGGTATATGTTGCTGCTGGGTTTACACAGGTAGCACAAGCTACGGTATAGTTAATTGGATTTATACTTCCAGAGTCACAACTTATAGATCCGTCTGATGTTATTATAAATGATATAGTATCTCCTGTTGATTGGAAAGTTAATCCAGAAAGATCTCCAGTATTACCATAATATGGTTGAGCAGGGGTTAATTCCGTAACTCCATCCGAATCATAGACAATAAATTCATCCCATCCATTTTCTACATTACCAGAGTTGATAGTTAAGTTAACGGGAACACCGTCAGAGCTAGTATAGCTAAAATCTGTAGTATTATTATTATCGTAACAATAGTCTAATGTTATTGGTCCTGAATTACAATCTACTAGAGTAGTAGTACAGAACTCTTGAGTAATAGAACTACTACTTATAGAGCAGTTAGTGTCATCATCATTAGAAACAGATATAACAACACCTGTATTGTTATCATAGGGTCCAAAAGTAAAGACACCTGTTGTAGTCGCAGTTTGTGTTTCTCCACCTTGGTTATCAGATAATGTAACTGAAGAAGCTGATCCAACATCTGTTAAGTCCACATCGATAAAGAACTGAGGTCCATTAAGACAGTCAGTAACCATTGTATAACTAGCAATAGGATTCACACAAGTAGCACAAGCCACAGTAAAGTCTATCGGACTATAACCACTACTTACACAACTTATAGATCCGTCTTCGTCAACAATAAGAGTTATATTATCACCAGAAGATTGGAAAGTTAATCCAGAAACATCACCTCCAGCACCATATCCATTATATAGTTCTGTTCCGTCAGAATCAAGAATTATTAATTCATCCCATCCATTTTCTACTTGACCGGAGTTAATAGTAAGGTTCATAGGACTTCCGTCTAGACTAGTAAATGAATAAGAGTTGTCTAAACCAGTATCATAACAGAAACTAGTTGTTACAGGTCCAGCAGTACAATCTAAATATGTATTTGGATCAGTAACAGTACTAAAACTATACGAACTACATCCTGTAGCGGATCCAGAAACATTATATGCTAATAGAGTTACATAATAAGTTGTACTAAAAGATAATCCAGAAAGAACATAGCTATTTACATCTCCTGTATCTACATTATCTAAAATATCGACACCTCCGTCAGTAGTTCCAACAGAAATATAATAGCCAGTAGGAAACCCACCAGCAGTAGACCATGTTATAGTTGGATTTTGACCCACACCTGTTTCACCATCAGCTGGAGAAGTAACAACGGAATCACAATCTGGAACTGCAGATCCATCAGAAGATGTGATCGATACATTTTTCACACACCACCCCCATAGCCATCCATCGGCATCATCAAAAGAAATTCTGTATTTAAAGTTCGCAAGTTGAGTTGCTGTAAATGTTGTTATATCTAAACCTGCCTCAAAATTAATCTGATTTTCACAATTTTGATAATCAGAGGCACTACTTGTAGTATTTTCTAATTCTAAAACTGGAGTCCAAACTCCTGCGTCATAATCCCAATAATCTAAAGATAAACTTCCACCTATATCTCGATGCGAGTAATCTCCTGTTATTAATACCAGAGTTTCGCCAGCATCAAAAGCAGCAGTTAAATCAATAACTGGAGACTCAGAAGCAACATCATCATCGGATGTAGATCCAGCAGCATCATCATCAAAGGTGAAGGAATCTGCTAATGTAGGGTCAGCAAGTAAACCAGCTTCAGTATATGTACCTGAGGTTACCCAATCGGTATTTGGCCAGTTAGACGGCTCATTAATAACTTGAGAATTTCCTAATTGAAAGGAAAATAAAACCAGTATAGATAGTATAATTTTTTTCATAGCTGTATAAGTAATTCCTAAATTTACTAAATAAAACAAATCTAGTACTGATATTGTAAAAGTTTTTTTAATTCATATTTATATATATAGGAAATTAGTATTTGTACATTTGTAACTAATAATATCATCATATTGGAAAATACTATTTTAATAGGAGTTATAACTCAAGATCAAGACAAAAATAAATCAATAGAATATCTAGACGAGTTAGAATTTCTGACCACTACTGCTGGAGGTACTGTTGTAAAGCGTTTTACCCAAAATCTTGATACTCCCAATCCTAAAACTTTCTTAGGTAGTGGAAAAATCAAAGAGGTCTTAGATTTTATTGAATCTGAAAAAATTCAAACTGTTATATTTGATGATGAATTATCACCAGCTCAAGAAAGAAATATTAGTAAAATTTTTAATTGTAAAATCTTAGATAGAACAAATTTGATTTTAGATATATTCGCCCAGCGTGCTACAACTAGTTACGCTAGAACTCAGGTTGAGCTGGCTCAATGTCAGTATTTGTTACCCAGACTAAAAGGAATGTGGACTCATCTTGAAAGGCAAAAAGGTGGTATTGGAATGAGAGGACCTGGAGAAACAGAAATTGAAACAGATAGAAGAATTGTTAGAGACAAAGTTTCCTTATTAAAAAAGAAAATTAAAACTATCGACAAGCAAATGCATGTGCAAAGAGGTAACCGAGGTAAAATGATCAGAGTTGCTTTGGTAGGTTACACTAATGTTGGGAAGTCAACATTGATGAATGTTTTAAGCAAGTCAAAAGTATTTGCAGAAGACAAACTTTTCGCTACACTAGATACTACAGTCAGAAAAGTTGTTGTTAAAAACCTGCCATTTTTAATGAGTGACACAGTAGGCTTTATAAGAAAATTACCAACTCAATTAATAGAGTCCTTTAAAAGCACACTTGATGAAGTCAGGGAAGCAGATTTATTAATTCATGTGATTGATATTTCACATTCCAACTTTGAAGAACACATTGAATCCGTAAATAAAATTTTGGAAGAAATTAAGAGTTCTGATAAAAAAACAATTATGGTATTTAATAAAATCGATAAATATACATATGATAAGTTTGATGAAGAAGATTTAATTGCTGTTAGAGACAAGTCTAATTACACACTACATGATTGGAAGAAAACTTGGATGAGTAAAAATGAAGATGAAGTTAGGTTTATTTCAGCCTTAAACAATCAAAATATAGAAGATTTAAAAGAATGTTTATACTCAGAAGTAAGGAAAATTCACATTACAAGATTTCCATATAACAAATTTTTATATCCAGACTGTTAGTTACCTTTTTTTAAATATAGGTACTGAAGAACAAGCCTCTCCAAACATGATACTTTTAGCAATAGGTTTAAGCCTGTTAATAACTTGAGAGTATGCGTCTAAAGGGATATTTTTTTTTGAACATCCCTTAACTATAATTGATTTTTCATGGTATTTAGAAATATCTATTGAATTGATTAAATCTAGAAAAATAAATTTCTCCAAGTAATCTAAATTTCCAACAACATTTTTAATGCAATTACCTTTTAGCTTACTTGCAATTAATAAATAAGCCCAAGTAGGGATTATAGCGTCATTACTACAAAAAATAGCTACATAGCCATTATTAAATTTAGTCCAATCAAAATTATTAATATTTGTTCTGAAGTCTTTTTCTTTTAAAAATAAGCCTTGGTATAGCCAGTTTTTAATATCCAACAGATGTCTTTTACCTTCAGGATAATATTCCTCTAGATCAAAAGTGATTAATTTACTATTTGCAACCTTGTTTATTATTTCTTTTGACATGGCTTAATTAAGTTCAAAACTTTAATTTAATTTTTCTAAATAGGGTATAAAAAAACTATAAAATCCCTATTTCTAATTTTGCTTCATCACTCATTAAATCCTGAGACCAAGGAGGATCAAATGTGAGTTCTAATTCAACATCGTTTACTTCTTTCATAGATTTAACTTTATCTTTAACATCTGCAGGTAGTGATTCCGCAACAGGACAGTTTGGTGTTGTAAGCGTCATTATTATCTTAACATCTCTATCTTCATTAATCATTACATCATATATTAATCCAAGTTCATATATGTCGACTGGAATTTCAGGATCATAAATTGTTTTTATAACCTTAACAATATCTTCACCGATTTTAGTTGGATCAAAATCTTCTTTATTCATCATTTATTTTTGTTTTATAAGCTATAGCATATAATTTTAATTGTTTTATCATGCTTGAAAGACCATTAGCTCTATTAGGCGAAAGGTGATCTTTTAGCCCAATTTTGTCAATAAAATCTGTACTTGCTTCTATTATTTCATTAGGTTTATGATTTGAAAATACTCTAATTAGAATTGCTATGATCCCTTTGCTGATAATTGCATCACTATCCGCCTTGAAAACAATATTATCGTCTATTAGTTCTGCATTAACCCAGACCTTACTTTGGCACCCGTTTACTAAGTAATCATCAGTTTTATATTTACTTTCAATTAAAGGTAAGGATTTGCCAAGGTCAATCATATATTCATACCTTTCAACCCAATCATCAAACATTGCAAATTCGTCAATTAACTCTTCTTGTATTTCTTTTATTTTCAAGCTTATAATTTTAGTAAAAATACGATAACAATAAGATTATTCAATTTAAAGTATTGAATTTCGCATTGTTTTGATTTAAGATAACATTAAAATAGCCTTGTGAAGAGCTTCAATAAATACATCTATTTCTTCTTTGGTATTGTAAAAGCTAAAAGAAATTCTTATAGTACCTGGGATTTTAAAATAATCCATTATTGGTTGTGCACAAAGTTGTCCAGTTCTAGTAGCTATTCCAAATTTGTCAACAATTGAGCCAATATCATAAGGGTGTATTTTACCAACATTAAAAGATATTACAGATGTTTTTTGCTTAGAAACTCCATAAATCTTCAAATCTTCAATCAACAACAGCTTCCTCGTTGCATAATCAAGTAATTCAATCTCGTACTTATTAATATTTTCTAAACCAATCGAGTTCATGTAATCAATACCAACTCCTGAAGCTATTACGCCACTTATATTTGGAGTGCCAGCTTCAAATTTATTGGGAAGTCCTGCGTAAGTGGATTTCTCAAAAGTAACTTGATCAATCATTTCACCTCCACCAAAAAATGGAGGTATTTTATTTAACCACTTTTCTTTACCATACAAAATTCCAACACCTGTTGGTCCACAAATTTTGTGTGTAGAGGTTACGTAAAAATCAACATCTAATTTTAATACGTCAACCTTCATGTGTGGAGTAGCTTGAGCTCCGTCAATTAATACAATAGCATTAAATTCATGTGCTTTATCGATTATTTTTTTTATTGGGTTTATTATGCCTAATGCATTAGATACATGGTTTACGAAAACTAATTCTGTTCTAGAATTTAATAACTTCTCAAATTCACTAAACACTAACTCTCCATTATGATCAATTGGGATTACTTTAATTTTTGCCCCAGTTTCTTCACAAAGCATTTGCCAGGGAACAATATTACTATGATGCTCTAATTGAGATATAATAATTTCATCCCCAGCTTTCAATATTTTTTTAAATCCATTGGCTACTAAGTTGATACTATGAGTAGTTCCAGAAGTAAATATTATTTCAAATGAATTATCTGCATTGAAGTATTTTTGAAATTTTACTCTAGAATCTTCATATGCATTTGTAGCTTCTTGGCTTAATGCATGGACTCCTCTGTGTATATTAGAATTGTAATTAGAGTAATAAGAAATTATTGAATCAATTACTACTTTTGGAGTCTGTGAAGTAGCGGCATTATCAAAATAAATCAGGTCTTTCCCGTTTATTTTTCTATTAAGAATAGGAAAATCTTTTCTTATTTCTTTAATATTTATATTGGTGTTTTTTCTCATCTATAAATTAAATCCAATTTTAACTCCTAATTTGTTAGCAATTATATTGGTTATTCTTTTTTTCAACTCTGGTATTTTTACGCTCTGCATAACATTATTTGCAAAACCATACATCAATAAAGCCTTAGCTTCTTTTTCTGGGATACCTCTAGATTTCAAATAAAAAAGAGCATTTTTATCCAACTGACCAATCGTACAGCCATGGGAGCATTTTACATCATCAGCAAAAATTTCAAGCTGAGGTTTGGTGTTAATTGAAGCTTTATCACTCAGTAAAACATTATTGTTTGCTTGAAAGGCATTTGTTTTTTGTGCTTCTTTCTCAACAACAACAGTTCCGTTGAATACTCCAGTAGACTTATCATCGAAAATACCTTTATAGTCTTGATGACTTTCACAGTTTGGTTTAATGTGATGCACTAAAGTGTTATGATCTACGTGTTGTTTATCTTCAATTATAGTAATCCCTTTCATTATAGACTCAATGTGTTCACCATTTTGAGAAAAAGTTAAATTATTTCTTGTAAGCTTACCGCCAAACGAAAAAGTATGTAATGTGCAAACACTGCTTCTCTCTTGAACAATCGATGTAGTGTCTATTAATGATGCTTGCTTATTATCATTTTGAATTTTATAATAATCAACTATAGATTTTGGGTTTACAAAAATTTCAGTGACTGAGTTTGTTAAGACTTCATTTTCAGTTAAATTTTGATGTCTTTCGATAATTTGTAGCTGAGAATTCTCATCAACTATAATTAAATTTCTAGGTTGTAGCATTAAGGAACTTTCGTTGCCGCTACTGAAATGAATAATTTGAATTGGTTTTTCTACATATTTATTTTTAGGAATATGAATAAATGCTCCTTCTTTTGAAAAAGCAGTATTCAAATCGCTGATACCATTTTTTTTAACAGCTTTATTAAAATAGTTCTCTATTACACTAGCGTATTTAGGCTTATTTAAAACTGATGACATTAGACAAATATCCATTCCTTCATGAGTAGTTTCAGACAAATGAGAAGAATATTTCCCATCAACAAAAATTATTTTATAGCTATCGATATCATCAATTAGATATTTTTCAATCTTAGCATATTCAAGGGCTTTATTTTGTCTAGGAAATATACTATAATCTGGTTCTAAAACTTGTTTTAGCGATGTGTACTTCCAAGCCTCATTTTTTTTTGTTGGAAAGCCGGAGTCTTCAAAACTCTTAATTGCTTCAGTTCTTATATCATGAACATAGCTGTCAATATCT
Source organism: uncultured Flavobacteriaceae bacterium (assembly GCA_949372955.1). Lineage (GTDB taxonomy): Bacteria > Bacteroidota > Bacteroidia > Flavobacteriales > Flavobacteriaceae > SGZJ01. The sequence continues at coordinate 213,175 of CASIAX010000010.1, read as the reverse complement.
ACTTGATTTTCAAAAGCTATAAACGAGGAAACTAATTTTTCTTTTAAGTCCATCTTATTAGTTTTTTACTTCTTCTTTTATCCAATCATATCCTTTTTCCTCTAGCTCAATAGCTAGTTCTTTAGTTCCAGATTTTACTATTTTACCGTTATGAAGTACATGTACATAGTCAGGAACAATATAATCTAATAACCTTTGATAATGGGTAATTAGAATTACAGCATTTTTAGAACTTTTAAGTTTGTTAACACCATTTGCTACAATTCTTAGAGCATCAATATCTAAACCAGAATCTGTTTCATCTAGAATAGCAATACTTGGCTCTAACATTGCCATCTGAAAAATTTCATTTCTCTTTTTTTCACCACCAGAAAAACCATCATTTATTGATCTAGATAAAAACTTTCTGTCTATCTCTAAAAGACTAGATTTATCTTTTAAAAGCTTTAACATTTCCTTAGCCGGCATTTCTTTTTCTCCTTTTGCTTTTCTAGTTTCGTTAATTGCTGTTTTTATAAAGTTAGTAACAGAAACTCCTGGAATTTCAACAGGGTATTGAAAAGAAAGAAAAATACCTTTATGAGCTCTTTCTTCTGCAGATAATTCTTCTATAGATTCACCGTTTATGTAAATATCACCGTCGGTTACTTCGTATTCCTCTTTACCAGCAATAACTGAGGCTAGTGTACTTTTACCGGAGCCATTGGGCCCCATAATAGCGTGAACCTCTCCAGCTTTTACTTCAAGATTGATGCCGTTTAATATATCTTTATCATCAATTTTAGCATGTAAATTCTTTATACTTAACATAATTATTTTATTTATTTACTATTTCTACTATTTCTATAATTTCTAACTTTATTGACCAGCCTTCTTCATCTTCATTTTTGCTGCTTAGTTTTCCTTTTAGAATAACTGGAACAAAATCAAATTCATCTTTTTTAATTAAGCTTAGTTTCTCATTTAGTTCTATCGCTTTGTCATTAATTATAATTCCATAAACATCCTTACTGGTTTGTAATACCCCAGCATTATTATAAAAAATATAGTCCCCACTAACTATTATTTTATCATCGTTTTTAGTTTCAACTAGCTTGTTAACCTTTGGCTTATTATTTACTCCTTCACAACTAAATGAAAAAACGGCAATACAAATTAAAATTTTATATAATTTCATCTTACTTAATTTTTATCCTACAGACCCCTCTAGGGATATTTCTAGCAATTTTTGTGCTTCAACGGCAAATTCCATAGGGAGCTTGTTTAGTACATCTTTGCTAAATCCATTTACAATTAATGCTATTGCTTTTTCGGTATTAATACCTCTTTGGTTGCAATAAAAAATTTGATCTTCACCAATTTTACTAGTGGTAGCTTCGTGTTCAACTTGTGCAGTTTTATTTTTCACTTCTATGTATGGAAAAGTATGGGCTCCACATTCATTACCCATTAACAAACTGTCACATTGCGAAAAGTTTCTAGCATTTTCAGCTCTAGAATTAATTTGAACTAATCCCCTGTAGCTATTTTGAGACTTACCTGCAGAAATTCCTTTAGAAATTATTGTAGATTTTGTGTTTTTTCCAATATGAATCATCTTAGTTCCTGTATCGGCTTGTTGATAATTATTAGTCACCGCTATTGAATAAAACTCTCCAGTAGAATTATCACCTTTGAGAACGCAAGATGGATATTTCCATGTAACCGCACTGCCTGTTTCTACTTGAGTCCAAGATATTTTTGCATTTTTCTCACAAACACCTCTTTTAGTAACAAAGTTAAAAACCCCACCTTTTCCGTCTACACTTCCTGGATACCAGTTTTGAACAGTACTATACTTAATTTCTGAATCATCTAACGCAATAAGCTCTACAACTGCAGCATGTAGTTGATTTTCGTCCCTACTAGGAGCTGTGCAGCCTTCTAAATAACTTACGTAACTTTCTTTATCAGCAATAACTAGCGTTCTTTCAAACTGACCTGTACCTGCTTGGTTAATTCTGAAATAAGTAGAAAGCTCCATAGGACATCGAACACCTTTAGGGATATAGCAAAAAGAGCCATCACTAAAAACTGCAGAGTTTAACGCTGCGTAATAATTATCTTTTACTGGAATTACAGATCCAATGTATTTTTTTACTAAATCAGGGTGATTTTTTATTGCTTCACTAATTGAACAAAATATAATTCCTTTTTCAGTAAGTGTTTTTTTAAATGTAGTAGCTACAGAAACTGAATCGATAACTACATCCATAGCGACTCCACTTAGTTTTTTTTGTTCATCTATGGAAATACCAAGTTTTTTAAATGTTGCTAATAATTCCGGATCAACTTCACTTAAGTCATTGTACTTTGGAGCATTAGATGGAGCTGAGTAGTAAGATATGGATTGAAGGTCTGGTTTTTTATAATTTACGTTTGCCCACTCTGGTTCTTTCATCTTCTTCCATTCTCTGTAAGCGTCTAATCTCCAGTCTGTCATCCATTTAGGCTCATTTTTTTTCTTAGAAATTGCTCTTACAATATTTTCATTAAGTCCAACAGGAAATGTATCAGAATCTATGTCGGTATAAAAACCATACTCATATTCTTTTGTTTTTAACTCTTCCCTTAAATCGTCTTCTGTATATTTAGCCATATTTTTTTATTTAAAGAGAAAAACTTTCTCCACAACCACAGGTTCTACTAGCATTAGGGTTAGAAAAAATAAACCCACTGCCGTTAAGACCTCCAGAGTATTCTAAAGTTGTTCCAACTAGGTATAAAAAACTTTTTTTATCAACTACTATTTTAATGTTATTGTCTTCAAAAACTTTGTCATCATCACTTTTGCTTTTGTCAAAGTTTAAATCATAAGAAAGTCCAGAACATCCACCACTTTTTACTCCAACCCTTATAAAATCTTCATTTGGATTATAGCCGTCATTTGTCATTAATTCTATAACTTTATTTTTTGCTATATCAGATATTTTGATCATGAATATATATATAAAATATATTAGCTTACAAATATACAATATAACTCTTATTTTTACACATTTATCTATCTAATTATATGATTAAATTTGAGAGTTTGTTCTAAAAGAATGTTAAATTTGCAATATGATTGAAAATAAAAATATTAGTAAAACTAATCTAAAAGATTTAGGTGAATTTAAGTTAATTGAAAAGCTAACGGAAAATTTCAAGAACATTAACTCAAGTACAGAGAAGGGAATTGGAGACGATGCTGCGGTATTATCTTTTACAAAAAAAAAAGTAGTTGTTTCAACTGATTTGTTGGTTGAAGGAGTTCATTTTAATTTAGCATATACTCCATTAAAGCATTTAGGATATAAAGCTATTATGGTTAATTTGTCTGATATTAATGCCATGAATGCGATAGCAACACAGGTAACAGTTTCGATAGCAGTTTCAAATAGATTTACCCTTGAATCATTAGAAGAGCTTTACTCTGGAATAAGGCTTGCGACCAAGGCTTATAAAGTTGATTTAGTGGGTGGAGATACAACATCTTCGACATCCGGATTGACAATTTCTATCACCGCTATTGGAGAGGTGGATGAGAAAGATATTGTTTATAGAAATGGAGCTAAAGTAAATGATTTAATGGTTGTCACTGGTGATCTTGGTAGTGCATATATGGGATTAAAAGTTTTGGAAAGAGAAAATGAAGTGTTTAAAGTTAACCCTAATAGTCAACCAGAGCTAGATCAATATACTTACTTAGTAGAAAGACAATTAAAGCCAGAATCAAGAAAAGATATAATTAAATTATTAAAAGATTTAGACGTCAAGCCAACATCTATGATTGATGTTAGCGACGGCTTGTCATCAGAAATTATACATATTTGCAAACAAAGTAATGTAGGTTGTGATTTATATGAAGAAAAAATACCAATTGACCCTCAATTAATTTCAACCTGTGAGGAATTTAATATCGACAGTACTACAATTGCTTTAAACGGTGGTGAAGATTATGAATTATTATTTACAATTTCACAAACGGATTACTTAAAAATTAAAGCGAATCCTAACTTCACTGTTATTGGACATATTTCAGATAAAAACTCTGTTCCTAGTCTAATAACAAGATCTAATTCCAAAATTCCTTTAAAGGCACAAGGATGGAATTCAATTAGCTAGCGTTCATTAAGTTTTCAATTTCATCAATTTCAATGGGAATATCTCTCATCATGTTTATTGGTTCTCCAGTTTTTTGAATTATTACATCATCTTCAAGTCTAATCCCAAAACCTTCAGTGGGTAAATAAATTCCAGGTTCTACCGTAAATACCATGTTTTCTTCCATCGGTTCTTCTAATAAACCATAGTCATGTGTGTCTAAACCCATGTGGTGAGATGTTCCATGCATAAAGTACTTTTTGTAAGCGGGTTTGTCCTTAGATTGCTGTTGAATATCTGATTTGTCTAATAATTTTAAATCAATAAGTTCTGAAGTCATTAGCTTTCCTACTTCTGTATGATATTCAGCCCAATCAGTACCCGGAACAAGTAGTTTAGTAGCTTCCTTTTTAACTTTCAATACCGAATTGTATACTGCTTTTTGCCTTTCGTTAAACCTCCCATTTACAGGGATAGTCCTAGTCATATCACTAGAATAATTAGCGTATTCAGCCCCGACATCTAAAAGTATTAAATCACCATTTTTACACTGCATATTGTTTTCAATGTAATGAAGGATATTTGCATTTTGCCCTGATGCAATTATGGGGGTATAAGCAAATTTTTTAGACTTATTTATCAAAAACTCATGTATAAACTCTGCTTCAATTTCATATTCCCATACACCCGGTTTTACAAAATTCAAAATCCTTCTAAAACCTTTATTAGTTATGTTACAAGCGTGTTGTATTAATCTTGTTTCAATAGGATCTTTCACGGACCTGAGTCTTTGCAAAATAGGGTTACTTCTTTGTTTGTTTTGTTTTGGATATTTATTTAGTAACCATTTGCTAAATCTTGCCTCTCTAGTTTCAGTTTCAACTTTAGCTCTGTAATGCTCATTTTCATTAATGTAAATATTATTACAATTAACCATTAATTCTTCAATTATGTTTTCTAGATCATTAAGCCAGTAAACACTTTTCACTCCACTCAATTCAAATGCTTGTTTTTTATTTATTTTAGGTCCTTCCCAAACTGCAATGTGATCATTTGTTTCTTTTAAAAATAAAATCTCTCTATGTTTAGGGTTGATACTATTTGGGCATAAAACTAACACGCTTTCTTCTTGATCTATACCGCTTAGGTAGAATATATCTCTATGTTGTTCAAATGGCAATGTAGAATCAGCACTTACAGGATATATGTCATTTGAATTAAAAAAAGCAATACCATTTTCTTTCATTTTTTTAGAAAAATTAAGTCTATTTTTTATAAATAGCTTACTGTCAATTGATTCGTATTTCATATTTATTAATTTTATAATTCAAATGTAATAATATTCTTTTTGATTTATTTTAAAATCATTCTAAATAGACATTTTTTCTTGTGTAACATTTTTTTCAGTGTTACATTTGTTTAAATTTTTAATATAATAACAGATGTCAGTATTTTTTAATACATCCATTGCAAGGAAAATATCAATGGCTCTTTCAGCTATATTTTTAATGGTATTTTTGCTACAGCACTTCGCAATTAATTTCACATCTGTTTTTAGCCCGGATACCTTTAACGAAATATCTCACTTTATGGGTACTAACCCTTTAGTTCAATTTGTTCTCCAACCAGTATTAATTTTTGGTGTAATTTTTCATTTTGTAATGGGATTCATTTTAGAATTTATTAACTACAGGTCCTCTAAAGTTAAATATGTTTATAATAATGGTAGTGCAAATTCTTCATGGATGAGCAGAAACATGATTTGGAGTGGTCTAGCAATATTATCATTTATGCTTCTTCATTTTGCTGATTTTTGGTTACCTGAAATAGATGCTAAATTTATTCAAGGTGACTGGGATGGTGGAAAGGTTATGGTAGACGGAATTTTGACTGGTGAGTATAGGTATTTTACAGAATTACAACACAAATTTAGCTATGCTCCTAGAGTAATATTTTATTGTATTGCTTTTTGCTTTTTATCTCTTCATCTAATGCATGGTTTTACTTCTGCATTTCAGTCTATGGGTTCAACAATTGGTAGAAAAAAAGTCTTACAAAACTTTAGTTATGCTTATTCAATTTGCATTCCTTTAGGTTTTGTTTTTATTGCATTATTTCATTTTTTTAATCATTAATTATGGCATTTATTTGCTGCGAATTTTATTTAATATAATTTATAAATATATATACGTGTTATAATTAATTTTAATTAATTTTGTAACACATAATTCAATTGATCTATGAACAAAATTACATATTCTTTAAACTACAGAAAGCCTAAAGGAGAGTATTTGCCAGATGAAGAGGTGTTGATATGTGTTAGGTACTATCATAAAGTTAATAATTCAGCTCCCAAAATAATTAAAAAAAGTACTGGAGTAAAATGTAAATTAAAAGACTGGGATACTAACTGGCATAAAAAAGAATGTAGGTCTCCAGTCAAAAGTTCTGATAAAGATTTTAAATCAAAAAATTTAATAATTGAACAGACTGCTAAAAATTTCGAGCAGTATCTTGTTCAAATTCAAAAGACTCCAGAACTTAAATATAGTTCAAAACTTAAGTCTAATCAACCTGATGGAGTTTTAAAGGATAAATGGACCAACCATAAGAACAAAATTAATTTAGTTAATCCAGCAAATAAAAGACTCATTGATATTATTGTTGTAGGAACTGGCTTAGCCGGTGGTTCTGCAGCTGCAACTTTAGCTGAGCTAGGATATAATGTTAAAGCCTTCTGTTTTCAAGATTCACCTAGAAGAGCGCACTCCATTGCTGCTCAAGGAGGTATAAATGCTGCAAAAAATTATCAAGGTGATGGTGATTCCACTTACAGATTGTTTTATGACACTGTTAAGGGTGGAGATTACAGATCAAGAGAATCTAATGTTTATAGATTAGCTGAGGTATCTACTAATATAATCGATCAATGCGTTGCTCAAGGGGTTCCTTTTGCCAGAGATTATGGAGGACTTTTGGATAACAGATCTTTTGGTGGTGTTTTAGTTTCGAGAACATTTTATGCTAAAGGCCAAACCGGCCAGCAATTACTATTGGGCGCATACTCTGCTATGAACAGACAAATTAGCAGAGGTAAAATCAAAATGTACAATAGACACGAAATGCTAGATGTTGTTCTTGTTGATGGTAAAGCCAGAGGTATTATTACTAGAAATTTAATAACTGGGGCAGTCGAAAGACATTCTGCTCATGCTGTTGTTCTCGGTTCAGGAGGGTATGGTAATGTATTTTATTTATCTACAAATGCAATGGGAAGTAATGTGACCGCAGCTTGGAAAGCACATAAACGTGGTGCATATTTTGCAAACCCATGTTTTACTCAAATTCACCCAACTTGTATTCCTGTCTCAGGAGATCATCAATCCAAACTTACATTGATGTCAGAATCTCTTCGAAATGATGGAAGAATTTGGGTTCCTAGTACTAAACAAGATGCAACTTCTATTAGAGAAGGCAAAATAACTCCTTTAGATATTTTGGAAGAAAACAGAGATTATTTCTTAGAAAGAAGATATCCTGCATTTGGTAACCTAGTTCCTCGTGATGTTGCATCAAGAGCAGCTAAAGAGAGATGTGATGCTGGATTTGGAGTAAATGCAACTGGAGAAGCAGTTTATTTAGATTTTGCTGCTGCAATTATTAGATACGGAAAAGAACAAGCTCACATAAATGGTGAGGATGAAAATAATGAAGCTTTAGTGAGCAAATTAGGTACTGCTGTTATAAAAAAGAAATATGGAAACTTGTTTCAGATGTATGAAAAAATAGTTGACCAAAACCCTTATAAAACTCCAATGATGATATACCCTGCTGTTCATTATACAATGGGTGGAATTTGGGTCGATTATAATTTAATGACAACAATTCCTGGCTTATATGCAATCGGGGAAGCTAATTTCTCTGATCATGGAGCAAATAGGCTAGGTGCCTCTGCATTAATGCAAGGATTAGCTGATGGATACTTTGTTTTGCCTTATACAATTGGAGATTATTTATCTGATGATATTTCAACAGGTCCAATTCCTACCGATACAGTTGAATTCGAAAATGCTGAACGCGAAGCAATAAAAAAATTAAACTTTTTTATTAATAATAAAGGAAAACATTCTGTTGACTATTTCCATAAAAAATTAGGTAAAATAATGTGGAATAAGTGCGGTATGGCAAGAAATTCTAAAGACTTAAATGAAGCTATTAATGAAATATCTGATTTAAGAAATCTTTTTTGGAATGAAGTGAAAGTTCCTGGATCAGCTGATGAATTCAATGAAGAGTTAGCTAAAGCTGGTAGGGTTGCTGATTTTCTAGAGCTAGGAGAACTATTTGCAAAAGATGCTTTATCTAGGGAAGAATCTTGTGGCGGACATTTCAGAGATGAACATCAAACACCTGAAGGTGAGGCCGTAAGAAATAAAGACTATCAGTTTGTTTCTGCTTGGGAGTATAAAGGGGATCCAAAAGATGCAATATTACATAAAGAAGAATTAAATTATAATGATATTGAAGTTAAAGAAAGAAGTTATAAATAAATATTTATGAAATTAAAATTAAAAATCTGGCGTCAAAAAAATTCAACTTCTAAGGGAAGTATTGTGAATTATGATGTAGATAATATATCTCCTAATATGTCATTTTTAGAGATGTTAGATCAGCTCAATTCAACATTAATTAAAAATGATGAATTACCTGTCGCTTTTGATCATGATTGTAGAGAAGGAATATGTGGATCATGTTCTTTATATATAAATGGTCAAGCACATGGACCAGATAGAGCCATTACAACCTGCCAACTTCACATGAGAAAGTTTAAGGACGGAGATACAATTTTTATTGAACCCTTTAGAGCTACTTCTTTTCCAGTTATTAAAGATCTTGTAGTGGATCGAAGTGCCTTTGATCGTATCCAACACGCAGGAGGTTATATCTCTGTAAATACATCTGGAAATACTCAGGATGCAAATTCAATTCCAATAAATAAAACAGATGCAGATAATGCATTTGATGCGGCTACATGTATTGGTTGTGGGGCATGTGTAGCTACTTGTAAAAACTCTTCAGCTATGTTGTTTGTTGGTGCGAAAATATCTCAATATGCTCTTTTGCCTCAAGGAAAAGTAGAGGCTAGTGACAGGGTCACTAAGATGATTGATCAAATGGATTTAGAAGGTTTTGGAAATTGTTCTAATACAGGTGCTTGTGAAGTAGAGTGTCCTAAAGGTATTTCTCTTGACAATATTGCAAGAATGAATAGAGAATTAATGAAATCTAAAGTATTGTAGATTTTCTATTTTAAAATAAACTCTTGAACTAGGTCCCAACCTGCTCTTATATCAAGTTCTTCATCTAGATGGCTTACTGTTTCGGGAAAAGACTTAAGTAAGTAGTTTCCAGAGTCGAATTTATTATTTTTATTACGATCTAATATTACTCTAACATAATATTTACTAGGTACAATATGTTTGAAGTCAATATTGCCATTCGAAGTTACTGTTTTTTCATATTTAACTTCTCCTAGTTTAGTTGTCAGTTGCACAATTGCAGGATACTCAACATTTCTTAGAATAAGCCTTAGGTTTCCGTAGTCATCATAAGTTTTTGTTTTGTAGGTATAACTTAAGGTATCATTTGAAAAGTTATAAAAATCTGTAAAAGTTCCAGGCAGAAATTTCACATTATAACTTTCTTCTTCTTGTTTGTTAAACTGAAAGACATAGGTATTTTTAAAAGTATCTAAAGAGACTTTAAACTCTACTTCTAAAGAGTCATTATTAGTAATGCTAATTTTTGTTTTATCAATTTTGTTAAAAGGTGTATTTGCTTGGAAAAGTATATTATCAAGGAAAGAAATATAGTTGTTTTGTAGTGCTTTAATTTTTAAAGAATCAATTTCTTGATTTCTCAACTTCACAGATAATGTGTCAATAAAATTATTGTTTGTTACTTTAAAAAGTAGTGAGTCTAATTTTTTAGTGGTGTTATGCCAATAATATAAAGTATCCTTAGCTTCGTTCATAATAATCTTACTTGAAAAAGATTCTTCAACAGTTGAAATTAAGTTAATTTTATAATCTTCTAGTTCACCATCAAATCCAAAAGAAATTGAATTTTTAGAAGATTGTTTTGGTCTGCTAAATTTAAAATCTAAATTTTCTTTAAATAATTTCAAATTATAATTACCAGTATCCCTAGGCAGTTGAATAATACCACTATAAAATGCTATTTTATCAGTTGCATTTTGATAAATATAGTCTATGTTTTCTTCTTTTAAAGCAATTAATAGATACTCTCCTTTTTTTAAGTTTTCTAAACTAAACAGGCCGGTACTATCAATTAGTTTTGTTATATACTTTGGCTTTGATTTGTAGATAATAGAATCAGAAGTAGTGCTATCGATTTCATAAAGCATAACATTAATTTCTTCAGAAACTTTTCTTTCTAAAGCGTCCTTAAGTGAGCCATTTATTTTTAGTGAATCAATATACTTTCCTGTGGAAAAAACATATTTATAATTAGAAAAAACATTATCCGCATTATTATCTACAATACTTTCTCCAAAATTGAATACATAAGTAGAATTTGGTTGTAATGAATCTTGAAATTTAATTTCTAAATATTTACTTGCTGTTCCTAAAGGGGTTATTTCTGGTGCAGGATCAATAGGAGGGGAAATAATTAAATATTTTTGTAGGTTTTTAAATTTTATATATTCATCAAAATAGACCCTTATTTCTTTTGAATTAAAATTTAGTGTATAATTCTCTGGAGTTGATTTAATAATGGAAGGTGCAACTTCATCTATTTCACCCCCAGTTGGAGTGCCTCTATTTGCACAGCACACGATAGTTAGTGCAATAATAATTTTAAAGACAAAATTTGTTAATTCCTTCACTAGTAATGTTAGATTAAGTACAAATTAACGTATAATTTTCAAAAAACCATTCCTTTAGTTCAAAAGGGTTTCATATTTTTACATTATGGGTATAAATGAAGACAAGTTTAAAAGAGTTATTTCGCACGCTAAAGAATATGGGTTTATTTTTCAAAGCAGTGAGATTTATGATGGTTTAAGTGCTGTATATGATTATGCTCAAAATGGAGCAGAACTAAAAAATAATATTAGAGAATATTGGTGGAAATCAATGGTTCAAATGAATGAGAATATAGTTGGTATAGATTCTGCTATATTAATGCACCCAAAAACCTGGGCAGCTTCTGGTCATATTGATGCCTTTAACGATCCTTTAATTGATAATAAAGATTCCAAAAAAAGATACCGTGCCGATGTACTTGTTGAAGATTACTGTGCGAAAATTGAAAACAAGATTGATAAAGAGATTTTAAAAGCGGCAAAAAGGTTTGGCGAAAAGTTTGATAAAGAACAATTTGTGGTCACTAATCCTCGTGTTGCAGGTTATAAAGAAAAAATTACCATCATTTTATCTAGACTTGGGAAGTCTTTAGAAAATGAAGATTTAGAAGATGTTAAAAATTTAATATTAGAGTTAAATATCGTTTGTCCTATTTCAGGCAGTAAAAATTGGACAGATGTTAAACAATTTAATTTGATGTTTGGAACAAAACTTGGAGCATCGGCAGATACTGCTACAGACCTATATTTAAGACCCGAAACTGCCCAAGGTATATTTGTTAATTTTTTGAATGTGCAAAAAACTGGAAGAATGAAAATTCCATTCGGTATTGCTCAGACTGGGAAAGCATTTAGAAATGAAATTGTAGCTAGACAATTCATCTTTAGAATGAGAGAGTTTGAACAAATGGAAATGCAATTCTTTGTTAAACCTGGAACTCAAAATGATTGGTATCAGAAATGGAAAGCGAACAGAATGAAATGGCATATTTCTTTAGGTATGGGTGAAGATAATTATCGTTTTCATGATCATGAAAAATTAGCACATTATGCAGATGCAGCAACAGATATTGAATTTAAATTCCCATTTGGCTTTAAAGAATTAGAAGGAATACATTCAAGAACTGATTTCGACTTAAAACAGCATCAAGAATTCTCAGGAAAAAAACTTCAGTACTTCGATCACGAATTAAATGAAAGCTATACACCTTGTGTTATTGAAACTTCCATAGGCTTAGACAGAATGTTCTTGGCTATTTTCTCTAACTCATTATGCGAAGAGACTCTTGAAAACAATACTACCCGTACTGTTTTGAAAATACCACCTTTTCTTTCTACTTACAAAGTTGCAGTATTGCCATTAGTAAAAAAGGATGGTCTTTCAGAGCTTGCAAGAAATATTTATAATGAGTTAAAGTTAGAGTTTAATGTGACTTTTGATGAAAAAGATGCTGTTGGTAGAAGATACAGAAGACAAGATGCGATTGGAACCCCTTATTGTATTACTATTGACCATCAAACAAAAGAAGATAGCACTATCACTATTCGAGATAGAGATACCATGGAGCAAGATAGAATTCCGTTAAAGGAAGTTGAAAGCTATATTAAAGAAAAAGTTAGTTTTAATACTGCACTTTCTAAAATGCTTTAAGAAGAGTGGTTTTACTCTACCTATTTCATCTTTATAATTTTAATATTTAATCGAAAAGACATAACTTTAACTTTTTGAAAACCCAAAAACCCAAAAACCCAGATGAATAAATTTATTTTAAACTCTCTTTTTTTATTATTCATAATCAATTCTTATTCTCAACAAAAAAATAATGACTCTTCATTCAAGAGTTCTGAGTTAGAATATAAATTTATACCAAGTATTTTAGATCAAATAAAAGATGGTACATTTATTTATGCTGAAGAATCTAAAGGTCCTGAAGTTAAAAGAAAAGACAAAAAATTAAGATTAAATAAAGCTGTAATAGGAAAGGGATTGCCACTTGGAGATGATCCTCTGTTAGATATTCAAAATAATGCCACTATTAAAGCAAGTAGAGAACCTATTATTGTCTTTGAAACTATGACAAGTTCTAATTCTTGTCCTTCTGATCCAACAGGCTCAGTTGGTCCAAATCACTATGTAGCAGCATGGAATAGTGCATATCAGGTTTACGATAAAGAAGGAAATAATCTTACTCCGGCAAGTTCTTTAACATCATTGTTTGGCCAAGATAATTTTGGGGACCCAGTTGTATTATATGACGCTCAAGTTGATAGATTCATAATTACTAGTATGGGCCAATCATCAATACAGCTAGCTATATCGCAAACTAGCGATCCTGTTACTGGTGGATGGCATGTTTATTCCGCTTCATCTTCATTAACCGTTTTTGAAACTGCAGGGCTTCCTGATTATCCACATTATGCAATTTGGTCAGATGGTTATTATATTTCTGTAAATGCAAATGCTAATGACTTTTATGTTTTAGAAAGAGATAAAATAATTGATGGAGATCCATCAGCAACTATACAAGCAGGAACTGCGCCTAGTTTGTACGCAGGAGGTCTAGCATCTCCACATTTTTTTAGTGTAACAGGTGATAATCACCCAGTTAGTGGAAATGCTACAATGGTATATTTTCAAGATGATGCATGGGGGGGAGTTTCTCAAGATCACTTAAAACTTTGGACAGTTAATATTGACTGGAGTAATCCAAATAACTCTTCTATATCAAATCCTAATCAGATAAATACAGCATCTTTTAATAGTATATTTGATGGTGGAGCTTTCCAGAATTTAACATTACCAAATGGATATGATATAGATGCCTGTCAAGGCATAGTTATGCAATTAGCCCAATTCAGAAAATTCACCTCTCATAATTCGGCTATTTTTAATTTTACAATTGATGTAGATGGTTCAACGGCAAAAAAAGCAGGTATAAGATGGTATGAACTAAGACAAGATGCAGACGGAGAGCCTTGGACTTTGCACCAAGAAGGCACCTATACAGCACCAGATGGTAAAAATGCTTTTGTTGGTAGTATGGCTATGGATTCTCAAGGAAATATAGGTATGGGCTATACATCTATGAGTACAACTGAAAATATTGCTATTAATTATACAGGAAGGTTTGCAAATGACCCTCTTGGTCAAATGACTATTAGCGAAGAAAATATTGCTACAAGTACATCAAACCCTAATTCATGTGGAGGCAGATATGCAGATTATGCACACCTTTCTGTAGATCCAACTAATGATAAAACATTTTGGTTTGTTTCTGAGTATTTTAGTCCTGGTAGGAGAGATGTAGTAGGTGCTTTTCAAATTGCTGCAGATTTTGCTAATGATATTGGAATAGTTGGTATTAACTCTCCGATTTCAGGCACTTTGACAAACTCAGAAAATATTACGGTATCAATATTTAACTATGGGGAAGAAGCAGCGTCTAATTTTGATATTTCTTATCAAGTAGATTCTCAAACAGTTATCACTGAAACCTTCTCAGGTTCATTAGCGTCTAATGAAACTGGTGAATTTACTTTTTCTACAACTGCAGACTTATCTTCTACAGGAGCTGTATATGAGATTTGTGCATATTCATCTCTCACAGGAGATGAAGATTCTTCCAATGATAGTTTTTGTGCAGAAGTACAATCATTAGATTTAAATGATTTAGGAGTATCTAATATTATATCTCCAGTTTCTGCTGCAAATGGTTCTTCAAATGAATTGGTAACTATAGAAATAACTAATTATGGTGGTGGAGACCAATCTAATTTTGATGTTTCTTATGAATTTAGTGGAGTTACCGTTACAGAAACTGTTTCGGGTCCAATTTCTGCAAATTCTACATTCGAATATATTTTTACGGAAACAATAGATTTATCCTTTAGCGGGGACTATGAAATTACAGCAACAACATTATTAGAAAATGATTCAGATAGTTCGAATAATTCATTTACTGTAAATATTTCAGTGAACTGTCCTGAAGAGTATAGTTTACCAATTATTTGGAAAGATGATTTTGAGTGCTATGATCCATACGCTATTAGTGATATAGGTGATTGGTTAATATATGATTATGATGGTGGAACAACATGGGGTTCAAATGCGGTTGATTTTGATAATGAGGGTTATGTTGGCGCTGGAATTATTTTTAATTATCCTTTAAGTGGGGCTACTGACGAGATTTGGAATTCATATCAAGGAGATCAAGGATTATATTTCTTTGCTTCTGGTGCGAATAGTACTACATTTCCAAATGATGATTGGATGATAAGTCCTGAATTTAACGTTGAAGGCGTTAGTTCACCAATACTAAGTTTTTGGGCTAAGTCTTTAACAGATCAATACGGACCAGATGAATTTCAAATTGGTATAGGAAGTACGACTAACCCAGCTGATTTTACAATTATTTCTGGAGGTGCTGATGTTCAAGCTCCAACAGAGTGGACTCAATACGAATATGACTTAAGTGAATATATAGGGCAAACTATAAGAGTGGGAATACACTGTGTTAGTCCTGATACTTTTGTATTACAAATGGATGAATTTAAGGTCGAAGGTACATTAGGAATTGAAGACACATTTTTATATGATTCAGAATTTAAAATTATTTCAAAAGAAAATAATCAGTTTAACATTAGTTTAGCAACAAATTATAACGAGAATATCTCGTTTAGTGTGTATACTATTTCAGGACAAACTTTAGTATTTAATAATATATCTAAAGATTCTGACAAGTATATTTATGACTTAGATATGTCTTATGCTGCATCTGGTATTTACTTAGTGAAAATGGGTAATTCATCAATTGGTTTTAAAACTGGTAAGATTATTGTAAAATAGAAATTTTCAATACTAAATGTGATATTGTATTTTTTTAAATATTTGTTATCTTCGTGATCCAAATCTTTTAGATAATGAAACATTCAAAAATATTATTGCCCTTATTTTCTTTGTATAGTTTATTTATTTTCTCTCAAGTTACTAATGAGGGGTTTCCTATCAGTTGGTCATATTTGTCCGCAGAATTATCGGATGTAGAAGCTAATTTATTACCTTCTTTTGATCTTCAGGCAGCTAAAGAAGAAGACAAAACAAATGATTATT
Organism: uncultured Flavobacteriaceae bacterium; assembly: GCA_949372955.1. Classification (GTDB taxonomy): domain Bacteria; phylum Bacteroidota; class Bacteroidia; order Flavobacteriales; family Flavobacteriaceae; genus SGZJ01. Next base: position 197,051 of record CASIAX010000010.1, on the reverse strand, counting down.
TATTTGACAAACCCTGGAGGTTTGGATACATGCACAGCGTAGATTATGGTTTTGAAGATGGTAATTGGGATGTTTTAGAAAACGGAGATAGGATATGGAGAATTTTAATCTCATCTCAAGATGCTTTATCCTTAAATTTTATTTTTGATAATCTATTTATTCCAAAAGGAGGATCTTTATATCTCTATAACGATGATAGATCAGATTTGTTGGGGGCTTATACTGATACACAAAATCAAGAAGGTGGTATTCTAGGAACATGGATCGTTAAAGGAGATTCTGTGTGGATTGAATATTATGAGCCACAAAATGTTACAGGTCAAGGAACTTTACATATAGTAAAAGCTACGCATGGTTATAGAAATGCAGACACGTTCAATCAGGCTAAAGGCTTAAATGACTCTGGGGATTGTAATTTAGATGTTGATTGTTCAATTGGAGAAGATTGGGAAGAATTAAAAGAACACAATAAAAGATCAGTTGGTATATTACTTTCTGGCGGTTCTGGCTTTTGTACAGGTGCATTAATCAATAATACTCAAAATGATGGTACCCCTTATTTTTTAACGGCTGATCATTGTTATAGTAATCCAGCATCATGGGCATTTAGATTTGGATGGATTAGTCCAAATACAGTTTGCGCTACAACTGTAAACAGTAGTAATGGACCGACTAATATGACAATAAGTGGAGCTTCTTTAAGAGCAAGAGATGCTGGGTCAGATTTTGCATTGGTTGAAATTAATACCGAAATCCCTGAGGACTGGGATCGAGTTTTTGCTGGTTATGATAAATCTGATAATTTTCCTGAATTCCAAGTTGGGATACACCACCCATCAGGTGATGTCATGAAAGTCTGCAGAGATGAAAATCCTGCTACCAAAGAAGTAAATGGCGGAGCACAAACTTGGGAAATTGTTGGTGGTGGGCTTTATGGTGGATGGGAAATTGGTGTTACAGAGCCAGGATCTTCGGGGTCTCCTTTATTTGATCAAGAGGGAAGAATTATTGGACAGCTTTATGGTGGTGGAGCTGCTTGTTCTGGAACAAATGATAATGGTGCTTTAGATTATTACGGACGAGTCGGAGTTTCATGGGAAGGAGCTGGAACATCTTCAACAAGATTAAGAGATTGGTTGGATCCACAAAATTCTGGAGAGGATACAATAGACCCTTATCCTACATTAACAAAATTTGATAATGACTCTGGAGTTACAAGTATAGATTCTCCAGTAAATGGCAGTTTAACTTCTAGTGAGATTATCTCTGTAACAATAACAAATTATGGTGAAAACTCCATATCAAATTTTGATGTTTCTTTTCAAGTAGACGGAGGGTCTGTTATAACAGAAAACTTTTCAGGTACAATATTAACAGCAGAGTCTGCTCAATATTCATTTTCATCTACAGTTGACATGTCATCTGTTGGAACTACCTATCAAATTTACTCTTTCACTGAACTTTCAGCAGATGAAGATCCTGATAATGACGGTGTTTATATAGATGTTACTCACCTTAATCCAAACGATTTAGGAATATCTGAAATAACATCTCCTACATCTGGAACGAATCTTTCTGCTAACGAATCCATTATTGTTGTTATTACTAATTATGGTTCATCTTCTCAATCTAATTTTGAGGTTTCTTATGAATTAAATGGAGAATCAGTAACTGAAACTGTTTCTGGCCCGTTAGAAGGAAATTCCTCTATAAACTATACATTCAATGAATCAGCTGATTTATCTGCATTCGGAGTATATGAGATTATGGCATCGGTCTCTATTGAAAATGATTCAGATGATTCAAATAACTCCTTATCTGTCAATGTAAATAATTCTAATTGCAGCCCAACTGCTGACACCTCTTATGGAGATGGTTTTCAATTATTCCAATTAGGGGATATAAGTAATACATCTGCAGGAGAAGGATATGGAGATTTTACTGATTTATCTACTGAGCTGGAACAAGGTACAACTCATGAATTAACAATTACTACTGGTTATGGAGATCAGTTCATAAGAGTTTGGATAGATTTTAATGATGATTATGTATTTTCATTAAATGAGCTTGTAGTTGATAACTTTGTAATAGCAGCAGGGTCTGCAGGTGGGACTTTCACGCAAACTATGGAATTAATTATTTCTGAAAATGCTACTTTAGGACAACATATAATGAGAGCTAAATCAAATTGGCAAGCAGGAGTTCCTGATGATGCATGTGAGGAAACTCAATACGGAGAAACAGAAGATTATACGGTCAACATTATAGAAAGACTAGGTTCTAGTAATATTCAAATTGAAAACATCTCAGTTTACCCAAATCCAGTGAACAGCTTATTGAATGTTAATATTGGACTTAACAGAGATTTTAATTATTCAATATTTAATATTACAGGTCAAATTATTGGCAAAGGTAAGTTTGCAAATAATATTAACAGGGTTGATTTTTCAGAGGTTTCAAAAGGTATTTATTTCCTTAGAGTATTTGACTCCCAGTCGAAAAAGCAAAACACATATAAACTAGTTAAAAAATAAAATAACCTAGCTGATAAAAAAAAGTTAGTTATTTCTTTTTTTATCTAAAAATTAGCTTTTAATTGAACAGTTCCATTATGAATAATAGAACTATTTTCTGTTTTTCTAGCGGAATAATTAAGATTTAAATCCACATATTTTGTTATCTTTTTTTGGATGCTTAGTGACCAAGTTAAATTATTTCCTGGCTGTAATCCTTCCATCATTATATAGCCAATTATTGTGTTAGGGTTTCCTTGAAAATCATTCTTATAATAATTTAACTCTCCGCTGACAGAAACTGCATTTTTATTAGAAAATTTGCTGGAAATACCAAACTTGTTTTGTGTTAAATCTTCAAGGCTACCAATTATATTTTTAGTATTTGAATATTGATAATAAAGATCTATTTTGTTAGAGTCTTTCATAAAATATGTGAATTTTGGACCATACTTTATTTCCTTAAAATTATAGTTTTTACTTTCAAAATTTTCACTTTCACTTTTTCTATTATCAAAAAAAGCAGATGAAGAAAAAAGTATATTTTTTAGTTTATGATTAAAGCTAATTTGGTGACTTAATAATTCATTTTCTACATATCCAAAAGAGAGGGTGTTTTTAGACCTATTGTTAATAAAGTTATAGGTCGTAGAATAAAGTTGTTTTCCTCTGTTGAAATATAAACTATTTCGTAAGTTCATTACCAACCCCAGCAAGTTACTTGATGATATTCTGAATGGATTTAACTCAAATTCATTATCATCTTGTTTACTTTGCTTTTGAATTAAGTATTGAGTTTGATTTTGAAAGTGTGCTAATATTTTTTTGAATTTAAGATTATCTTGTGCCCATTTCTTAAAATTAATATTTAAGGATTGACTGAATTTATTTTGATAAGTTTTTAAAAATTTCTGATTCGGCAACATAACTCTAATATAGATTCCTTCGTCTTCAAATTGTGCTATTTCAAACTCTTCTAATTCTTGTATACCATTTTCATTAATGTCAATCCACTTATAATTACCAATACCTGGCTCCACTTCGATAAATGTATATTCTTGTTGTGCTAAATTACCAGAATTTGATTCATACACGATATTAAGTTTTATTATACCATTAGAGCTTTTAGTGAAATAATTAATTCTAGAATTTAAAAACTTCTCTTTATTTACCTCATTAACTCTCTTTAAAACTCTGTAATTACCAAACAATGAAAGTTTTGTGTTTGAGCTATTTATTAATTGTGAGTTTATTGAGAAATTATTAGATGAATTCACCTTTTGTATTCTATTGTCAAGAACACTATCATTTTCCTTATGGGTTACTCCTATTTCTACAAATATCTTATCATAATCACCTATTCCAGATTTTAATCCGTAAGATTTAAATTTATGACTATTAAAAATAAGGGAGTCTGTAAATTTATTTTTCTTACTATTATTTTCATAGTCTATATTTATGGATGTCCATTTATTTTCTTTTTTAAATTTTATATTGTTATAACTTCTGTAAAAGTCAGATTTAATTAATTGAGATTGTGATTCTAACAAACTATTTGTAGAGTTAATTTCTGTTTTAGTATTATCATATTTCACAGCTGCACTATGTTTATTTCCCTTAAAATTATTTACAAATTCTAAGCTTTGATAGCTGTAATTTACTATTCCTGTATTTTTTTTTGTAATTATTATTTCAGCTGTGGATTGATTCTGTGTTTTGTTAAACTGATTATTTCCTCCTAACAATGTTGAGTCCAAGTTCCAATCCCTTAAAAACTCTATATCGTAATTATTTTCTATAGATCTAAAATCTTTATTAATGTGTTTGAGTTCAAGCTTGCTTATAATTTTTATATCATTACTACTTGATATAAAATTTTCTAGTTCTATTTTGGTAGCTAATCCATTATTGTCATCATCATCAGTTGTGGAAAATAAATTTTTATCAGTATTGCTATTTGCTAATTCAAATCTTATTTTAGTATTATTAGATATTTGATAATCACCATTTATTATTGCAACCTGAATTTTTTCTGGAGCTACTAAATTTGTAATAGGCTGATAATTCCCTTGTTTAACCGAATTGACTGGTGTTTTATATTCGTAAATATTTGAAATAGCACTAGTACTTAAAAGCGAATAGTCTCCCATTTTATCACCTACGTAACTAAATTTTATGCTGTATAATTCATCACTTGAGTTATTGGAAAATTCGTAAAATTCAATGTTGTTATCAATTACTTTTTTGTATAAAACTCTATTTTCATTATATTCTGTAGGGATTATAGATGAGGACTGCATTAAATTAGAACTATCTCCAGCTAATGTTAATGTTTCTATATTTTCTGTAGTTAAACTTTGCTGCAGTGGCTGTCCTTTTAAATCATTTTCGTTATATACCATTACATTAAAATTTAATTTCTTCGATTTTATCTCACTTCCTCCGTATGCCATAAATCTCGAATAATTCCTGTCACTAATTTGATAATCTACTTTTATCCTCATATCTGCACTAATAGGATACGTTGTATTAAATATAATCTCTCCTGCGTTATAATTAATCACATAATCTTTGTTTTCACCTCTTTGCAGTAGCATACCGTTGATATAAATTCTTTCACTATCAGAAACTACTAAAATATACAGCTCTCCTGCAGCCCCTTGTATCTTGTAAGGCCCCTGGTTACCATCTTGAGCATTTATACTACTACTTTTAAATTGTCCTTTAACGATCGCGCCAGATAAGTAAGCGTTATCATTGTCGTTAATTTTTGCAGAGATTAATAATCCTTGAATTCTTTTACTAAATTTCCCAAAATATGTATCTGTATTATTTAGATCAATATCTCCAGCTCTAATTTTCCACTTATCACTTTTTAGTTCTATAAAAATTTGATCAAACTCATCTAATTTTTGAGAATACCCATCATCCTGAAGAGGAATATTCGCATCTTGGATTGAAGCGGTTATTTCAACCTTTTCATTAAGTTTACCAAAAATTTGCAAGTCCAATTCACTGTTTAAAACAGCATTTCTATTATTACCTAAATTTATTCCTCTTGAAATACTCCCTTTAGTGCTTAACCCTTTAAAAGGATCTCTATTAGTTGGTGTATTTGATTGTGAAATTCTATATAGTTTATCGAGGTTACTTGTATTTTGAAGTATAATATCTTCACTCAAAAAGTTATATTCTTTTGTTATAAATTCCGGATAGTATATAGAGTCTATTTCAGTATCTACAAGAGTTTTTCCTGAACTAATACTGTCATTTAAAATAGAGTTTTTTTGAATAGTTAGATCTACTGAAAACCCATAAAGAGAATAAAAAATAATTATCAAGTTTAAAAAAGTTCGCATAGTATTGGTTAAACTCTAAATTATCTTAATTATTTTATTTTATTTGTTAAAACTTATGATCTAATCTAGTAATTAAATATTTGATTATATATTTTAGTAAAATGAAAATAATATCATATAATGTAAACGGAATTCGTGCTGCTGTAAAAAAAGGATTTATAGATTGGCTCACTGAGGAATCTCCCGATATAATTTGCTTACAAGAAATTAAAGCTCTTGAAGAACAGTTAGATTTAGATTTATTTGTAAATGCTGGGTATAAGTATAACTATTGGTTTAGTGCCAACAAAAAGGGTTATAGCGGGGTTGCAATCCTGTCTAAAACTAAGCCTAACCATGTAGAGTATGGTACTGGAATTGAGTCTATGGATTTTGAAGGTAGAAATATTCGAGCTGATTTTGATAACTTCTCGGTTATGAGTCTTTATCTTCCTTCTGGAACTAATCTTTTAAGACTGGATCATAAATTATCTTATATGAAAATGTTTCAAGAATACATAGATACACTTAAGTTGTCATTCAAGAAACTAATTATTACAGGTGATTATAATATTTGTCATAAATCGATTGATATTCACAACCCTGAAAGAAATAAAAACACCTCCGGATTTCTACCTATTGAAAGATCCTGGCTAGACACATTTATTTCTAGCGGTTTTGTTGATTCTTTTCGTGAAATAAATAACTCATCTGACATGTACAGTTGGTGGAGCTATAGAGCAAATTCTAGACTAAATAATAAAGGATGGAGAATAGATTACGCAATGGTATCAGAAAACCTAAAAAATAATATTATAGATGCCAAAATATTGAATCAAATAAAGCACAGTGATCATTGCCCAATTCTTGTTGAACTAAATTTTTAACTCATGAAATATAATAATATACCACATACTAACCTAAAAGTAAGTAAGATCTGTTTAGGTTCGATGACTTGGGGTAATCAAAATAACAAAAAAGATGCATTTGATCAGTTAGATTATGCTGTTGATAAGGGTGTGAATTTTATTGATACTGCAGAGCTTTACCCGGTACCTGCTGAGGCTAAAACTAGTGGCACAACCAGTGCTATAATTGGTCATTGGTTAAAACAAAATAAAAATAGAGAGAAGCTTGTTATTGCTACAAAAATTGCTGGTCCTGGAGAGTATACAAAACATATCCGAATAGGTGGTTTTTCTCCAGAATCTATAGAAGATGCTATTAATAAGAGTTTAAAAAGACTTCAAACAGATTATATTGATTTATACCAATTACATTGGCCTGAAAGAAGTGCGAATTTTTTTGGCATAAGAGACTATAAGCACGATTATAAGGAAAGGTGGAATGATAACTTTAATGAAATACTACACTCTTTAGATCGTTTTATTAAAGAAGGTAAGATTAGGCATATTGGAATATCTAATGAAAAAGCCTGGGGATCTATGCGTTATATTGAAGAATCAAATAAGTGCAATCTGCCCAGAATTATTACAATTCAAAATGCATATTCTTTATTAAATAGACCTTTTGAAGGAGATCTGGCTGAAATTTCAATTAGAGAAGGTTTAGGCTTATTAGCATATTCCCCTTTAGGGTTTGGAGTGTTAACTGGAAAATATTTAACTGGTAAAGCTGCTAATAATTCAAGGTTAAAATTGTTTCCTAGGTTTTCCAGATATAGTAGTCCAGAAGCTACAAGTGCAACTCAGGAGTATTTAAAAATTGCATTGGATAATAATTTAAGTTTAACTCAAATGTCTTTAGCTTTTGTAAACCAGCAGTCCTTTGTTACTAGTAATATTATTGGAGCTACAAACCTTAAACAACTTGAAGAAAACATCTCAAGTATTAATATTACATTAAATGATGAAATATTAGATAAAATAAATGAGGTTCACTCAAGGATACCTAACCCATCACCATAAAAAAAAGCCCTATTTTTCAATAGGGCTTTTTTTTATAATTTAATATTTTTACCATCTTTATCGGTAAAATGATACTCTAAATAAGTATAAGCATCTCTTGGATTAACTTTAATCCACTGCTTATACTGCCAAATCCATTTGTTTTTGATAGAGAAGAAACCTTCATTAAGAAAAGCAGCAATAAACGGGTGAGCGTTTAATCTCACGTTTTTATGCCCTTTTTTTAAAATTAGTTCTAAATCTTCTGCAATTTTTCTAACAATAAGAATTGGAGCTTCAATTTCAGCTCCATTTTTATTATTTGGATTTTGCTCTCTTGTTTTTATGCTCATTTCAGGCCTAACTCTTTGTCTAGTAATTTGAATTAATCCAAATTTACTAGGAGGAAGAATTTTATGTTTAGCCCTGTCATCCTGCATTTCATCTTTTAAGTGATCGAATAGCTTTTTTCTGTTTTCTGCAGATCCTAAATCTATAAAATCCACTACTATTATTCCTCCCATATCTCGGAGTCTTAATTGTCTAGCAATTTCAGTTGCGGCTATTAAATTTACTTCAAGAGCAGTATCTTCTTGATTATTTGATTTACTTGATCTATTTCCACTATTTACATCTACTACGTGTAGTGCTTCAGTGTGTTCTATAACTAAATATGCTCCTTTAGCCATTGACACATTCTGTCCAAAAGAAGTTTTTATTTGTCTTTCGACTCCATATTTTTCAAAAATTGGAGATTCTTCTTTATGTAATTTAACTATGGACTCTTTATTTGGTGCAATTTCTTGAACGTAATCTTTTAATTGATAATAAAGAGTTTCATCGTCTACTACAATTGAAGTAAACGTATCATTAAATAAATCTCTTAATATTAAAGAAGATTTATTCATTTCATCAAGTACTTTACTTGGGTAAGTTGCTCTTTGCAATTTTTTACACATTGTAATCCATTTGTCATGCAATGTTTGCAAATCCTTGTCTAGTTCAGCTACTTTTTTACCTTGTGCTACAGTTCTGATTATAACTCCAAAACCTTTTGGAGCTATACTTTTGACCAATCTTTTTAATCTATTTTTTTCTTCATTAGATTCTATCTTTTGAGAGACTGAAATTCGATCAGAAAAGGGTACTAAAACTAAATATCTTCCAGCTATTGATAGCTCGGAACTAATTCTAGGACCTTTTGTTGAAATTGGTTCTTTTATAATTTGTACTAATACTGTCTGATTAGGTTTTATAGCTTCAGCTATACTGCCGTTTTTGTCAATTTCTTTTTCAAATGTAAAATTTTCAATTGAGTAATCTTTTAATTTACCAGAGATAATACCCTTAATAAATTTTAAATATGTTGGTAATTTAGGTCCTAAATCGTGATAGTGTAAAAAACCATCTTTGTGGTACCCGACATTCACAAAAGCAGCATTTAGTCCAGGAATAGATTTCCTTATTTTAGCGATAAAAACATCACCAACACTATATTTACTACTTTCTTTGTCTTTTTGAAACTCAACTAATTTTCCATCTTTAAGTAATGCAAAATCAACAATATTTGAACTAGAACGTATTATTAGTTCTTTATTCATAAAGTTATTTTTTATTTATGCTGTGCATAAATTGATTATTAAATTTAATGTAAGTCGACAAACACATGAATACGAAATCAGTTATCGTAAATTATACATGAATTTTTTTTCAATGAACTTAGGTAGAAAGAATAATTAATTATTTTTTCTTGTGACGGTTAGCTCTACGTCTTTTTTTACGTTTATGCGTAGCTACCTTATGTCTTTTTCTTTTTTTACCACTTGGCATAAATTTTATTTTTTAAATTAATATTTATAACATAAATTATTTAACCTGAACTTTTGTTTTCACTCCTTCTAAAAATGTTTTAGCCGGTTTAAAAGCGGGAATATTATGAGCAGGTATTTTAATTGTAGTATTTTTAGATATATTTCTTCCTGTTTTTTCAGCTCTAGTTTTTACAACAAAACTTCCAAAACCTCTTAAATATACGTTTTCACCATTCTCTAGAGAAGTAATTACTTCTTTCATGAACGATTCTACTGTTGCTTGAACGTCTGCTTTTTCTATTCCCAGTTTTTGAGAAACATTAGATACAATTTCAGCTTTTGTCATTTATTTTATCAGTTTTTTTTATGTTTTTTCAACGCCAGCAAATATATGTATTTTATATTCAATATTTCAAGGCTATTTAACTTAATTTATTGATAATAAACTTTATTTTTACTCACAATCTTCTCAATACATGAATTTTACCACTCAAATCAATAATTGGTATTATGTAAATAAAAGAAATCTTCCATGGAGACACAACAAAGACCCTTACTCTGTATGGCTTTCTGAAATTATACTTCAACAAACAAAAATACAGCAAGGACTTCCATATTATTCGCGATTTATGGAACGTTATCCAAATGTATACTCACTCTCTGATGCAAAGGAACAAGATATTTTAAAGCTGTGGGAAGGCTTAGGCTATTACTCCAGGGCACGAAACCTTCATAAAACAGCAAAACTCATCGTAAGTGATCATAAAGGAATCTTCCCCACAACTTATTCTGAACTATTGAATCTTCCAGGAGTCGGTAAATATACTGCGAGTGCAATTTCCTCAATCTGTTTTGAAGAAAAAAAAGCTGTGCTAGATGGAAATGTTTTTAGATTACTTTCACGCTATTTTAACATTGATACTCCAATTAATTCTTCTTTAGGGATAAAATCTTTTGAGAAACTATCTTTTGAGTTATTACCAAAAGTTAATATTGGTGATCATAATCAAGCTTTAATGGATTTTGGTTCTACTATTTGTAAACCAAAGTTAGCTAATTGTGATGTTTGTGTTTTACAAGAGGGATGTAGTGCCCATTCTAATAACAAAATATATTTGTTACCAGTGAAGACAAAAAAAACTAAAGTGAAAATTCAGCATTTTAATTTTTTAATTTTCATTTCTAGTGATAATCAAACTATTATTGAGAAAAGAGATGAAAAGGGAATTTGGCAAAAACTTTTTCAGTTCCCATTAGTAAAATCTGATGAGGAATTAAATAATAGTAATTTTTTTAACAATCCTCAAATAGCAAAAAAGCTTATGTTATCTGATTATAAAGTTAAATTAATAAATAATAAACCTCAAATCCATATGCTGAGTCACCGAAAGTTACTCATCAAATTTTGGGAAATAAAATCCAGTAATTTAATTAAAGATTCTATCGCTATTAAAAATTTAGATAATTATCCTTTCCCTATTGTATTAAGTAGATTTATTAAGTCGTATTTTCGAACAATTAAATAATATTTTCTTAAATTTAAATAAAAAGATGACTGGCACATTAAATAAGGTAATACTAATTGGACATTTAGGAGACGATGTTAAAATTCATAATTTCGAAGGTGGTGGGTGTATAGGCAGGTTTCCTCTTGCTACAAACGAATCATATACAAACAAACAGACAAATGAAAAAGTCACCAATACTGAGTGGCATAATATTGTAGTTCGTAACAAGGCAGCAGAAATTTGTCAAAAATATTTATCTAAAGGAGATAAAGTATATGTAGAAGGAAGAATTAAAACACGTAAATGGCAAGATGACAAAGGAATTGACAGATATTCAACAGAGATTAACTGTCAAGAATTCACCTTTTTAAATACTAAAAATGAAAGTAGTAGTTCTAATACAACTGTTGACACAAACACTAGTACTCAACCGACTGTCAGTTCAGCTGAGTTAAATGATGATTTACCATTTTAATTAAACCTTTATTAATTGAATGATCCTCTAATATATTACAGTTTAATACTAGTAATCCTTCTTATTTTTTCAGGTCTTATTTCTGGTTCGGAGGTAGCTTTATTTTCATTGTCTAAATCTCAGATACAAAGCCAAAGAAACTCTAGCTATATAGAGCTTCTTAAAAAACTATTGTCAAACCCTAATAAATTACTTGCAACTATTTTAGTAGCTAATAATTTTATAAATATTGCTATAGTTATTTTATTTACTCAGATAGGAAGTGTTTTATTTGAAAGTATAGCGTCAGCTGCATTAAAATTTATTTTAGAAGTTATATTAGCTACTTTCTTAATTTTATTATTTGGTGAAATATTACCTAAAATTTATGCTAGTAGAAATAATCTTGCATTCTCAAAATTTGTTACTTACCCACTTTTATTACTAGATATTATTCTTACTCCTTTTAGTTCTCCAATGCAAAAGCTATCTAATTTTATTAAAGATAAATTGAGCTTTAAAAAAGCTAATCTAGACCTAGCGCAACTCTCATATGCTTTAGACTTAACTAGCCCGGGTGAAACAACAAAGCAGGAGCATAAAATATTAAAAGGAATTCTATCTTTTGGTAATACAGAAACGAGAGAAGTAATGCGTCCTAGAATTGATATTCACGCATTTAGCAATACTCTCAATTATGAACAAATTTTAAAAAATATTGTTAAAAATAGTTTTTCAAGAATTCCAATCTATAAAGATGATTTAGATAATATTATTGGAATATTATATGTTAAAGATTTATTACCTTTTTTGGATAAAAAAGAATTCAATTGGTTATCAATTTTGAGAAAACCATTTTTTATCCCAGAAAATAAAAAACTTGATGATTTAATGCAGGAATTTCAAGAAAAAAAAATCCATTTAGCTATTGTTGTTGATGAATACGGCGGGACGTCTGGAGTGATTTCTCTTGAGGACGTAATTGAAGAAATTGTTGGAGATATTTCTGATGAATTTGATGATGATAGTTTATCATTTTCCAAACTTGACAACTCAAATTATATTTTTGAAGGTAAAACATCTATGAAAGATTTTTATAAAATATTAAGTATTGATTCTAAATCTTTTGATGCGTTTAAAGGTGATTCAGAAACTATTGCTGGATTTATTTTAGAGATTTCTCAAAGTTTTCCAAAAATAAATAGTAAGGTAATTTTTGAAAATTATACTTTTACAATAGAGTCTGTAGATAAAAAACGAATCAATCAGGTAAAAGTTACTATTACATGAATATTAAGTTAAGTTGTTATTTACTTATTATTATTTTCTTTAGCTCATGTGAAGGCATAGATTTACCTAAACCCAATGCGTATTTAAGTTTAGATTTCCCAGATCCTAATTATTCTAAAATAAAATTTGATAATACAAATGTGAGTTTAGAAATTAATAGTTCAAAAACCTCTCTTTTAGATAATATTTCTGAAAGTAATAGCGAATTATTTTTATCTAAAACGCTGAGCTATCCATTAATTAAAGCTGATATTTTATTAGAATACTTTAAATTAAATAAATCTAATAACTTGAATTATAGATTAAAATATCTCAGTGATTTTACGGCTATACATTTAAAAAAATCTTTAAGCCCACCATCCGTTCAGGAGTTTGTTAATGAAAAGACAAAAGTATTTGCATCCATAATAAATATTAAAGGAGATATAACCTCTCCGTATCAGTTTTATGCTACTGATAGTACTAACAATCTTATAATTGGAATTTTAAATTTTAAATCTAATACCAAATATGATTCAGTCTTACCTGCTTTAAATTATCTTAAAAATGATATTTATCATTTGATTGAATCCTTAAACTGGAATGTGGACAAGTGAATATGAAGCTAGAAAAAAAATGGATATATCTCATCGCTTTGTCATTAATATGGGGGAGCTCATTTATCTTAATCAAAAAAAGTTTAATTGGGTTATCTCCCCTACAAGTTGGCTCTTTGAGAATAGTATTCTCATCAATAATGATTTTTTTAATAGCATTTAACAAAATTAAGACTATCCAAAAAGATAAATGGAGATGGATTGCTGTATCGGCAGTTATAGGCACATTTTTTCCTGCATTTTTGTTTGCATTTGCAGAAACTCAAATAGATAGTGCAGTGGCGGCTATATTAAACTCACTCGTTCCAATGAATACAGTTCTTATAGGCTTAGCTGTATTTAAAATATCTACTACTAAAACACAATCTGTTGGAGTGATTATTGGTTTTATAGGTACTTCAGTGTTAATAATATCAGGCTCTGATTTAAATCCAGATCAAAACTATTTGTACTCAGGATTAGTAATTATATGCTCTATTTTATATGCAACTAATGTTAACTTGATAAAAAAATATTTATATGACGTTAATGCTGTAGCTATTGCTGCTGGTCAGTTCTTTGTTATTTTTGTTCCATCAATAATAGTTTTAGTTTATTCTGGATTTTTCGATTTAGAATTTAGAAACAATGATTTACTATATGATTCTTTATTATACGTTTTACTTTTATCTTTTTTTGGCACAGCAATGGCAAAAATATTGTTCAATAAGTTAATTCAAATATCTTCTCCAGTCTTTGCTTCATCAGTGACTTACTCAATGTTAATTATATCTGTCCTGTGGGGTATATTAGACGGCGAACTTTTTAATATTAATCAAGCAGTTGCTACAATTTTAATAATAATTGGAGTTTATTTATCTAACAAAAAAAAGCCCATCGATTAAGATGAGCTTTTTTTTAGATTGATTGTTTTTATTTTTTTTAATAGAAGTCCGAGTCTTTTAATGTAGTGTTAAATAAAACCTGAGTAGTATTAAATTCAAGTTCTTGACCACCAGCATTTACTAACATAAAGTAAGGGACCATTATTCCATTCACATTTCTATAATCTCCAAACTTTGTAGATGATATATTTTTATTTTCATCTTCTTCTTCTATGCTGATTAAAAAGCTACTTGTGATACTGTAATACCTATAAGTAGTCTTATTATTCTTAACCACTTTAACTTTATAAACATCATCACCATCAATTGAGTTAATGCTAACTAGTTCAGTTTCGTCTTCAGTATAGTATAACTCATCAAAAATTCCTTGAACATTTTTAGCTTCACCTAACTCTTTTTCAGTCATCATCACTTTTTGTCCTTGTTGCTCCATATATCCTTTTTCACCACTAAAATTTCTTTTCATAAGAGACATGGTTTGCCCACCCATATTAGCTTTCATTTCAAAAGATACTTTATTAGGCATCATTTGTTTTGAAGTTGCTTCTGGAGCAAATGGAGCTCCAGGAATTGTAACACTTGCTTTTGTTACTAGTGTGTTAATTGTGTTAAGTTTACCTTTCCCTCCAATAGATTCAATATAATTATTCATTACATCTACCGCAGACATTCCTTCAGGAATAGCCTTATTAAACACTGGTTTAGCAACTGCATTTGCATATTTATCAAAGTAATTTATTGGAAACCCTACTTTCTCTAAGTTTTCAACAACATCACTACCTTTTCCGACAACAATAATCCTAGTATTCGCAATTTTAAAATACTTATTAGCGACTCTCTTTATATCTTCAGCTGTAACAGCATTTATTTTTTCCAAGTATGTTTCATAGAAATCTTCTGGTAAGTCATTTAATTTAATATTAAGAGCGTAATTAGCAACTGTCTGTGGGCTTTCCAGTCTCATTATGAAATTACCAACATACTTAGCTTTTGCATTTTTTAAAAGCTCTTGATCGACAAGTTCAGTTCTAATTCTGGAAATTTCATTTACAATTTCAGTGACTGCGCTGTCAGTAACCATATTTCTAACTTTAGCCCCTGCTCTAAATCTTGAAACTCCATATCTGCTAGAGCCAAGACTTGAGTATGCGCCATAAGTATAGCCTTTATCTTCTCGAAGGTTTTTAAATAAATAACCTTCACCACCACCACCGAGTATATTATTGGTAATTAGTGCAATAAAGTAATCTTCGTTGTTCATTTTTAAATCCACATTATTAGTAACTCCAATACTTGATTGAGTCGCGCTTGGAAGATCAATAAAATTAACTTCTGTTAAATTTACATTTGATGTAAGTGCAGGTGTGTTTTGGTATGTTTTTTTTGCCTTTTTCCAAACACTAAATTTCTCTGAAATTGACTTTTTCACCTCTTTGTAATTCACATCTCCAATTACCACTATATATGCATTATTAGGATATGTATATTTTTCATGAAATTCAATTACATCTTCATAAGAAACATTATTAAGAGTTTCTTCAGAAACAAACTCGCCATAAACATGATTTTTCCCGTATGACAAAGCATTACCTACTCTTTCGCTAATTGCATCAATACTTTTTTCATCTGCTTTTAAACCTTCTATGTATTGTTCTTTTGTTTTCTCAAACTCTTCAACTGTTAATAAAGGATTTATAATTGCATCTGCCATTAACTCTAGAATTCTTTCAGAGTGTTTTGTCAATGAGCTTGCAAAACTACTTCTAAACCCTATATTAACATTTGCCCCTAAATAATCTATTTCCTCGTTAAAAACGTCTTTGTCAATTGATGTCGTCCCATTTCCTAGCATTCCTGCAAGAATATCCAATACACCTGACTTATCTCCCTCAACAATAGGGGTCCCATCAATTCTTAAACTATAAGAAACCCTTGGTAACTTATGATCTTCAACCACTAAAACTTTAATACCATTTTTAAGTTTAAATTCTTTAGGCTTTTCAAGTTTTATTTTTGGAGTTGGTCCACCAACTGGTAGTATTGATCGGTCTAATTGTGCGCTAACATTAAAAGATATTAGCAGTACTGTAATTAACAATATTATTCTATTTTTCATTTTAAAATATTTTTAATTTAGTTATTATTTAGAAGGCTTTGGTAAGTATTCAATGTCTACTCTTTGATCCTTACCTAAATATTTTTTAGCAACCATTTGAATTTCTTCTCTAGTAATTGATCTATATATATCTATTTCTTTGTTAATTAGATTAACATCTCCATAAAGCATATAGTATCTGGCTAATGAATTTGCAATTCCAGCTATGCTTGAGTTTGAATTAACAAATCGATTTTCGAATTTATTTAATAGTTTCCCATATGATCTTTCAGAAATCAACTCGTTTCGAACTTTATTAATTTCTTCTTCAATCTCTTCTAGTAATGTATCAAGTTCTACTTCCCCTAACGGTAAGGCTAGTATAGCAAAAATATTATAGTCTACCTGTCCTAGGTTTATCACTTGTGTTTGTAAAGCTTGTTTTTGTTCATCAACAAGTTTTTTGTAAAGCACTGAGCTCTTTCCATCACTTAAGTAAGTAGAAATCATATCTAAAACATACGCATCTCTTTGCGCGAAGCCAGGAGTTCTAAATGTAGCCAATAACATAGGAATTTGTATGTTTTCATCATAGGCTACAGCTTTTGTGTTTTTAGTTATAGGTTCTTCTTTTGGAAAGTTTCTTACAACAACATTTCCAGTAGGAACTTCATCAAAATATTTTCTTACTAATTCCTCTGTTTTATTAGAGTCGATATCTCCAGCTACAATTAAAACTGCATTATTAGGGCCATAATAAGTTTTATGATAATTTCTAAACTCTTCTAATGTTGCAGCATCTAAATGTTCCATTTCTCCAATCACTTGGTCTTTATATGGGTGAACCTTAAATAAGTTATCATTCAAAGCTTTAAGTAATTTACCATATGGTGCATCATATCTTTGTCTTTTTTCTTCTTTAACTACTTCATTTTGAGTATCTACACCTATTTGGTCCATGACCGGGTGTAGCATTCTTTCTGATTCTAGCCATAGTCCTAACTCTAGTTTATTTGAAGGAAAAGTTTCATAATAGTATGTTCTATCCTGAGAAGTATTAGCGTTAAAGCTACCTCCATTTGCAGGAATGATTTTCATAAATTCACCCCTACCTATATTTTCTGAACCTTCAAATAAAAGGTGTTCAAAAAAGTGAGCAAATCCAGTTCTATTTCTGTCCCCATCTTTACCACCAACATCATACATAACTGAAGTTGTTACAACTGGCGCTGAATTGTCTTGATGTAATATAACATGTAGCCCGTTATCTAGGTCAAATTCTGTAAAATCCACATTCTGAGCAAATAAGTTAATATTGCACAGAGCAGCTGCAGAAAATAATAAAAGAATGTTTTTCATTTTTTTTAAATTTTAGTTGTTTGTAAAAATATAGTTTTAACTTTATTAGAGTTGTTAAATAATTATTAAAAAATTAGTTTGGGAGAAAAGCTAAATTACAATTTTTTTTATATATGTATGCTAAGTATAATAATCTATGTTACTTTTAAGTCAAAACTTTTGTATGTTAACTTATAAACTTTATATTTGCACTCGTTTTTAAACAAAAAAATTAATAAAAAAATTAAGCTATGTACGCAATTGTAGAGATAGCAGGGCAACAATTTAAAGTTGTAAAAGACCAAAAATTATTTGTTCATCGCTTAGAAGGTAAGGAAGGTTCCAAAGTAACATTTGACAACGTTCTATTACTTGCTAATGGTGAAAAAATATCAGTAGGCGCCCCAGCTATAGACGGAGCTCAAGTAGGAGCTACAGTCTTAAAACACTTTAAAGGCAATAAAGTTATTGTATTTAAAAAGAAAAGAAGAAAGGGTTATAGAGTTAAGAATGGTCACAGACAAGCATTAACTGAAATCTTAATTGAAAATATTTTAACTTCTGGGGCTAAGAAAGCCAAAGCTGTTGAGAAGCCAGTTAAATCTGTTGAAAAACCGATAAAAACTGTTGAAAAATCAGCAAAAAAAGAAGCAAAGACTAAAACCATTGAAACAAATAACATAGATTTATCTAAGCAAACTGTTACTGCTTTGAAGGCTATGGCAAAAGATCAAGGGGTTAAAGGTATTTCGTCAATGAAAAAAGATGATTTGATAAAAGTATTAAGTTAAAAATTAAAAACTATTAATCATGGCACATAAAAAAGGAGTAGGTAGTTCTAAAAATGGTAGAGAATCAGAATCGAAACGTTTAGGCGTTAAGATATTTGGTGGTCAAGCTGCTATTGCTGGTAATATTTTAGTTAGACAAAGAGGAACTGTCCATAACCCAGGAGAAAATGTTTACGCTGGTAAAGATCATACTCTACATGCAAGAATAGATGGGGTTGTTAAATTTGATAAAAAGAAAAATAATAAGTCATATGTTTCTATAGTACCATTTGAAGCATAAATCTTAATTATAAATTCAATTAAAAAAAAGCCTTTCTAATTTTAGAAAGGCTTTTTTGTTACTTAATATTTATAGTAACTAGTTTAAAGACCCTTTTTGCTCTACACCAATATAGCTAGCCTTATCTTTTATGATAGAACATAAATGCTTTTTTTGTAAAATCTAAGTTTAGTATTTGAAAAATCATAATTGTATATTTGAATAGTAGATTAGTTTATTAGTCTAGATAACAAATTCATATTTTTTTTTATAGTTATATGCCAATTTATAAAAGTTATACTCCTAATTCTACAACAACTATTAAGGTTTGGAAGATTTCTGAAAGCTACCATGAATTACTTTCTTCTATTGATTTATGTAAAAACACTATTGAAAAACTAGATAAAGTTCAAAGTGATGTTAAAAAATGTGAAATTTTAAGTGTTAGACATCTTTTAAAAGAATTTAAATTATCTGATAACGATCTTTTCTATGATAAAAATGGAAAGCCATTGTTATCAAATAATAAAAATATTTCCATAAGTCATTCGAAATTATTTTCAGCAGTCATAATTAGTGATTTTAATATTTCAATTGATATTGAAAAAGTTAGTGATAAGCTAGCTAAAGTTTCTAATAAATTCATAGATTATGAATATTCATTTCTTGGTGATTTGGATCAAGAAAAAGAAAGACTTACAATTATATGGTGCATTAAAGAATGTATTTATAAAGTTTCTGAGCAGAAGCTTCCCTTCATATTTAAAAATAAATGTATTGTCACTCCATTTGATTTAAATGATAGTTCAGTAATTTCATGGTTGAAATTTAACAAGCTTATTTTATCTTTTAAATCATATATTCACAGCTTTGAAGGATATAAACTAGTATTTTTAATCCAAAATAAATAATGGAAAGTATAATTGATTTTTTTATAGAATCTTACTCCAGTAAATCATATAGTATGATAATTCTTGAGATAATAGCATTCTTATTTGGAATCATTAGTGTTGTTTATGCTAAAAAAGAGAATATTTTGGTTTATCCCACAGGGATTATTTGCACAGTTATTACCGTTTACATTTTATTAAAAGCTCAATATTTTGGTGATATGATGATGAACATTTATTATTCATCTATGAGTCTTTATGGATGGTGGAATTGGAATAGACTAAAAAATGATAACTCTAGGATTGAAATAACGTATACCAGTTTTAAAGAAAGAATTACTGCTCTTGTATTGTTTGTTTTAACGATTATAGTAACATATACTGTCTATATATTCAATATTACTACAATAGAATTAGTGAATTATATAGATATTTTTACATCAGGGATATTTTTTGTAGCTATGTGGTTTATGGCTAACAAGAAAATAGAAAGTTGGATTTTTTGGATAGTTGGTGATCTAATTACAATACCTTTGTATGCTTACAGAGGATTAGGAATGTTATCTCTGCAATATTTAATTTTTACAATTTTAGCAATTCAAGGATATAATCAATGGAAAAAGAGCTTAGTCAAGTAAAATCAAATTGTATTAAAGTTGTCTTATTTGGACCTGAATCAACTGGAAAAACTACTCTCTCTAGACAATTAGCTAGACATTACAATTCGGTTTGGGTCAGAGAGTTTGCAAGACAGTACTTACAAAACAAGTGGAATAATGAAAGAAAGACTTGTGAACCGTCTGATTTAATTTCAATTGCTAGTGGTCAAATCAAGTTGGAGAACGAATTAGCATCTAAAGCTAATAAGGTTTTAATATGTGATACAGATTTATTAGAGACTAAAGTATATTCTGAGGCATATTATATTGGTAGTTGTGATCCAAAACTTGAAAAATACGCAATTGAAAATTCATACGACCTTTACTTACTTACCTATATAGACATTCCCTGGGAAGCAGATGATTTAAGAGATAAGCCAAAACAAAGAGTTGAGATGTTTAACGCTTTTGAATCTGAGTTAAAAAAATACAATAAACCTTATGTGATACTAAAAGGTGATAAGGAAACTAGATTGAATGAAGCAATTAATTTAATTGATAAATTAATTTTAAATAATCCAAAATAATTTTTTTAGAATAAAAATTACTTAATATATTTGCCAAGTCTCAAAAGGGGTGCTTTTAAGCTGAGATTATACCCATTGAACCTGGAACAGATAATGCTGTTTAGGAATTTGTAACTAACTATTAATTATTTAAAAATAATTGACCCCTTTTTGTTTGATAAAAACTTATCATATGAAAAATCTATTATTTTACTTATTATTAATTTCTACATTACAACTTTTTTCTCAAGAGACCAAACAAGACACAATCAGGTTGCAAAACTTAGAGGAGGTTATTGTTTCCTCTATTCGTGTAAAAAAAAATGCACCTATTGCTTTTACTAATGTTTCCAAGGATAATCTAGGTAAAAAGAATCTTGGACAAGACTTACCTATTTTACTTAATTCTCTAACTTCAGTTGTTACTACTTCTGATGCAGGAGCAGGAGTAGGATACACAGGGATTAGAATTAGAGGAATAAATGCACAATCAACAAACATAACAATAAATGGAATCCCTTATAATGACGCTGAATCTTTAGGCGTGTTTTGGGTGAATATGCCTGATTTTGCATCCTCAATTGAAAACTTACAAGTACAAAGAGGTATAGGAACTTCAACAAATGGTTCTAGTGCATTTGGAGCAAGTATTAATATTTTAACTGACTTAGTTTCTGACAAACCTTATTTTGAAAATTCTAACTCTATTGGTAGTTACAATACTATAAAAAATACATTTAAATTTAGTACTGGCATACTTAATGATTCTTTTGAATTCTCGGGTAGACTTTCTAAAATAGATTCAGATGGATATATTAAGAGATCTAGTTCAGATTTAAAATCCTATTTTTTACAAGCAACCTACAAAAAAGAAAACACGTTAATAAAGGCTTTAAGTTTTGGTGGCCATGAAATAACTTATCAAGCTTGGAATGGAATTGATGGAGAAACACTTGAAAGTGATAGAATTTATAATCCATCTGGAATGTATTTAGACCAATCTGGAAATATTCAATTTTATGACAACGAAGTTGATAATTATAAGCAAGATCACTACCAATTACATTGGAGTCAAATTATAAACTCTAAATTAACTTCTAATTTGTCATTTAATCTAACTAATGGTCTTGGATACTATGAGCAATATAAAGAAAATGGTGATCAAGATTATATAACAAGAAAGTGGTTAGATAATCAATTTATAGTTGGAAACTACTCATTAAATTATCAAAGTAATAAGCTAAATATGAATTTTGGTTCATCTTACAGTGAGTACGATGGAGATCATTTTGGAAAAGTAATTTGGGCTCAAAACACAGCAGGTATTGAGGTTGATGATCGTTTTTATGATGGTAACGGAATAAAAAAAGATTTTAGTAATTATGTCAAAACTACTTATCAATTAAATTCTAAATTATCATTTTATGGGGATATTCAATTAAGGAATGTTAACTATAAAACATCCGGTAATACATCTGATATTACTAATTTTTCAATAAACAAAAAGTATAATTTCTTTAACCCTAAAGGAGGGTTAAATTATCTGTTTAACAATTATAATAACGTGTATTTTTCTTTTGCAAGATCAAATCGTGAACCAACAAGGAGTGATTATGAGAGTAACCCCAATATAAGATCCGAACAATTAAATGATTTTGAGTTTGGTTGGAGCCTAACTAAGAAAAAATTTAATGTAACTACTAACTTTTATATGATGCAATATAAAGATCAGCTAGTTTTAACTGGGTCCATTGATGATGTAGGAACTCCCGTTAGAGAGAACAGTGGAGAAAGTTATCGAACGGGGTTAGAAGTTGAAACAGTTTTTAATTTATCGGACAAAATTTCAATTCTAGCTAATTCAGCTTTTAGTGATAATAAAAACAAAAACTTTGTAACATCCCTAAACGGTGAATTAGTAAATCTTGGAAAAACTAATATCTCTTTCTCACCAGAAATAGTATCAGCTGTAAATTTATTGTACTCTCCAAAAGAAAACATGGAGTTTTCTATATTAAATAAATATGTTGGTGAACAATATATGAGTAATACTAACTCTGCGTTTTCAAAACTAGATGCGTACTCAGTTCTAGATTTTAATTTTAACTATAATTTTAAAAAAACTTTTTTCTTTTCTGAAATAGTATTGTCAGCTGTTGTTAGTAATTTGTTTGGAACTGAATATGTGTCCAACGGATATTATTACACATATGATGATACTTGGACTGATCCTAACATTATAACAACAATAGAAGGGACAGGATACTATCCTCAAGCTACAAGAAACTATATGGTTGGATTAAAATTCAAATTATAAATTAAAAATTAGAAATAAATAGGTTGCTGCCATTAATTTCTACTCTATAAGCTTTAAGACCGCATTCTAGAGCTATTCCTAAAGATTGCCCTGTAATAAGACTATATGAGTTTTCATCAGGGCAATTACTTACACATTCTAGTCCATTAATAGTCATTGTTGAACAGCTTGTAGGTATTCGGTTAGGGTCACTCGCATCCCAAGCTAAATACCCAGTGCCAGAATTTGTGACTATTATACCTCCATTTCCGATATTAGGAATATAAACTGAATTACTTATGAAGTTTAATTGGTTGTATTGAGGCAAATTTAAATTAACCTCATAGTTGACTCCAATATTAGCTAAGTACCTACATTGAGATGAAACTTCATCTTTTTCACATGAAAATGTTAAGGGAATTATAAACATTATAAGTATTGTGATTTTTTTCATTTCGTGAAATTACAACAAAAAGATTTTTCATTTAAATATTTTGTATATTTGATTGTATCTCGTGTGAACGAGATTTTTTGTGTTTATATAAGAAGGTTTAATTAATTATAATGTAATGAGTAATATATCATATTATACCGAAGAAGGGTTAAAGAAATTAAGAAATGAATTAAGTCATTTAAAAGATATTGAAAGACCAAGAGCTTCTAATGCCATAGGCGAAGCAAGAGATAAAGGTGATTTGAGTGAAAATGCAGAATATGATGCTGCAAAAGAAGCTCAAGGAATGTTAGAAATGAAAATATCAAAGCTAGAAGAAACATTGTCTGGAGCTAGAGTAATTGATGAATCTCAATTAGATAACTCTAAAGTTTTAGTTTTATCTAAGATTAAAATTAAAAATAAAGCAAATGGTATGGAAATGGCATATACATTGGTTGCAGATGGAGAAGCTGATTTATCATCGGGCAAGTTATCAATCAATTCACCAATAGGCAAGGGGCTATTAGGTAAGTCTTTGGGCGATGAAGCTGAAATTAAAGTTCCTAATGGAACTATTCAATTTGTTATAACTGAAATATCAAGATAGTGGCATCTATTTTTTCTAAAATAATTTCTAAAGAAATTTCTTGCTATCAAATAGCAGAAGACAAGGACTTTATTGCTTTTTTAGATATCAATCCAAATTCTATTGGTCATACGCTGTGTGTCCCTAAAATTGAGACAGATCACTTCTTAGATCTTGATAAAAATATTTATACTAAATTAATGTCCTTTTCAAGAAATGTAGCTTTAGCTATTAAAGAAGTTGTTGAATGCAAAAAAATTGGTATGTCCATAATTGGACTAGAGGTTCCTCATGTTCATGTACATTTGATACCTATTTCAAATATGGAAGATATGCAGTTTATTAAGAAAGTTAAATTAAGTCATGAAGAATTTGAATCGTTAGCAAAAAAAATAAGCACTACCTATACTTTGTTTAATTCAATTTGAATTATAGTCTTCACATTTTTTTCTGAGTATTTTACAAATATTTTACCATTGTGATAATCTTCGATAATCCTTTTTGATAAAGATAATCCAAGACCCCAACCTCGTTTTTTACTAGTATAACCAGGATTAAATATTTTTTTAAATTCGTTTTTGTTTATCCCACTTCCATTATCAGTTATTGAGACCTCTAAGGTTGTTTTTTGCTCAACAATACTAACAATAATATTGCCATCTCCCTTGATTGCATCTACACTATTTTTTATAATATTTTCAATTGTCCAGCTATAAAGCTGTTCGTTAATTAGACAGTCTAAGTTTGTGTCTTTAGATTTGAACTCAATTTTTACTTTATTGGAGAGTCTTGTTTGTAAATAATCTAAGGACTCTTTTGTTAAACTAGATAAGTTATATTTTTTTAAAACTGGTTTTGAACCAATTTTATTAAACCGTTCACTTATAATATTTAATCGATCAATATCTTTATTAATTTCTGTGATATAGTTTGGGTCTATATTTTTATTTTTTAAAATCTCAACCCACCCCATTAGAGATGTCAAAGGAGTTCCAATTTGGTGAGCAGTTTCTTTTGCCATCCCTGTCCATAGCATATTAAGGCTAGCGCTCTTAGAGCTTTTATAGTAAAAGTAAATTAATGATATAAATAATAAAATTATTAGGATTAGTGCTAAAGGATAATATTTTAATTTATTTATTACATCAGAATTTCCGTAGTAAAGAGTTTCTATAACTTCATTATTATAAGAAATTTTAATTGGTTTGTTTTCACTTTTAAACTTTCTTATTAGCTTACTAATTTTAATTGAATCTTTGGAATTTAAATTATTTATATTATTAAATTCTATTTCTCCATTTTTATTCACTTTTATCATAGGAGTCGTCGAGTTGTTTCTCAAAACTTCTAAGGTAAGATTAGAAATATTATCGTCTTCAAAGGATTTAGTTAGTTCTATTTGAGCTAATGACCAAATTTCCATTTTTGCTCTTTCTTCAGTTTTGAATTTTTGAAAAAACAAAAAAGTGTTCCATAAAATTATAGTAATTATTATCAGAGATAAGGAAACTAAAACCCAATTAGATATATTGTTTTTTTTATTCAAAACTAAATTTGTAAAATATTTATAAATAAATATAATCTAATTATATCAAACTATAATGACATATAAATGATAAGAAATCTTTATTTTAGTCAATCAAATAAATAAATAATTAATCAATAATCGAAATGGAATTAGAAGGAAAAATTAAAATGATTGGTAATACACAAGCTATTACAGACAGTTTCAAAAAAAGAGAAATAGTAATAACAACAAATGAACAATACCCTCAGACTATCATGACAGAGTTTGTTCAGGACAAAGTAGATCTTTTGAACAATTATACTATTGGACAAGATGTTAAGATTAGTATTAATATAAGAGGAAGAGAGTGGAAAAATCCAAAGGGCGAGATTAAATACTTTAATTCTATTCAAGGTTGGCGTATTGAAAAATTAAGTGAAGAAGTGGAATCTAGTCAATTGCCACCAGCAGCTCCATTAAATTCATTTGAAACAACAACTGATGTTAACAATGAAGAGCATGATGACTTACCATTTTAAATATGCATATAACAAAACTTATAGAAAATTTTTTTAAAAGGTTTTTACCTTCCCCTTTTATAATTGCTGTATTATTAACTTTTACTACAATTATTCTAGCTGTCATTTTCTCTAGTTTTAACGATTCCGATTCTTCTCTTTCATTTTTAGAAATTTTATCCTCCTGGGAAAGAGGCATATGGAATAATGACTTGTTGGTATTCGCCTATCAAATGATATTAATATTGGTATTGGGTAATATTTTAGTGTTAAGTGCACCTGTAAATAAAGTAATATTATTAATTGCAAAAAAAGCAACTAGTACCGAAAAAGCTGTTGTTATTGTGAGCTTTTCTGTAATGCTAGTTGCTTTTTTTAATTGGGGGTTAGGCCTTATTTTTGGAGCTATTTTAGCTAGAAAAATTGGAGATTACTCTGTTGAAAACAACATAGAGCTAAATTACCCTTTAGTTGGGGCAGCTGGATATGTTGGGTTGATGGTTTGGCATTCTGGGATAAGTGGTTCAGCTCCTATTAAAGTTGCTGAGGACAACCACTTGTTTAGTTTAATGTCTTCTAGGGAAGACTCATATTTATATGAAAATCTTCCAACAAGTTTAAATTTTGATTTAACTGTTTTAAGTTATGCTAATCTAATAACATTTTCGCTATTATTAGTTTTAGTGCCACTTGCTTTTTATTTTTTATCTAAAAACACATCTACTGATAATGCTACTTTAAAAACCCTTGAACTCAATAGCAAACCTTTGCCTTCAGTTAAGTTAAGTGGTTTAGAAAACTCAAGATTATTTTCTTTCATTTTTGCTATAGTTTTATTGATAGCTTTTTTTTATCAATACTCAGATCAGTTAATTATGTTTAAGGTAACGCCTAACAGTCTTAACTTTTTTATGCTTGGTCTTTCTGTTCTATTACATTCAAATTTTAAATCTTTTTTAAATGCATTAAAATTGTCCATAAATGGAGCTTCAGGTATTTTAATACAATTTCCTTTATATTTTGGAATTATGGGTATTATGAAAGAATCAGGATTGATAATATTTATTTCAGACTTTTTTATATCTATTTCTAATGAATTTACCCTACCTATATTTACTTTTTTTAGTGCAGCGATAATAAATGTATTTGTTCCTAGTGGGGGTGGTCAATGGGTTATTCAGGGACCTGTGGTTATTGCAGCTGCCACGGAGTTAAATGTACCTATACAAAAAGTTGTAATGGCGTTAGCTTATGGAGATCAACTTACTAATATGCTTCAACCATTTTGGGCTTTACCATTACTAGCTATAACGAAATTAAAGGCCAAGGAAATTTTACCATATACACTAATTATTATGCTAGTTGGATTAGTAGTTTTTATTTCAAGTTTAATTGTATTTAAATTTTAATTCATGCTAAGTTCTGATGACTTATTAAATTTTTTAGATAAATCTAATTTTTTAAAAATATTAAAAAAAAGATTGTCAAAAGACAAGTATAGTTCGATTGCAAAAACCATTAATTACAACAATCAACTTCTTGAATTACAGTCTTCTTTAGTTGATCTCCAAAATTGGATTTATAAGAATAATAAAAAAGTATGTATCATCTTTGAAGGTAGAGATGCAGCTGGCAAAGGAGGTGCGATCAAGAGATTTACTGAGCATTTAAATCCCAGAATTACAAGAGTGGTTGCATTGCCCAAACCTACGGATAAAGAAAAGGGTCAATGGTATTTTCAGAGGTACATAAAAGAACTACCAAATAATGGAGAGATAGTATTTTTTGATAGAAGTTGGTATAATCGTGCTATAGTAGAGCCAGTTATGGGTTTTTGCAATGATGATGAGTATAATATTTTTATGAATCAAGTGAACGATTTTGAAAAAATGATCACAGAAGAAAATATAATATTAATTAAATTTTGGTTTTCAATAACAAAGCAAACCCAAAAGCAAAGGTTTAACGTCAGACTATCAAACCCACTTAAACGTTGGAAGTTTAGTATTGTAGATAAAGAAGGTCAAAAAAAATGGGAGATTTACACTACATATAAGAAAAAAATGCTGACTAAGACTAACGGTTCAATAAACCCCTGGACTATTATAAAAAGTGACAATAAGCAAAGCTCAAGGTTAGAGTCAATTAGACATGTATTATCAATTTTCGATGATACTAGAGATAAAATCACTAAACCAGTTAAGAATTTATAAATGACTAAGTATTCTATAAAAGATTTAAAATTATTAAGTACTAAAAAGGCGTTAGTGCACCTTTTGACCGAGCCGAATACTACAATTTCAAAAACACTGAGGTATGTCAAATATGAATTTAATTTAAAAAAATTACAGATAGAGCTAATTAAATTACAGAAATGGGTTTCAAATAATGATAAAAAAGTAATTGTGATTTTTGAAGGCAGAGATTCTGCTGGTAAAGGTGGTGCAATAAGAAGAACTATTGAACATCTTAACCCAAGAAAAATCAAAGTGGTAGCATTGCCAAAGCCAACAGAAAATGAAAGAAGCCGTTGGTATTTTCAACGTTATGTGAATCACTTCCCTAGTAAAGGAAATATTGTTTTTTTTGATAGAAGTTGGTATAATAGGGCAGTTGTAGAACCTGTTAATGGTTTTTGTAGCGAAGCTGAATATTTATCTTTTATGGATCAAGTTAATAATTTCGAAAAAATGATAACTGATTCAAATACCTACTTGATCAAGTTTTATTTTTCTATTTCCAAAGAAGAACAATTGAAGAGGTTTAAAGATATTAAAAATAGCTCTTTAAAAAAATGGAAATATAGTAGTGTAGATAGTAAAGCTCAGGAATTATGGAATAAATACACTTATTATAAAGACCAAATGTTCCTCAAGACAAATACAATGAACTCTCCATGGAATATTATAAAAGCGAACAGAAAAACAAATGCTCGAACTGAAGCGATAAATACCCTTCTAGAGAAAATTCCTTATAAGAAAAGCATAGATCTAGAATCTGAGGAAGTTATTTTTTAATTTAAACTATTTATAAATTTATCAACTGAAATGGATTTATCAATGGAGTATTCTCCAATTTTAGTTCTTTTTAGCTTAGTCAATGTAGCTCCAGAACTTAACTCTTTACCAAAATCATTTGCTAAAGATCTTATATAAGTTCCCTTACTGCATTCGACTTCAAAATCTATGTTTGGGATATCAATTTTCAAAATATTAAAACTAAATATTTCAATTTCTCGATCATCAATTATGACATCCTCACCGCATCTAGCTGATTGATAGAGCCTTTTTCCATTTTTTTTGATAGCAGAAAAAATTGGTGGCTTTTGTTTTATTTTACCAATAAATTTTTGGACACTTTTATTAATTAAATCTTCAGTTACATGATCTATAGGGAATGTTTTGTTTGGCTTTGTTTCAAGGTCATAAGATGGGGTAGTAGTTCCTAAAAGAAAAGTTCCAGTATATTTCTTAGTTTGAACTTGGAATTTAGAAATTTCTTTTGTCATTTTCCCAGTACAAATTATTAATAAACCAGTAGCTAATGGGTCTAAAGTACCCGCATGACCTACTTTTATTTTTTTTAGAGAAAACTTATTTCTAATTAACCATCTAATTTTATTTACAACTTGGAATGAAGTCCAATTTAACGGTTTATCAATTAATAGTAATTTTCCAGAGAGATAATCTTCTTTTGTTGTCAATTTAGATCGGTTATTATGGCTATAGTTCCTACGATAAAACAGTAATATGCAAAATAGTTTAGTTTATTCCCTTTCACCAATTTTAACATCCATTTACATGCTAAAATTCCAGTGATAAAGGAGCTTAAAAACCCTATAATAAATATATTTAAATCAATATTACTATAAGAGATTGAATCACTTAAAAAATCTTTAAATATCTTACCGATAATTAAAGGGATGACCATTAAAAAAGAAAACTTTGCAGCATCTGTTTTGTTTACTCCTAAAATTAATGATGTAGATATTGTTGCGCCAGACCTTGAAATACCTGGTATCATTGCAAAAGCTTGAGAAACTCCGATTACTAAAGAGTTTAGATAACTAATTTCTTTATTATTTTCTTTTGCATTTACCGTTGTTAATAGTAGTATTCCAGTTATAATAAGCATTGATCCCACTAAAAGAATATTACCATTAAATAGCATTTCTAATTCTTTTTCAAAGAATAAACCAACAATTACTGCAGGAACCATTGAAATGAGAATATTTAAAATAAATTTATTTTCTTTGTTGATAGACGGAGCAATTGCTCTTGTCAATAATTCGTATATATCTTTTTTAAAAACAACTATAGTGCTTAGAGCTGTTGCAAAGTGAACTACAATTGTAAAGAGTAAGTTTTCAGATGGAATTAAATTACTACCTAAAACATACTTCCCTATTTCTATATGACCACTGGAGGACACAGGAAGAAACTCTGTTAAGCCCTGTATAATCCCTAAAACTACTGCATCAACCTCATCCATTACTTTTCTTGTTTGTTACTTAAAATTGCATAAACCTGTACACCAAACCCAAGTAGTATTAGAGCTGGAGCGAGTCTTATTCTTCTGAAATTATATATATCTGAACTAAATATGTTAGGATCTTCGCTCCCCCCACCTGACATTAGAATAAATCCAAACGCAATAATAACTAACCCTGATATCATTATTTTATAATTCCTTTTATTGAAAATAAAAGTGTTGTTACCTTTTTCTTTTCTTTTTTTTTCTCCCATGTTTTAGTTATATAATTTTTCAGTATTTAAATTGAGGAGCTTTTGAGTTGCAAAATATGTACTTACCCAGCTTATTAGTACTCCCAAAAAAGTTATGATTAAAATCAGGTACATAATATAGATATTATTAATCATATCTATAAATGGTATTTTTTTATCCAAATAGAAAATTGTAGAGTATAATAAAGTAGATGCTATTGCAGAGCTACATAGACCCAAGAAAATATTCTTAATAATAAATGGACGTCTAATAAATTTTTTTGTGGCCCCCACTAATTGCATTGTCTTAATAGTAAACCTGTTTGAATAAATAGCTAGTTTTATGGAATTATTAATAATTATAACTGAAATAATAAAGAGTATTAATGTTACAGGAAATATCCATAATGTTATTTTCTTCAAATTTGTATTCATCATGCTCACCAAGTCCCTATCATATTGAATATCTTCAATAAAATTATTCTCTTTAATTAAATTTGATATGCTATCAATTTTTTTTCCTTCAACATACTTAGAAATTAGATTAATATCAAATGAATTAATCAACGGGTTATAGCCTAATTGGTTGATAAAATCTTCACCAAATTCAGTTTTCATTATTGATACAGCTTCTTCTTTTGAAACATATTTTAAATCTTTAACATATGAGGCAGATATTAGTGAGTTTTTTATTTGATTTAAATCAACAGCTTTAGCACTATCTTTTAAATAGATAGACATTGTTAGTGATTCTTTAAAGTTCTTAGAAACGTTTTTAATATTTACTACAGTAAAACATAATAAGCCAAATAAAAACAGAACCATTGAAATACTCACAACTACAGAGACGTAAGAAGAAAGTATTCTACTTTTTTTTAAATTGTCATTATTCTCACTCATATTTTGAAGTGTAGTTTAATGTAAAAATAAAGAACTAAATCTATATCTAAAAAGATTTTCTATTATAAGAAGAAAATGTAAATTTGTTAGCACACCTACTATTCAATATTTATGAATTACAATTTTCGAAAAATTGAAAACAAATGGCAAACTAATTGGTCTACTAATAACACCTATAAATCTAATATTGATTTAGATAAACCTAAATTCTATGCTCTTGACATGTTTCCTTACCCAAGTGGAGCTGGACTTCACGTAGGGCATCCACTTGGTTACATTGCTTCAGATATTTATTCTAGATATAAAAAACTAAAAGGCTTTAATGTTTTACATCCTCAAGGCTATGATAGCTTTGGTTTGCCAGCAGAGCAATACGCAATTCAAACTGGTCAACATCCTAAGACAACCACTTTTGATAATATAAATACCTACAGAAAACAACTGGACAAAATAGGATTTTCATTTGATTGGTCAAGAGAATTAAGAACTAGTGATCCAAGTTATTATAAATGGACTCAATGGATTTTTATTCAATTATTTGACTCTTGGTACGATTTTAATGCACAAGCGGCTAAAAGTATTGAGGAATTAATTATAATTTTTTCAAACAAAGGAAATAGTAATATTAAAACAAGTAATGATACTGAAATTGAATCTTTCAATTCAGGTGATTGGAATGGTTTTTCAGAAGAAAAAAAACAAGAAATATTATTATGTTACAGAATTGCTTATTTGGCTGATTCAGAAGTTAATTGGTGTAGTGAATTAGGCACTGTTTTAGCAAATGATGAAATAATTAATGGGGTTTCTGAAAGAGGTGGTTATCCAATTGAAAAAAGAAAAATGAAACAGTGGAATATGAGGATCTCATGTTATGCTGATAGACTACTCAACGACCTAGATAAGATTGATTGGAGTTCTTCAATAAAAGAAACTCAAAAAAACTGGATAGGTAAATCTATTGGTTGTTCAGTTTTTTTTAATATAGTTGGTTTTGAAGAAATAATTGAAGTGTTTACTACAAGACCAGATACTATTTTTGGAGTTAGTTTCATGACTTTAGCACCAGAGCATGAATTAGTTCATAAGATAGTTGCAGCTGATAGAGTTAAAGAGGTAAAAAATTATATTAAAGGAGTAAGTACTAAAAGCGAAAGAGATAGAATCTCTAATGTAAAATCGATTACTGGAGTTTTTACCGGAGCATATGCAGAACATCCTATAACTAAGGATCCAATTGAAATTTGGATCGGTGATTATGTACTAGCGAGTTATGGAACTGGAGCAGTAATGTCTGTACCGTGCGGGGATCAAAGAGATTACGATTTTGCAAAAAAATACAATATTGATATCATAAATATTTTTAAAGATGTTGATATCTCAAAGGAGGCTTTTACTAGTAAAGAAAATTTTATATTATCGGGAAGTAGTTTTTTAAATGGATTGCCATATGAGCAGGCAAATCAACAAAGTATGGATTATATTGAAGAAAATAGTTTTGGAAAGAAAAAGGTAAATTTTAGATTAAGAGATGCTATTTTTTCTAGACAGAGATATTGGGGAGAACCTTTCCCTGTTTACTACAAAAAAGGGCTTCCTTATATGATTGAAGAATCTTGTTTGCCTTTAAAACTTCCTGAAATTGAAAAATATTTGCCAACTAAAGAAGGAGATCCCCCACTAGGAAGAGCTGATGATTGGGCTTGGGATAGTGTGAATAATAAAATAGTAAATACTACACTAATAAACGAGACTACTATTTTTCCAATAGAGCTAAATACAATGCCAGGTTGGGCTGGAAGTTCTTGGTATTTTTTGAGATATACAAACACTGCTGAGTCAAATCCAATAGTAAGTAATGATGATCTATCTTATTGGAAAAATGTTGACTTATATATTGGTGGTAATGAACACGCAACAGGTCATTTACTATATTCTAGATTCTGGACTAAGTTTTTATTTGACCGTGGATTCATTGGTTTTGATGAACCTTTTAAAAAACTTATCAACCAAGGGATGATACTCGGTTCTAGCGCTATTATATATAGAGATTCAAAATCTAAAAAGTTTATATCTAAAGAGTTATTAAAAAACCAATTAGTAGATGAAATTCATATTGATGTTAGTTTAATTAATGGTTCTGATGAAGTTGATCTGGTAAGATTAAAATCTTGGCAACCCCAATTTGAAAATGCTGAATTTGATTTTATAAATGACAGATTCAAAGCAGGCAGGAAAGTCGAAAAAATGTCAAAACGATGGTATAATGTAGTTAACCCTGACTTGATTTGTGAGGAGTATGGAGCGGATAGTTTAAGATTATTTGAAATGTTCTTAGGTCCTCTTGAGCAGTATAAACCATGGAATACAGCAGGAATTTCTGGGGTTCATAATTTCTTAAAAAAATTATGGAAACTGTTCATAGAAGAAGATGATATTAAGGATTTAGACTCAAAACCCTCAAAAGAAAATTTAAAGACTCTACATACTGTGATTAAAAAAGTTGAAAGTGATATTGAAAATTTCTCATTTAATACACCAGTTTCAAGTTTTATGATTGCTGTTAACGAATTAACAACACAAAAATGTTCGAGTTTAGAAATCTTAAAGCCATTATTAATTATATTATCTCCGTATGTCCCTCATATTTGTGAGGAATTGTGGGAAAAAACCGGAAATCATGAGTCAATTACTAAAGAGTCCTATCCTGTTTTTGATCCTAAGATGTTAGTAGAGTCTTCTAAAACTTATCCAATTTCTATAAACGGTAAAGTAAGGTTAAAATTAGAGTTGTCACTTGATTTAAATAAGCAAGAAATAGAGAAAATTATCATAACTAATCCAGACGTATTATCTAAACTTGAGGGTAAATCTCCAAAAAGAGTTATAGTCATCCCTGGAAAAATAATTAACCTAGTTGTATGATAACATCAGTTATAGTAATCTTTGTTAGTATTCTTTGTTTAGGAATTGCTTATTACCTTAATCCAGAAAATGCTAAATCTTTACTTGCAGGATACAATACAATGTCAGATACTGAAAGAGATAACTTTGATATAGTTAATTATTTAAAGTTTTTCAAAAGTTTTTTTATAAAATTATCTATTTATTCAATCCTAATATTTGTATTTATTTACTTTTTATATGATGAAGAAACTGCAGCTATAGTGTGGACAATTTCTCTAATGGTTCCTTGGCCTTATTATATAATTAAATCTAAAAAGTATTCTAAATAGCAATTTGTCTATCGATTTGCTGGTCTAAAGAAATATAGGTTTCGGTTCTAGAAACTCCTTTAATAACTTGAATTTTCTTGTTTAATATTTGCATTAAATTTTCATTATCAATACATAATATCTTAGTTAAGATACTCCAATTCCCTGTTGTATAATGACATTCGATTACTTCAGGTATGTTTTTTAATTCGCGGACTACATCTGCATTATCTCCTGCTTTTTCTAAATAAATACCAATAAACGCCATAGTCTTATAGCCAAGAACTTTTGGGTTAATTATAATTTTAGAGCCTTCTATTAATTCTGAATTTTCTAACTTTCTAAGCCTTTGATGAATAGCGGCACCTGAAACCCCAATTCTTTTTGCTATTTCTAAAATAGGAGTTCTGGCATTATTCATAAGTGACCTAATAATTTCTTTATCAATGCCGTCAATTTTTATTGTATTATTTACCTTTTTCATAAATTTTAATCAAAGATTAAGTGGGTTATACCCATAATATGGAACTTCATATTCATTAAATTTTATTCCATAGTCGATTAACTCTTTAAGGATTGGATTATAAATGTTTTTATTTATAGGAAGTTGAACACCCACTGCTTTTATCTTTGAATTCAAAATTGCTAGTGTAGCGATGGCTAACGGTAAACCAACCGTTTTCGCCATCGCAGTATAAGTCTGGTCTTCACCCACACACACCATATTTGATTCAATTTGATATTTTTTATTATTTAATTCATACCCAAACTTATGGTACATTACTATCATGTCTTTGTCATTAGTTTCTAATGACCAACTTTGACAGAGTATGAATTGTAATATTTGTGCTGGTGTTGCTTTTTCTAGTGTAATAGTTTTTTGATTACTAAAGATATCTAGCTCTAGTAATTTATTCCAAATAAGATCATCTTGATCTATTTTTAAAGAGTGTCTTAATTTTAATTCAACGGAATCTGTGGGGTGATAGGGTAAAAATAAATTTACAAAATCTCTAAACTTCATTTTGTTGCTGTTTTCGATTATGTAACTGTCATCTGTCATACCTAATTGAACAAATACATTCCAAGCTTTACTAAACCCCACTTTTCTAATTGTACCTCTATATAAAGTTTTAACATCTTCCAGTCCATATATCTTTCTGTACTTTAATGAATCTCTATTGGCATAGCCTTCAAATCTACCGTAATTTTCAATTTCTAAAAATTCAGTTCTTCTAAAAAGCTTGCTATAAGGGATATATTTGTAAGAGCCTTCTTGAATAAATTTTGCAGGACTTCCTTGTCCTGCCAGAACAACATTTCTAGGATTCCATGTAAATTTGTAGTTCCATAAATTATTATCAGATTCAGGTGCGATTAAGCCGCCGGTAAAAGATTCAAATAAAATCACTTTTCCACCTTTTTCCTTTATTTGATCTATTACCTTCATTGCACTCATGTGATCAATCCCTGGGTCTAAACCAATTTCATTCATAATCACAATTCCTTTTTCTACTGCCCGCTCGTTTAAAGCAAGCATTTCATTACTTATATAGGATGCTGTTAGCATATTTTTACTATGATTAACACAATCTTTAGCTACGAGTAAATGAAACCTTGCTGGAAGCATTGAAATCACGATATCTGCATTTACGATCTCTTGCTTTCTAGCATTATCATCAAATACATCGAGTTCAATAGCTTTAGATTTAGAGTGGTTGTTTAATAATAATTTTGTGTTAGTTATATCTTTATCTGCAATTGTTATAAATAAATTTTCTTTTTCAGATTTATCTAACAGGTATTTTATCAAATATGATGAAGATTTTCCAGAACCAATTATTAATATTTTTCTCATGAATATATGTTGTTATGCTATAAATTTAATAATTTAATCATTAAGCCCTGTAAGTATATTACATTACTTAATAAATTCTTACATTTGGATGAATACATTTAAACCAAATAAATGAATTTAGACAAATATGGATTAATAAAATCTAATTGTTTCTATCAAACTCCGATAGACAAATTACAGCAAATTATAGTTGATAAAAAACAAGGTTTTATAGTAGATTCGGGTGCTTTGGCAATAAGTACTGGTAAATTTACTGGAAGATCCCCAAAAGACAGATATATTGTAAAGGATGAAATCACCAATAATAAAGTTTGGTGGGGGGATATCAATATTCCAATTGAAGAGTCTTATTTTGATAAATTACATTTAAAATTGATAAATTACTTATCTAAAAAAGACGTTTTTGTTAGGGATAGTTATGTTTGTTCTTTAAAGACTTCAAGATTAAATATCCGAACTATTTGTGAATTACCAAGTAGTGATTTCTTTGTGAATAACATGTTTTTGAGACTAGATAAAAACTCTATTGAGGATTTTCAAGAAGACTGGTTATTGATAAATGCTCCAGGATTTAAAGCAAGCCCAACAGAGGATGGTACGAGAAGCGAAAACTTTGCTATTATCAATTTTTCTAAAAAAACTGTAATTATTGGGGGTACTGGTTATACAGGTGAAATAAAAAAATCTATTTTTTCTGTTTTGAATTTCCTTCTTCCAGTTGATCAAGATATTTTACCTATGCACTGTAGTGCTAATGTTGGTAAAAATGAAGATACTGCTATTTTTTTCGGTCTATCTGGTACAGGAAAAACTACACTTTCAGCAGATTCAACTAGACAATTAATTGGAGATGATGAGCACGGCTGGAGTAAAGAACATAAAGTTTTTAATTTTGAAGGAGGCTGTTATGCGAAAGTTATTAATCTAAATAAAGAAAATGAACCCGATATTTATAATGCCATAAAAAAAGGCTCTCTTTTAGAAAATATTATTGCTGATAAAAATGGTAAAGTTGATTTTAAAGATGTTTCAATTACTCAAAATACTAGAGTTAGTTACCCTATTAACTTTATTGAAAACACAAGAAAACCCTCAATTGGAGATACGCCTGAAAACATATTTTTCTTAACTGCGGATGCTTTTGGTGTCTTACCCCCAATATCTAAGTTAACTCCTAGCCAAGCAGCATATCATTTTATTTCTGGTTACACAAGTAAAGTTGCTGGAACAGAAGATGGCATAGTAGAACCACAGCCTTCTTTTTCTGCATGTTTTGGAGCTCCTTTTATGCCATTACATCCTACAGAATATGCGAAAATGTTAATTAATAAAATAAATGAATCTGGTGTGACGGTCTGGTTAGTCAATACTGGATGGACAGGAGGTCCCTATGGAATTGGAAAAAGAATGGAATTAAAATATACAAGAGCAATGATTAATGCTGCTTTAAGTGGTGATTTAGAAGAGGCTAATAAAAATAATTACCACACTCACTCAGTTTTCAATTTAAACCAACCTAGAGTATGTCCAAATGTACCTACTTCAGTTTTAAGTCCAAGAATGACCTGGAACGATGATGTTAATTATTATAAGACTGCTTATAATTTAGCAAACTCTTTTATAAATAACTTTAAGCAATTCGAACCTTACTCAAACAATGAGATATTATCAGGAGCTCCTAACTTAAAAAAATAGAATTTGTTTACTTTTTGTTTGCTTTTTTGATATAATCTTCAAGAGCCATTGTCATAGAAGGGAATTTTTTCGAAGGAGCGGAAATATCTACTTTAAGCCCATTATCTTCACATGTTTTTTTTGTTATGGCTCCAAATGCAGCTATTCTTGTATTGTTTTGTTTAAAATCAGGATAATTGTGTAATAAGGATTCAATACCCGTTGGGCTGAAAAACACCAAAATATCATAAGAAACATCTGCTAAATGAGATAAATCACTAATCACAGTTCTATAAAATACTGATTGTCTCCAGTTTATGTTCAATTCATTTAGTAGAATAGGTACTTCAGCTTTTAATTTATCAGTTGTAGGAAGAAGAAATCTTTCAGTATCATGCTTTTTTATTAAAAGGCATAAATCTTCAAATTTTCTTAATCCAACATAAATTTTTCTTTTTCTGTATACTACGTGATTTTGTAAATAAAGAGCTACTACTTCAGATTGACAAAAGTACTTCATTGAATCTGGAACTTTATACCTCATTTTATCACATACCCTAAAATAATGATCTACGGCATATCTGCTGGTTAGTATGATAGCAGTAAACATAGTTAAATCTATTTTTTGTAGCCTAACTTCTTTTACAGTAACGGGCATCACGTGAATGAAAGGCTCAAAATCTATTTTTATCTTTTGACTTTTTTCTAGTTCAAAAAAAGGAGAATGTGGTACTGTAGGTTTAGTTTGAGAGACAAGAATATTTTTAACTTTCATATAGTATACCTTTAGAATGAAACTACACTAACTCATTTATAATAAATAAAATTGGCATAATTTCAAGAGTGCAAAGATACAAAATAAAATAAAACATGTTTGGTATTACTAAATTATCATTTAACCTTACTGTTTTGTAAAGGCCTATAATATATAAAATGACAATAATAATTATACTGATTTTTAAAAATGCTAAAGAGTTGGGGAAAGTGTAAACAGTTAGTGAGTTCAAAAGAATTATAATTATTCCAATAAACTTATTGAAGCTATTTCTTTGCTTGTTAAATGTGGTAACAAATTTATCTATCTTAAAGGACCACCCAATCACAATTTCCAATAAATACTTCGAGTAAATAAATAATATAAAATATAGTAAAGTCTTTAAATATAAGAACATTTCAAATCCAATATTTCCAAATGTGTTATAAAAGCAGAGTGTGCTTATAAATAGACTGGAAGAAATGATAAAGTTTGTGTTTAGTAGGCTATTAAAACTACTTAAATAATTATTTTCATTTGAGTTAAATTTGATAAATGAATTATTTAAATATATCTGAAGAAAGTAATTGAATTTTGAGTTATTTAATGATTTGGCAATTGTTATTAATAGAATATTTATTAAAATAATAATTGTGAATCCATCAAATAATATATAATCTCTAATCATTATGGCTAAATTAGGAAGAATATTATACAAAAATAATCTACTAAATAACTATTTTTGCTAAAATCATATATTCATGAAGGATGTTTTAGTTATAATCCCAACATATAATGAAATTGAAAACATTGATAATATAATTATTTCAACATTTGATTTATACACAGATATAAATATTTTAATTGTTGACGACAACTCTCCGGATTTTACTTTTAAAAAAGTTCAAGAACTACAAACAAGATTTAAAGGACAATTGTCTTTATTAAAAAGATCAAAAAAAGAGGGCTTAGGAACAGCTTATATAGAAGGTTTTAAATGGGCCTTACAAAGAGATTTTAATTATGTGTTTGAGATGGATGCTGATTTCTCTCATAATCCTAAGGATATTTCGAGGTTGTTAAAACCAATCGTTGAAGATAATTATGATGTCTCAATAGGTTCTAGATATATCAATGGGGTTAATGTAGTTAACTGGCCCTTAAGTAGGATTATTTTATCATATACAGCTTCAATATATGTGAGGATTATCACTAATATGAATATAAAAGATTCAACATCTGGCTACATATGTTATAAAAAAACAGTTTTGGAATCTATGAACTTAGATGATATTAAATTTACAGGATATGCATTTCAGATTGAAACGAAATATAAAGCATATTTGAAAAATTTTAAATTAATTGAAATACCAATAATTTTTTCAGATAGAAAATATGGTACTTCAAAATTAAATAGCACTATAATTTCAGAAGCAATTTTTGGAGTAATTGGCATGAGAATAAAACAAATACTTAATATCAATTTTTAGATAATGAATCAGATTTTAATTAAAAATGCGAGAATAATTAATGAAGGTAAAATCATAAAATCTGATATTTTTATTGAAAATGAAATGATTCAAGAGGTCTCTAGTTCTATAAGTTTGAAATCTTCATCTGTGCAAATTATAGATGCAGAAAATAACTTTGTAATGCCTGGAATAATTGATGATCAAGTTCACTTTAGAGAGCCAGGACTTACTCATAAAGCTACTATCAAATCAGAATCTAAAGCTGCGGTTGCTGGAGGTATTACTTCTTTTATTGAAATGCCAAATACTTCTCCTCAAGCTACTACAGTTATAGAGTTAGAGAAAAAATTTAATATTGCGTCAAAAGACTCTCATGCAAATTACTCGTTTATGTTTGGTGGAACAAATGATAATTTAGATGAGGTATTAAAAATTGACAGTAAAAATGTTGCAGCTTTAAAGTTATTTTTAGGGTCCTCTACAGGAAATATGTTAGTTGATGACTTAGATGTTTTAGAGAAAATATTTTCTAAAACAGATATGCTTATAGCTGTTCACTGCGAAGATGAATCTACTATCAAGAATAATTTAAAAAAATATACTGATAAATACGGAGACGATATTCCAATGAAATTTCACCCTCTAATTAGAAGTAGAGAGGCTTGTTATATCTCCTCATCAAATGCTATAAAATTAGCAAAAAAAACTGGCGCTAGATTACATGTTTTTCACATTTCAACTGCTGAAGAAACTAAGCTTTTTTCTAACAAAAAAAAGTTAAAAGACAAGAAAATAACAGCAGAAGTTTGCATACACCATTTATGGTTCTCTGATTCAGACTATGAAGAGTTTGGCTCAAAAATTAAATGGAATCCAGCGGTTAAAAGTTCAACTGATAGAGATGCGTTGTGGAAAGCATTACTTGACGACAGAATAGATGTAATAGCAACAGACCATGCTCCTCATACAGAGGAAGAAAAAAAATCTAATTATTTAAATTGCCCATCTGGTGGCCCTTTAGTTCAACATGCGTTGCCCGCAATGTTAGAAGCATTTCATAATAATAAAATCTCTCTTGAAAAAATTGTTGAAAAAATGTGTCACAATCCAGCTATTCTTTTTCAAATTGAAAAAAGAGGTTTTATTAAAAAAGGCTATTATGCTGATTTAGTTATTTTTAATTTGAATAATCCTTGGACTGTAAATAAAGATAATATACTTTATAAGTGTGGTTGGTCTCCTTTTGAGGGAAAATCTTTTAAGTCTAGAATTTCACACACCATAATAAATGGAAAATTAATATATAATAACTCTTCTTTTGTTAACGATTCAAGGGGTAAAAGACTGACATTTAATAGATGAAAAAATTAAATTATATACTGATAATATTTTCTTTGTTTGGTTGTGTGAATAATAGTCTAATTGAACACCCAAATGTGCCTGAAGACCTGATCTCTCAAGAAAAAATGGTTGATATTATTTATGATATGACTCTTATTAGCGTTGCAAAAGGAGTTAATAAAAGCATTCTCGAAAATAACGGAATAATTCCAGAGGAATATATTTTCAAAAAATATTCAATTGATAGTGTAATCTTTGCTGAAAATAACGAATACTATTCTTTTGATTTAAAAATTTATCAATCTATTTATGACGAAGTAAAGATTAAATTAAATAAAAATAAAAAATTAATCAATGATAGTATTAATATAGCAAGGAAATTATCTGGTGAGTTGAGCAAAAAACTAATCAAAGAACGTAAAATAAATAAAATATCAGTTGATACTATAAAATTTGATAGTATCAATAAAATTAACTTGATTAATACAAATTAGTATTGTAAAATTTTACTTATTTTGTTAGAGCAAATATTAAAATATAGATGAAAAATTTTATTGACGAAATTAGGTGGAGAGGTTTGATCCATGATGAAATGCCTGGAATTGAAGATCACTTAAGTGATTCGATTAGAGTTTCTTATACTGGTTTTGACCCTACATCAAACTCTCTTCATATAGGAAGTTTAGTGCCTATTATGTTACTAGCTCATTTTCAAAGATCTGGACATAAACCAATTGCTTTAATTGGAGGAGCCACAGGTATGATAGGTGACCCATCAGGAAAATCTGCAGAGAGAAACTTATTAGATGAAGAAACTCTGGTTAATAACCAAGCTGCAATAAAACAGCAGTTGTCTCAATTTTTAAACTTTGATTCTAAAGAGAAAAACTCAGCTCTTATTCTAAATAATTTTGATTGGATGAATAGATTTTCCTTCTTAGATTTTACACGTGATATTGGTAAGCATATTTCTGTAAACTACATGATATCTAAAGATTCTGTTAAAAACAGAATATCCTCAGAATCCTCTTCAGGAATGAGTTTCACTGAGTTTACTTACCAGTTAATTCAGGGATATGATTTTTTACATTTGCACAAAAACTATAATTGTACTATTCAAATGGGTGGAAGTGATCAGTGGGGTAATATCACAACTGGAACTGAGCTTATTAGAAGAATTGACTCTGGTAAAGGGTATGCTTTAACATGTCCTTTAATCACAAAGTCCGATGGTGCTAAATTTGGCAAATCTGAAACCGGAAATATTTGGCTAGATCCAAATAAGACATCTGTATATAAATTTTATCAATATTGGTTAAATACTAGTGATGATGATGCTGAAAAGTATATTAAAATATTTACCTTTTTATCTAAAAAAGAAATTAATAATATTGTCATTCTTCACAAAAAAGAACCTCATAAAAGACTGATTCAAAAGTCTTTAGCTAAAGAAATAACTACAATTGTTCACTCAGATAAGTCTTTTTTGCAGGTAGAATTAGCTTCAACTATTCTTTATAGTAAATCTTTCAAAAAAGATATTGAATCGATTGACGAAAACACCTTTTTAGATATCTTTGAAGGAGTTCCTTTAGTTGAGTTGCCTAAAAATGAATTAGTTAAAGGTTTTGATATGATTTCTGTATTGTCTTCTAAAACTGAGTTTTTAAAATCAAATTCTGACGCAAGAAGGTCCCTTAGTGAAAATTCAATTTCAATAAATAAATCTAAAGTTAAAGAAGATTATTTAGTTGAAAATAAGGATTTAATTAATGATAAATATGTGATAATTAACAAAGGTAAAAGAAGTACTTTCATTATAAAGTTCACATAAGTTTAT
This sequence comes from uncultured Flavobacteriaceae bacterium, assembly GCA_949372955.1. Lineage (GTDB taxonomy): Bacteria > Bacteroidota > Bacteroidia > Flavobacteriales > Flavobacteriaceae > SGZJ01. Next base: position 153,091 of record CASIAX010000010.1, on the reverse strand, counting down.
TCTAACAAATTACAACCACGTATATCAGAATTATCAAATCTGCCAAGTATTTCAAATTTACCATCATCACTTTTTTTACCCAAATCTTCTGTTGCAATAAAAGAACATGAATTAATATTTGCTAAATCAATTACATTAACCCCGCCAGTTACTCCATTTTTTTTAAAGGATAAGGCATCTTGAGGTTCTCTAATGTAAATCCTCATCCACGGAGGGCATTGAAAAATCCCATCCCTAATAGAGTATGCTTGAGAGAGCAGCTCCGTCATTCCATATTCACTGTAAATTAGATTTGTGCCAAACCCATTTATTAGTTTTGTATGAAGTTCATCTCTTATCATTTCCCTTCTTCTTCCCTTCATCCCTCCAGTTTCAACTATAGTAAGGTTAGGTAATTTAAAATTAAATTTTTCGATTAAATTTAATAAGGCATACGTAACTCCAATTAAAATAACTTTTTCATTTTTTAATTCATGTAATTTTTCTTTTAATTCTATATAATTATTTAAATAAAAACTACTATTTTTTTTCTTTGTTTTCTTTATTAATTTATCCACCATATATATTAAAGAAGAATTTTTGTTCTCTAGATAAGAAGGGAGTAGTGCTAAAATGGTAAATTCTTTGATGTCTCCAAAAAAATATTTAAAGGAGTTTTCGAAGCTTGATTGATAAAGTTTTAAATCAGTTATATAATGTGTGCTTAAATTAGTATTGGTAGTTCCACTACTAATAAATTTTTTCTCAATTACTTCATTAGAACTTAATACTTTGTGGGATTTAAAAAACCTTATTGGCAGAAAAGGTATTTGATTTGAACTAGTAACATCCGAAGGAGTTTTGTTTATTAAATCACAAAATGATCTGTAAATATCATTATTGTGAAATTGAAAATTGAAGACTTCAATTGCTATTGACTCAAACTGCTCATCGCTATTTATTTTAAAAATACTCTCATAATTTGTCATACATTCAAAAGTATTTAAAATAAAAAATATTAACATAAGAATTGACACTTATTTAATAATTTGTTATTGTTAACATAACGTTATCAATTAATAATTTGAATTTCATATGACATTACTTTATATATTTGTGAAAAACAAATGCTTTGAACAAAATACTACTTGTTGACGATGATCCAGATATATTAGAAATTATATCATACTCACTAGAAAATGAAGGTTATAGTGTTTATAAAGCAATGAATGGACTTCAGGCTATTGAAATTGCAGAAAAAGTAACACCAGATCTCATTATTATGGATTTAATGATGCCAGAAATGAATGGAGTTGAAGCGTGTGAACAAATTAGAAAATCAACAAAATTAAATAATGTAATCATTACTTTCTTATCCGCTAGATCAGAAGATTTTTCTCAAATTGCTGGTTTTGATGCTGGCGCAGATGATTATATAACTAAACCTATCAGGCCGAAAGTGTTATTAAGTAAGGTTAAATCTTTACTTAGAAGAAACAAATCTGATATTGACGCTTCATTAATTCAGATTAATGATTTAATTATAAATAGATCAAGATATTTAGTTAATCTAAAAGGAATTGAAATTTCATTACCTAGAAAGGAATTTGAATTGTTATATTTGTTGACATCAAGTCCTAACACTGTTTTTACAAGGAGTAAGATTTTAGATGCTGTTTGGGGTACTGACGTTATTGTAGGAGATAGAACTATTGACGTGCATATCAGAAAACTCAGAGAAAAAATCGGAGATTCATCGTTTAAAACTATTAAAGGGGTTGGTTATAAGTTTGTAAGCTAATGTCCCTTAAATTTAAAAATTCTTATTCTTTTGCAATTAAAACATCTTTTGCAATTTCTTTAATTTCACTTTTTGTAGTTGCAGTTGTCCTTTATCTGTATTCTTTATTAGATCAATATTATTTTCAACTTATTTTACTTGTAATTTTAATTTTCATAATTTCTTTTTTAATAATTCAGTCAAGAATTGAAGCTTTTATTTATGGAAAGATTAAAAACCTTTATAAAGATTTGAACATTATTGATTCAATATCTTTATCTAAGCCTAATGTTACTACCGACATGAATTCTTTAATGCAAAATATCAATGAGTTTAGTAAAGATAAAAAACTTGAAATTGAAAGTTTAAAAGTTCAAGAAGAGTTTAGAAAAGAGTTTATAGGCAATGTAGCACATGAATTAAAAACTCCAATTTTCACTATTCAAGGATATATCGAAAATTTGATTGATGGTGCTGTGGAAAATGAGTTACTAAGAGACAAGTTTTTAAATAGGGCACAAATTAGTGTAGAAAGATTAATTTATATTATAAAGGATTTAGATATGATCACTAAGTTAGAGTCTGGTTCACAAAATTTAGAAGTAACCAGTTTTGATTTAAATAAACTTATAAAAAATATTTTTGATCAATTGGAAATTCAAGCACAAAAAAAGGAAATTAAATTAACTTTTAATACAAATTATTCAGAATCTATTTTAGTAAATGCAGATAGGGATAAGATTCACCAAGTTATAACTAACCTAATTATTAACTCTATCAAATATGGAACTTTTAAAGGTACTACAGAAATCAGTTTAGAAAGTTTAACAACTGAGAAATTAATAGTTAGAGTTACAGATAATGGAGAAGGAATTTTGAATGAACACTTACCTAGACTTTTTGAAAGATTTTATAGAGTTGACCAAAGTGGTTCTAGAAAACAAGGTGGTTCTGGTTTAGGTCTTTCAATTGTAAAGCATATAATAGATGCTCATAATGAGAATATATACATTGAATCTAAATTAGGTATTGGTAGTGAGTTTTCTTTTACTTTATCTAAATGTATAGATTAGTCAACTTTATCTTTTTATTAAGAATTTATTATTATTTCTTTGCATAAAAATTGAGGTTTTGGGTAGTAAAAATAAATTAAAAAAATTTAAAGAAAACGATAGTTTTAATAATGTCTTTCAACCAACAAGAGAGGAATTACTTTCTAATTCTTTTGAATTTAAAGGAAGTTGGTCTGAAAAAATATTCAACAATAGTAATCCAATTATTTTAGAGTTAGGGTGTGGTAAAGGAGAGTACTCTGTAGAACTTGCAAAAAACAATCCTAATACAAATTTTATTGGAATCGACATTAAAGGTGCAAGATTTTGGAGAGGGGCAAAAACCGCAATAGAAAATAAAATCACCAACGTTAAATTTATTAGAGCCCAAATTGAACTTGTAGAATTTCTTTTCGAAAAAAATGAAATATCTGAAATATGGATTACATTTCCAGATCCTCAAATTACTTATAAAAGAACTAAACATAGACTAACCAATTTAGATTTTTTAAATAAATACAAAACAATTCTAAATAAAGACGGATTTGTAAATCTTAAAACGGATAGTGAATTTTTACATGGTTATACCCTAGGTCTATTACAAGCTATGAATGGCGCTGAAATACTATATTCAAATCATGATATCTATAAAAGAGAAGGTAGCCCAAAAGAAGTGACAGATATAAAAACTCATTACGAATCCTTATTTTTAAAAGAGGATAAGCCCATCACATATATTAAATTTAAAATCCAATAACTTGAAATCTAGTCAAGATAATTTTTTTCAAAAGGTTTATTCTGTAGTCAAATTAATTCCTTATGGAAGAGTTACAAATTACGGGTCAATTGCTAAATACTTAGGCTCTGTAAAAAGTTCAAGAGCTGTAGGCTATGCTATGAATTCTTCACATAATATGTCAGAAATTCCTGCTCACAGAGTTGTTAATAGAGTTGGTTTGTTAACTGGAAAGCATCATTTTTTTGGCTCTAATTTAATGAAGGAACTTCTAGAAAATGAGGGGATTTGTATAGTTGATAACAAGGTGTTAAATTTTGATAATTTGTACTGGGATCCTAGTATTGAACTATAAGTCTAATACATTTATTAAAATCAAGTTTTCGCACTATATTTGCATAAATAACAATAGGCTTTGAAAATTAGTAAAACTGAAATACTCAAAAGACTTAAAGATGCAAATATTGACAATTGTATTTTTGTTAATCTTGTTAATTTTTCTAATGAAATTATTTTAGATGTAAATATTTCTAATCCTACACTTCAGGCTAAGAAAAAAGCTGAATTAGATATTAATGAATCTTTAAATTCAGAGCTAAGTTCAGGCATTAAAGTAAAAATTAATTTCAAGAAAATATCTGCCGATAAGCCAATCAAAAAAATAGAATCAAAAAAAATATCAGGAATTAAAAATATTATTGCTATTGCCTCTGGTAAAGGGGGTGTGGGTAAATCTACTGTAACTTCGAACTTATCTGTTTCACTTGCGAAAATGGGATTTAAGGTAGGCCTACTAGATGCGGATATTTATGGTCCTTCTATTCCTATAATGTTTGATATTGTAGACGAAAGACCAAAATCAGTATTAGTAGATGGTAAAAGTAAAATGGAACCAGTTACTAACTATGGAGTTAAAATACTTTCTATTGGTTTCTTCACTAAACCAGATCAAGCTGTTATATGGAGAGGTCCCATGGCATCTAAGGCTTTAAATCAAATGATTTTTGATGCTAATTGGGGTGAGTTAGATTTTTTAGTGATAGACTTACCACCAGGAACTGGGGATATCCATTTAAGTATATTACAAGCATTACCAATTACAGGTGCTGTCATAGTCAGTACCCCTCAAAATGTTGCTTTAGCAGATGCTAAAAAAGGAGTTGCTATGTTTAAACAAGAATTAATCAATGTACCTGTTTTAGGTATTGTAGAAAACATGTCTTATTTTACACCTAAGGAACTTCCAGATAATAAATATTATTTATTTGGAAAAGATGGAGCCAAGAATTTAGCAGAGGATTTAAAGGTTCCTTTTTTAGGTAATATCCCTATTGAGCAAAGTGTAAGAGAAGCGGGTGATTTTGGAAGACCAGTTTCTATGCAAGAAGATACAGTGGTTAGTAAAGACCTTAAGACTATAACACAAAAAATTGTTGCTGAAGTAGTCAAAAGAAATAAAGACCTTCCAGATTCTGAAGCAATTAAAATCACAACCATGGCAGGTTGTTCAGCAGTTAACAAATAAATTAATTATTATGTCTGACACTATTAAAGAAAAAATTGAAAATGCCTTAGACGAAATTAGACCATTTCTGCAAAGAGATGGTGGTAATATTTCGCTTATTGAAATAAACAACAGTACTGTTAAGGTCAGGCTAGAAGGAGCTTGTTCTACCTGTACTATAAATCAAATGACACTAAAGTCAGGAGTTGAAATGACTATAAAAAAACATGCTCCAGAAATTGAGAATGTAATTAATATTGAATCTTAAATGATAAAGTCTGATATTCTAATTATTGGAGCAGGCCCCGTTGGTCTATTTGCAGTTTTTGAAGCAGGTCTGCTAAAAATGAAATGTCATTTAATTGATATATTACCTAAACCAGGAGGGCAGTGTTCTGAAATATACCCTAAAAAACCTATATATGATATTCCAGCTTACCCTGAGATATTAGCAGATGACTTAGTTGATAAATTAATGGAACAGTGTTCTCAATTTCAACCTGGATTTACTTTAGGAGAAAGAGCAATGACCATTGATAAACAAGAAGATAATTCTTTTATTGTGACAACAGACAAAGGAACTAAGCATGCATCGCCAATAGTTGTTATTGCTGGAGGGTTAGGGAGTTTTGAGCCAAGAAAACCACTTATAGATAATATTAGTAAATTTGAAGGGTTTGGTGTTGAATATTTCATTAAAGAACCTAATTTATTTAAGGATAAAAAGATAGTGATTGCTGGCGGAGGAGATTCTGCACTTGATTGGGCAGTTGTTTTATGTGAAATAGCATCGGAAGTTACCTTAATACATAGGAGAAATGAATTTAGAGGAGCTCTTGATTCAGTAGATAAAGTTCAGCAATTAAAGAATTTGAATAAAATCAAAATTATTACACCGGCTGAAGTGATTGGTTTAAATGGAGAAAATAACTTAGAGTCAATTACTATTCAAAACTTTGATAAATCTACAGAAGATATACAAACAAATTATTTTATTCCTCTTTTTGGTCTCTCTCCAAAACTTGGTCCGATTTCAAGCTGGGGTTTAGAAATAGAAAAAAATGCAATTAAAGTAAACAACTCTTTAGATTATCAAACTAATATTCCTGGAATTTATGCAATCGGAGATGTTAATACCTATCCAGGGAAACTTAAATTAATATTGTGTGGATTTCATGAGGCGGCTTTAATGTGTCAATCTGCTTTCAAGATTTTAAACCCAAACAAAAAATTCCTTTTAAAGTATACTACAGTTTCAGGTGTTGAGGGATTTGATGGGTCACATAAAAAGGCTCCAAAAGCTGTTATTAAAACTATTTCATAGTGAGTAAAAATGATATAAATATATTTATTACTGATAGAAAAGGCGCTATTCATGATGTAATTGCACCTACAGACATGTCTATAAACTTAATGGAATTAATTAAAATTCATGAAATAGAAAATGACGCTTCAATTGGAGTGTGTGGTGGAATGGCGATGTGCGCTTCTTGTCAATGTTATATAGAGTCTGAACATGATTTGATACCAAAATCTGATGATGAAGAGGCGATGTTATCGGAGGCTTTTTATTTAGAAAAAAACAGCAGATTGTCTTGTCAAATCCCTATATCAACTAACCTCAATAATTTAAGAATAAAAATAGCACCTGAAAGTTAATCTAATAGTTTATATATTGCTTCAGGAAAAATTCTCTCAACAATTTTTTTATAAGCAATTTCTGAAGGATGAAGGTTATCACTAGCAACTAATTCTGGCATAGTTAAACCAAGCCTAGTTATATCTGTTATGTTAATATATGTGATATTATTTTCTAAACAATGGTTTTCTGCAAAATTGTTATACATATCGATTTCTTGGCTAGTAATAGATGGATTTGGCCCTGATTGTCCATAAGGAGTAAAGGCATAATCAGGAATCGAGATAACGATAACATCTGACTTACTTTGTGATTTAGTAAGTGAAATAGCGGTATTTACTAACTCAGGAAACTCTTCTTCATAAACTTCAAATGGTTTATTTTGATATTGATTATTTACTCCTATCAATAAAGTTACTAAATCGTTATTTTTAAAAATATTATCTAAACTGTCGTTTTCAATTATTGGTTCTAAGTTATTAATTAAAGAAGTTGTTGTCCAGCCTGTTACCGCAATAATTTCAACATTTATAGTATCTCTGCTTAATTCGATTTGAAGTGAGTCTTTTAATTGTATTGGAAAGCTACATTCATCACAAACACTCTGACCAATAGAATAACTATCTCCTAAGGAGAGTATTTTATAATTTGTCGGAAAAACACCCATGTCATCTACGTCTAGAAAAATATCACAACTAAATACACTAAAAATAATAATGTATGCGATTATTTTTTTCATTTAAACTAAAACCTTTTTATTTACAATAATACTTTCAATTGAGTTCCATAACCCAATCCTTTTTTTTAGTGCTTCTATAGATACTTCTTCAATTTCTTGCCATTTTTCTGGATCATTTTCTGCTAATTCTGTGACCATTTCTAGAGCCATAGGCCCATGTTCATCTTCATCTAATTCAATATGTCTTTCAAAGTAGTATATTAATTTTGAAATATCTTGCTCGGGGAAATTCTTTTGAAAGTTTTTTAATATTGCTGTAAACATACTTGGAATAAGGTTTTCCCTACCAAATGTGAATGCTGCTGCAATCTTATGAGGCTTTCCTTCTTCAATTATCTTAAATGTGAATTCTAAAAATTCTTTAACCTCTTTTGGAATCCTTGAAGAATTAATAGTATTAAAAATATCTTCATTATTTAATTTATTCAAGAATAAATCTATGTCATTGGTATCTGCTCCAAAACTTTTGATAGCTTCTAAATATAGCTCGTAATGACTCATTCTTTCACCTATTTGATTAATGTCTGTTTCTTCGGCAAGAACAATTTCATTAATTAAATATGCAGTTTTCGAATTTTTATTTGGTATCCAAGGAGTATTTGTGCATGTTAATTGTATTTGTAATGATTTCAAAAGTGACATAAAATCCCATACTGCAAAAATATGAGTTTGGACAAAGTTTCTTAAATCATCAATTGTTTTAATTTTTGAATATAAACTATGATTTAGTAATTCTTTTCTATAATCTAGAATCGAGTTGTTGATTTTTTCAACTGTCATATATTTTATTTAAATGCATTTAAACCTGTAATATCTAATCCAGTAATAAGTAAATGAATATCATGTGTACCCTCATAAGTGATTACACTTTCTAAATTCATCATATGTCTCATTATAGAATATTCACCTGATATTCCCATACCTCCTAAAATCTGTCTTGATTCTCTTGCAATTTTAATTGCCATTTCAACATTATTTCTTTTTGCCATTGAGATTTGAGCGGTTGTGGCTTTCCCTTGATTTTTTAAATTACCTAATCTCCAAGCTAATAATTGAGCTTTTGTTATTTCGGTAATCATTTCAGATAATTTTTTTTGCTGCAGCTGAAATCCGCCTATCGGTTTTCCAAATTGTATTCTTTCCTTTGAGTACCTCAATGCTGTGTCATAACAATCCATGGCAGCTCCAATTGCACCCCATGCAATCCCGTACCTAGCAGAATCTAAACAACCTAGTGGAGCGCCAAGTCCAGATTTATTGGGTAAAAGATTTTCCTTTGGAACTTTTACATTGTCAAATATCAATTCACCTGTTGAACTTGCCCTTAAAGACCATTTGTTATGTGTTTCAGGAGTAGAAAACCCTTTCATACCTCTTTCCACAATTAATCCGTGTATTCTACCTTCTTCATTTTTAGCCCATACAATTGCAACTTGAGCAATTGGTGAATTTGAAATCCACATTTTAGCTCCATTTAATAAATAATGATCTCCTTTATCTTTAAAATTTGTCACCATACCTGAGGGATTAGATCCGTGGTCAGGTTCAGTTAATCCAAAACATCCCATCCACTCGCCAGAGGCTAGTTTAGGTAAAAACTTCATTTTTTGTTCTTCATTTCCATATTTCCATATTGGAAACATTACAAGTGAAGATTGAACAGAGGCTGTTGACCTAACTCCAGAATCTCCTCTTTCTATTTCTTGCATAATCAATCCATAAGAAATATAATCTAGTCCCGCACCTCCGTACTCCTCAGGGATGTATGGTCCAAACGCACCAATATTTGCTAAACCACTTACAATTTGAGTAGGGAACTCAGCTTTTTGAGCGTACTCTTCAATAATTGGACTAACATCTCTTTTCACCCACTCTCTAGCTGCATCACGAACTAATAAATGCTCTTCGGTAAGCAATTCATCTAAATTATAATAATCTGGAGCTTCAAATAAATCTGGTTTCATAAATGTTTTTATTTTGTTTCACAAAAATAAACAAAGCTTGTTAATTTATAGTCTTCGAGATAATTTTTTTTCACTATTAAGCCAAGAAATTAAGTAGCCAATATTTTTGATAATAAGTAGTGAAAATGATGAACTCCTTTTTCTTTTGTAGCGGAATACCTTCCTGATTTGTAAAAAGCTGAATTTATTCCTTTCTGCACGTTCTGGACTACAAATTCATCTTCCTTTTCAACTTTACCTAAATCACTTCCTGCGCCTTGGTTTAGTTTAGATTTGTTAAATACATATGATCTAAATTCAATTTTTGTCAATTTTAATCCAACAGGTTTTACAATATTAATTGATAGTCCCCAAGGGTAAAAATTAAACATCATATTTGGAAATATCCAAAAATAATATGCGGCAATATTTTTACCATAATCCATGTGATTATCTGGAAAAACAAAGCAGTCATCTTTTTGATTGCTGTAACCTATTTGTAGATTACAATGGTCATAGATTTCAGTTTCGTAGCTGTTATAATCTAGTATTTCGTTTAAATCTTTGTGAACAAAAGGAACGTGAAAGCCTTCCAAATAATTATCACAATATAAAGCCCAGTGAGCATCAATCGAAAAATCTTGAGAAAGAGAAGAGTCAAATAATGATTTATTTAAGGGTAAAAACCCAACCCTTTTTTCCATAATATCAATTACTTTATTAAAGTCAATAATTGGATTAATACCAACAAAAATTAATTTATTCCAAGTTTTTACTGAGTAACTATGAAGGTTGTCACAATGTCTTGGAAAATCTTTAGTTTGTTCAAAGTCTGGCATAAACTCAAAATCTCCATTATTATTAAATCTTCTACCGTGGTACATGCATCTAATTTTCGCTGATTTACACGGTTCTAAAATCAGTAAGTTACCTCTATGAGTACAAACATTTGACAGACACATTATGCTATCATTAATGGTCTTAGACAACAATAAAGGTTCATCTAAATACTCTTCTAATAGCACAAATGGGTGTAGAGAGTTTTTTTCTTTAACTAAGTTTTCATCTCCAATCCAATGCCAACTTTTTAAAAATATTTTTTCTTTAATAAATTCAAATAACTCAGGGTTTTTATAAAAACTTGCAGGCAAAGTTTCTGCTTTACTAATATCAGAGTTAATATTGAAGTTTAAATTCATTTATTTTGAGTCATTACTAATGCAAGTTAAATTATTTTTTATGAATTTATATATATCTCTATAAGGCCATCTGGAGTTTTTACTATTATTTGTGACTTTAATCTATCTACTTTTTTTATAAATTCATCATGTATTGGAATTAACACTTCCTCATTTTTGTAATTAACAATAAAAAGATCTTGAGAATTATTTTCTCTTATACTAGATATCTTTCCTATTTCTCCAAAAACATCATCGATAATTGTAAAATCTATCACCTCGTGATAATAAAACTTATTTCCACTTAATACTGGTAAGTGACTTAAAGGTAAAAACACATCGCTATTAATTATTTTGTTTGCATCATCTTCATTACTTATTCCTTCAATTTTCAATCTAAGTACACTTTCCTTATGGAATCTAATTACTTCTATGTTATAAATGTTTAGCTTATTATCATGAAAAATAAAGAGAGTTTTAATTTTTTTATATAACTCTGGTTGATCCGTATCAATTTTGACTAACACCTCACCTTTGAAGCTGAACTTTTTAGTAACTTTTCCTAAATAGTAATAATCTTTCATATAAAAAAAACCTGCTAATTTTAGTTAGCAGGTTATAAATGTATTAAATGTTTTTTTAAAAGTACTTTATTTTTTAGCAGGAGCTTCTTCAGTAGCAGGAGCTTCTTCAGCAGGAGCTTCTTCAGTAGCAGGAGCTTCTTCAGTAGCAGGAGCTTCTTCAGTAGCAGGAGCTTCTTCAGTAGCAGGAGCTTCTTCAGTAGCAGGAGCTTCTTCAGTAGCAGGAGCTTCTTCAGCAGCAGCAGCTTCTTCAGTAGCAGGAGCTTCTTCAGTAGCAGGAGCTTCTTCAGCAGCAGAGCTTCTTCAGTAGCAGCAGCTTCTTCAGTAGCAGGAGCTTCTTCAGCAGCAGCAGCTTCTTCAGCAGCAGCAGCTTCTTGAACTGCAGATACTTGTGCATCTACTCTTGCTTTATTTACTAATTTCTCAGCTTCTATTTCTTTAGATTTCTTATTAGCTTCTTCTTTTACTAGAGAACTAATTTTTGAGTCTATTTTAGTTTCTTTATCTTCAATCCAAGCTGCTAGCTTTGCTTCAGCTTCTTCGCTAGTTAGAGCTCCTTTTGAAACTCCACCTAATAAGTGATGCTTAAGCATTACTCCTTTATAGGATAAAATATTTCTAGCTGTATGAGTAGGTTGCGCTCCGTTTTGAAGCCACTTTACCGAACTGTCAATGTTTAATTCAATTAAAGGTGGATTAGTATTAGGGTTGTAACTACCTAATTTTTCTAAATATTTACCGTCTCTTTTTGCTCTAGTATCGGCTGCAACAATCCAATAATAAGGTTTTCCTTTCTTACCGTGTCTTTGTAATCTAATTTTTACTGGCATAATAAATTAATTTATGGGGTTCTCGACCTCCGTTATTAATGAGAGCGCAAATATAATAATATTTTCTAATTCTAATTAAATCTTTTGTTTTTTTGTTTTACTTTTATGTAAATATTTTATTTTTATGAAACAAATCATCTACTTTTCGTGTTTATTTCTGATTATTTCAAGTTGCTCATCTGAAATTGAATATAGAATTCCAGCATTTCAAGCTACTATAAATGGTACTGCAAATTGGGAAGCATCAGATTTTAGTGTAACAACAAACCCTTTAGGAGAAGTAATAATCACGGGAAATGATTTTAATTCAACTATTAGTTTAAGATTTCCATCAAATTGTCAAGATTGCTATCACGATTTGCAAGTAATTGGTGAAGCTACAATCCTAGATACAATTCAATACTCAACATTAAATATAGGAATATCTGATATTGATTATCCAAGTGATGGAGAAATATATATTCGTGAAATAACTTCTGATTCTAAGATTAGTGGAACATTTACTTTTAATGCTTATAATTCATCTGGGGAATCAACTGTTAATGTTTCTCAAGGAGTTTTCTACAGACTTCCATTAACTCAAACAACTGATTAATCAATGTATTTAATATTTGATACAGAAACGACAGGGTTACCTAAAAAATGGAATGCCCCTGTTTCAGATACTGATAATTGGCCACGTTGTGTTCAATTAGCTTGGCAGGTTCATGATAGTTTGGGTAATTGTATAGAAACTAAAGATTTCTTAATTAAACCAGAAGGTTATAATATTCCTTACGATTCACAAAAAATTCACGGTATCTCTACTGAACTAGCTCAAAGAGATGGTCATGACCTTTTAGAAGTATTAAATCAATTTAATGAAGCTGTAGAAAACTCAAAATTTATTATTGGTCATAATGTAAAGTTTGATTTAAATATAATGGGTAGCGAGTTTTATAGACAAAACATTAAAAATAATTTGGATGTCTCTAAAATTCTAGACACATGTTACGAAAAAACTGCGGCCTTGTGTAAGATACCAGGTGGCAGAGGTGGTAAGTATAAATTTCCTACTTTAACTGAATTACATTCTTTTTTATTCTCAAACTCATTTTCAGACGCACACAATGCAACTGCTGACGTGGAGGCAACCACCAGATGTTTTTTAGAATTAATTAGAATACAAAACTACTCTTTGCAAGAACTAAATCAGGTTGAAGGTTATCATTCTGATTTTATAAAACAAAACCCATCTAAGATTCAATCCGAAGGAATTAATCACATTAATTTAAAAAAACAATCAGCTTTACTAAAAAAAGAATTAAATAAAAACAAGATTGACCTATCTATTTCAAATCTTGAAATATCAGATAATCTTTTAAATTCAAATTTCGCCCACCTTCATAATCATTCTCAGTTTTCGGTACTTCAATCCACCATTAGTATTAAGGAACTTATAAAAACCACTTCTAAACATAATATGCCAGCAGTTGCATTAACTGATCATGCAAATATGATGGGGTCCTTTAGGTTTATAAATGAAGTAAATAGATATAATGATCAGATATTAATTGATAATTCAGAGCTTTCAGAAGATGAAAGTGAGAAAAAAAAATCACTGATAAAACCCATCCTGGGTTGTGAGTTTTTTGTTTGTGAAGATCATTTAAATAAGTCTTTTAAAGATTATGGTTATCAAATAGTATTATTAGCTAAAAATAAAAATGGATACCAAAATTTAGCAAAGTTATCTTCTTTAGCTTACACTAAAGGTTTTTATTATGTACCAAGAATTGATAAAAATTTAATCTTAAAATATAAGGAAGATCTAATTGTATTAAGTGGTAATTTATATGGTGAAATTCCAAGTAAAATATTAAATATAGGTGAAAAGCAAGCCGAAGAGTCTTTGTTATGGTGGAAAAATAATTTTGGTAGTGATTTTTATCTAGAGATAATGAATCATAGTCAGGAAGACGAGAAAGTGGTGAATGAAGTTATTAAGAAATTTTCTATAAGCCATCAAGTTAAATTAATCGCAACTAATAATACATATTATAGCGAGAAACAGGATGCTAATGCACATGATATATTATTATGTGTAAAAGACGGCGAAAAACAATCCACTCCAATTGGTAGAGGCAGAGGTTTTAGATATGGATTACCAAACCATGAATATTATTATAAATCTTCAAATGAAATGAAGTCTCTATTTGCAGACTGTCCTGAATCTATAATTAATATTCAAGAGATTATAGACAAGACTGAAGCTTATTCTCTCTCAAGAGATGTTTTGCTTCCTAAATTTGAAATTCCTAGTGAATTTGAAGATCCGAATGATTTAGAAGATTTAGGTAAAAAAGGAGAGAATAATTATTTAAGACATTTAACTTATCAAGGAGCTAAAAAAAGATATTCAGAACTAACAGATAAACTTATTGAGCGTCTAGACTTTGAATTAAATACAATTGAAAAGACCGGATATCCTGGATATTTTTTGATTGTTGAGGATTTTATAAGAGAAGCAAGAAAAATGAATGTTTCGGTCGGACCTGGAAGGGGTTCAGCTGCTGGTTCAGTAGTTGCTTATTGCTTGTGGATAACCAATATCGACCCCATTAAGTACGATTTGCTTTTTGAAAGATTCTTAAATCCAGACAGAGTTAGTATGCCTGATATTGATATTGATTTTGATGATGAAGGCCGTGGTAAGGTTATGGATTATGTAATAAATAAGTATGGTGATACGCAAGTTGCTCAAATTATAACATACGGAACAATGGCAGCAAAATCATCCATTAGAGATACTGCAAGAGTTTTGGATTTGCCATTAAATGATGCGGATAGACTGGCTAAGTTAGTTCCTAACATGTCTAAATTAAAAACAATATTTGAGACAGAGACAAATAAGCTAAGATCAGAGTTTAGACCTGAAGATTTAGATAAGGTTAATCAACTTTTAAATATTTCTGAGGGAGATGATTTAGAAGCTGAGACTATTACTCAAGCAAGAATTCTAGAGGGCTCAGTTAGAAACGTAGGAACTCATGCTTGTGGAGTTATTATCACACCAGATGATATTACCAATTTTGTTCCAGTAGCTACTGCAAAAGACTCAGACCTTTATGTAACTCAGTTCGATAATTCAGTTGTTGAACAAGCTGGTTTATTAAAAATGGATTTTTTAGGGTTAAAGACACTGTCTCTTATTAAAAGTACTGTTAAAATTGTGAAGGCTAAACATTCAATTACTCTTGATCCTGATAGTTTTCCATTAGATGATAAAAAAACATTTGAATTATTTCAAAAAGGAGAAACTGTTGGTGTCTTTCAATATGAATCTGCCGGGATGCAAAAACACCTTAAGGATCTAAAGCCAACTGTTTTCGGTGATTTAATTGCTATGAATGCACTTTATCGACCAGGTCCAATGGAGTATATACCAAGTTTTATTAATCGTAAACATGGAGATGAAAAAATTGAATATGACTTGCCAGAAATGGAAGAGTATTTAAAAGAGACGTATGGTATAACTGTTTACCAGGAACAAGTAATGTTGTTATCACAAAAACTAGCGGACTTTTCTAAAGGGGAGGCAGATGTTTTAAGAAAGGCGATGGGTAAAAAGCAAAAGGCTGTTTTAGATAAAATGAAGCCCAAATTTTTAACTCAAGCTTCTGAAAAAGGTCTAAATGTTGGTAAGCTAGAAAAAATATGGAAAGATTGGGAAGCATTTGCTAGTTATGCGTTTAATAAATCTCACTCAACTTGTTACGCCTGGATCGCATATCAAACTGCTTATTTAAAAGCAAATTATCCTGCTGAATATATGGCCGCGGTATTATCCAATAATATGAATGATATTAAATCTGTCACCTTTTTTATGGAAGAGTGTAAGAGAATGAAATTGAATGTGCTAGGGCCTGATGTTAACGAATCATATTATAAATTTTCTGTAAATAAAAAAAATGAAATCAGATTTGGCATGGGTGCTGTAAAGGGTGTAGGAGCCAATGCAGTAGCTACGATTGTTACTAATAGAAAAAAAGATGGTAGTTATAATTCAATTTTTGATCTGGCCAAAAGAATAGATCTTAGAGCTGCAAATAAAAAAGCCTTTGATAATTTGGCTGCATCCGGAGCTTTTGACTGCTTTAATAATGTTCACAGGGCTCAATATTTTAATGATGAAGGAGATGGAATTACATTTTTAGAAAAGACAATTCGCCATGCTGCTAAATACCAAGAAAATATTAATTCAGCTCAAGTAAGCTTGTTTGAAGATTCTAGTGAAATGCAATTTTCAGAACCTGTCATTCCAAGTTGTGCGGAATGGGATCCATTGGAAAAATTAGCCAGAGAAAAAGAGGTTGTTGGAATATATATCTCGGGACACCCTTTGGATGACTTTAAAATTGAAATGAATACTTTTTGTAATTCAAATGTGACAGCATTTAAAAACATAGAGAATTATATTAATAAAGAATTAGCATTTGGGGGTATTTTAACTGAAGTGGAACATAGAATTAGTAGACAAGGCAAAGGTTGGGCTTCATTTATTATCGAAGATTATCTAGATTCGTATGAGTTTAGGATTTTTGGTGAAGATTACTTGAAGTTTAAACATTTTCTAATTATAAATAATTTTCTGTTTGTTAAAACCCTAATTAAAGAAGGTTGGCAAAATAGAGAAACAGGAAAAAAAAGTGATCCTAGAATACAATTTAACAGCTTTAAGCTATTGCATGATGTGTTAGACTCATTTGCAAAAAAGTTATCAATTCAATTAAAACTTAATGAAATAGATAGCAATAAGTTAGATAGATTAAATCAAATAATAGATAACTTTAAAGGAGATCATAGGCTAAACTTTGTCGTTTATGATGATGAGGAAAAAATCAAGTTAGATATGATTAGTGAAAATAAAAAAGTAAATATTTCTCAAGAGTTATTAGATGAATTAGATAAAGAAAAGATTTATTTTAAGTTAAACTAAAACAATAAAATGTGATATGTTAAATTTCTTTAAAAACAATAGATATTGATGATTATTTAATTAATTTTGATTTATCATAAACTTAAAATATATAATATTATGGCTTTAGAAATAACAGATAGTAACTTTGAAGAAACTGTATTAAAGAGTGACAAGCCAGTAATGGTAGATTTTTGGGCCGCATGGTGTGGACCTTGTAGAATGGTAGGTCCAATAATTGATGAAATTAGTAATGAATACGAAAACAAGGCAATTGTTGGCAAGGTAGATATTGATGCAAACCAAGAATTTGCATCTAAGTACGGAGTTAGAAACATCCCTACTGTATTAGTTTTTAATAATGGTGAACTAGTAGATAGACATGTTGGTGTTGCCCCAAAAGATACTTATGCCTCAGCTTTAGATACTCTACTCAAATAGTTGAAAAATTTAGATCCAAGTATCTTTTTTGGAAATAATTAATAAAACATAACAAAACATTTGTGATATAGAAAATGCAATGTATATTTGCCTCGCAATAACGCAACGGTCTGGTAGTTCAGTTGGTTAGAATACCTGCCTGTCACGCAGGGGGTCGCGGGTTCGAGTCCCGTCCAGACCGCAATTAAAGTGTTGTGTTGCTAACAGGCTTTAGGCTTGTTAGAGGTTTTTTTAAACCAGTGGAAAGCTTTCCTTTTTCTTTATAGAAATCGGGATGCTTTTTTATTTTATATGTCATTTATCGATCAAATAATAGCATATTTGAAGCATATCGACCTCACTATAACGTTTTCGTGTTACACTTATAGAATTCTTAGTAATATTGATTTTTTGATATTGATTAATTACAAAATAGCTATTTTTACTGTATTTTATTTAAAAATTTAATCAGAATGATTTAAATAATTACATATGTACTAATTTAGTATATTCTAATTTGAGATATTCACAATAAGTATTGCTTTTTTTGTTGAAAGTTGGTATTTCGGACGAGATTAAATATTTATAATAAGAATTATTTAAATAAAAAATTCATGAAAGTATCATTTTTAAGTTTGTGTCTGTTATTAGGAACAATGTTTTCCAATATACAGAGCCAGAGTATTTCTGGAAATGTAAAAGATGCTAATTCAATTCCAATTGCAGGAGTGAACATTAGTATTGATAACTCTAATAATGGAGCTGTAACTGATTATGATGGAAATTTTTCCATTTCTAATGTAAGTTCAGATTCTAATTTAGTCTTCAGTTATTTGGGATACCAACCATATTCAGTTATTGTTGGTATTCAAACAGATATTTCTGTTATAATGCAAGAAGACTTAAGTGAATTAGATGAGATAGTGGTAATTGGCTACGGTTCTCAAAAATTGAGTGATATTTCAGGTGCTGTATCAACCGTTAGTTCTAGCGCTATTGAAGCTATAAAGCCGGTAAGAATAGAAGATGCATTACAAGGACAGGCGTCTGGTATTAATATCATTTCTAGTGGATCACCAGGATCAAAACCTACTGTATTAATAAGAGGAATTACTTCATATGCAGGAAACTCTCCACTTGTAGTAATTGATGGCGTATCACAATCTATTGATGAT
The DNA here is from genome assembly GCA_949372955.1 of uncultured Flavobacteriaceae bacterium. Taxonomy (GTDB): domain Bacteria; phylum Bacteroidota; class Bacteroidia; order Flavobacteriales; family Flavobacteriaceae; genus SGZJ01. Next base: position 134,578 of record CASIAX010000010.1, on the reverse strand, counting down.
TTAAATTCATTAAATCCAAGTGATATAAAATCTGTAAATGTTTTAAAAGATGCTGCTTTGGCATCTATATATGGTGTTAAAGGAGGTAGTGGTGTAATCGTTGTTACAACTAAATCTGGTGAAAGAAACTCAGAGACATCTTTTAACTTTAGCACATCTGTTGGAAATCAATCTGTTGTTAAAATGATTGATGTTTTAAATGCAAGTGAATATGGTGCTATCTTAAATGAAGCAAGTATGGCTGCTGGAGAAGGCTTAATTTACTCAGATCTTTCAGCTTTAGGTAAAGGGACTAACTGGCAAGAAGAGGTAATTAATGATGCTGCTATTGTTAATCATTCAATTACTGCATCTGGAGGTAGTGATAAAACATCTTTTTATGTTTCAGCTGGTTATTTAGGTCAAGATGGTGTTGTTGGTCCATCTGATAAAACTTATTTTAATAGAACTAACTTTACAACAAATATTAATACTGACTTAACAGAAAAAACAAAGTTAATAGTTAATACTAATTACACTAATATTAAAGGTAAAGGCCTTGCTGAGAATGGAATAAATAGTGTTCTTTCAAATTCATTAAATTTTGATCCAACAGTTAATCCTTATGAAAATGGCAGCTTTGGAATTAGTGAAACAATTACTCAAGAAATAATTAATCCACTAGCTCAGATTGATAATACATATAATGAAGGCAACACTAATAAGTTAACAGGTAAAATTGAATTACAACATGATTTAATGGATAATTTAAAAGTAACTTCTAGGTTTGGTTATACATTTGTAGATGTATACAACAAAAACTTTATTCCGTTAGCTTTTTATGGTTCAGGCCACAATGCAACAAATGCAAATCAAGATTTAAGTCCAATAACATCTGTAGATGCAGAAGGAACAATAGTTTCAACTCATAATAGAATTTCGGAATCTAAAACTAATTATTTTAATTATACATTTGAAACTTATGCAAATTATGATTTTACTATTAATGAAAATCATAACTTTCAAACGGTATTAGGTTTTTCAATTGGAGAGAACAAAGGGGAATATATTGGTGCATTCAATGAAGATGTTCCTTTTAACTCATGGGCCTACGCAGATATAAGTGCTGCCACAGGTAATGCATCTCAACAAACTTCCAGTTCTTGGCAATATGTAGGTAGAAACGTATCTTATTTTTCAAGACTATTATATGATTTTGATCAAAAATATTACTTCTCCTTTACTGGTAGAGTAGATGGCTCTACATCTTTTGGAGCAAATAATAAATTTGGATTTTTTCCTTCAGCCTCATTAGGTTGGATAATATCAAAAGAAGATTTTTTCGAAAACACTCCTTTTGATTATCTAAAATTTAGAGCTAGTTATGGTTCTCTTGGTAATGATAACATAAATCCTCAATTTGCACTTATTTCAACTTTTCCAAGCTATACTTTTGATGGTAGTATAATCAATGGTTCTGCTCTTGGATCTGTACCGAATGAAGATGTTTCTTGGGAGAATCAAGTTCAAATGAACTTAGGAATAGATACTAGATTGTTTGATAATAAGCTATCAATAACTGTTGATTATTTTAAGAAAACAGTTGATGACTTATTGTTTAGCCCTAATTTATCTCTTTATTTAGGGACACCAAGCTTTCCAACTACTAATATTGGTAAAACTCAAAGTACAGGTATTGATGCTTCTTTTTCTTATAACACAACTATTGGAAAAGATTTTAATATTAGTACAAACGTGAATTTCACAACATCTGATAATGAAGTATTAGAAATAAATAATGGTGATAAGTATATATGGGGTGCAGGTTATGGAATTCCTTACACACCAATTGTTAGATTTGAAGAAGGATATAGTCCTGGATACTTTTTTGGATATAGAACAGCAGGGATCTTTCAAAATCAATCAGAAATAAACTCTCATGCTACCCAAAATGGTGCAGCTCCTGGGGATATTAGATTTGTAGATGTTAATGCTGATGGTGTTATTAATGATAGTGATAGAACAGATATTGGGGATCCTTTTGCAGATTTTACTATTGGTTGGAATTTAGCAATAGACTATAAGAATTTTGATTTTAGTGTTTTCACATATGCATCTGTCGGTAACGATATCTATAGAGCTTATGAAAGAAACTTGAATTACACAAATAGATTTGCTTCGACTTTAGATAGATGGACAGGTTTCGGTACAAGTAATTCTGAACCAAGAGTTACTTTTGTAGATTCTAACAACAATAGAAGGGCATCTGATAGATATATTGAGGATGGAAGTTATATTAGAATAAAAAATATCCAACTTGGATATAAATTCCCTCAATCTTTTGCTAATCAAATTGGTTTTGATGAAATCAGAGCATATACACAAGTTAAGAACTTACTAACTCTAACAGAATATTCTGGATATGATCCTGAAATTTCAAATGGTGGAGTTTTAAATACTGGAATCGATATAGGAACATATCCACAACCAAGAATTTGGTCTATGGGATTAAATATTAAATTTTAATAATAGAAATTATGAAAAAGATTAAACAAATATTTTTATTACTAACTGTTAGCATCATGTCATTTACATGTGCTGATCACGTAGATTACGAACCAATAGAGGGTTATGCTATTACTGCAGATATTTATTTTCAATCTGAAAGTGACTATAATGCTGCTTTAATTGGAACTTACGATGTATTACAATGGATGTACTTAAATTCTCTTATAGGTGATATCGCTTCTGATAATTCATTGTGTGGGGGAGAAAGTGCTACAGATGTAATTGGATTACAATTAATAGATGACATGACTCATTATCCAAATAATGACAATTTAAGGTCAATCTGGCAATGGTTATATGAAGGAATAAACAGAGCTAATTATATGCAAGAGAATAAATCATTACTAGATTTTGATAACAAGGAAGCTTTATATGGAGAAGTATATTTCTTAAGAGCTTATTATTATTTTGAATTAGTAAGATTTTTTGGAGATGTTCCTTTATTTGTTGACGGAAGATTAACAGCTGGAGATGCTGGAACTTTGACAAGAACTTCCAAAGAGGAAGTTTATGCGCAAATTGAACTAGATCTTCAAAATGCAATTTCTAGTTTACCTAATTCTCAATCTCAAATTGGAAGAGTAAATAAATTTACTGCAAATGCATTGCTAGGAAAAGTTTACCTATACCAAGATAAATTTTCTGAAGCTGCTGCAGCTTTTGATCAGGTAATAGGTGTTTATTCACTTGTAAGTGATTATGGAAGTCAATTTTTATCCTTTGGTGAAAATGGAGCAGAATCTGTATTTGAAATTCAATATACAAACAGCTCTAATTGGTACGATTGGGGATGTCCACAATGCTCGGAAGGAAATTTTGGAATCATACATAATGGACCAAGAGGATGGGATGGACCTGAATATGCACAAGGATGGAGCTTTAACGTTCCTGTTAATTCCTTGTTTGAATCATTTGAAGATGGAGACACTAGAAGAGATGCTTCTATTTTAGATATGGTTGCATATGCTACTGCTACTGGATCAAACTACACTGAAGGATATGAGCATACTGGGTACTACAATAACAAATATATTCCTAGAGCAGGACAAAGTGGTGCACAAACGGAGTTAAATTATTTAAATAATTATAGAGCAATTAGATATTCTGATGTTTTATTAATGGCCGCTGAGGCGAATAACAGAGGTGATATTAGTGATGCATTAGCACAGCAATATTTAAATGAAGTTAGAAGAAGAGCTTTTGGAGATGAAAATCATGATATTACAGCTACTGGTACTGCTCTTACTGATGCTATTTGGGCAGAAAGAAATTTTGAACTTTCTATGGAAGGTCACCGATTTTTTGATTTAGTTAGAACTAATCAAGCAGCTTCTACAATTAATGGATTTGTTGAAGGAAAGCATGAAGTCTTTCCTATACCTCAAGCAGAAATAGATATTTCAGGTTTAATACAAAATCCTGGTTATTAAAAAATTAATTTATACAAAAACATGAAAAAATTCAAATATTTATTAAACGTATTTCTTGCTTCTGCCTTAGTATTTGCTTGTGTAGAAGAAATAGAAAATAATATTGATTTTGTTGACACTATTGAAGCGCCAACAAATGTTTCAGCTATGATTAGCATAACCCAAGATAATACAGGGATCGTTACAATTACTCCTACTGGGGAAGGTGTTGTTAGTTATTCTATTAATTTTGGAGATGGTTCTAATGAGACAGAATCAATTAATCCTGGAAATTCAGCGGTTCATACCTATTCTGAAGGGACATATGAAGCAACTATAATTGCTGTTGGTTTAAATGGAGAAGTTACTGAAACTGTAGTTTCTGTTGTAGTTTCCTATTCTGCACCTGAAAACTTAGTTGTTGTGATAAATAATGTAGCTGGAAATCCATTTGATATAAATGTATCTGCAACTGCAGATTTGGCTGCATCATTTGAAGTTTATTTTGGAGATCAAGGTCCAGAAGAAGCTCCCACTCCATTGCAAATTGGAGAAATACTAACTTACACATACTCAGCTGTAGGGGAATATTCTGTTACAGTAGTTGCCTTAAGTGGTGGAGCTGCTACAACAGAGTATATTGAAGTGATTACAATTACAAATCCATTATTAATGCCAATTGATTTTGAAGATGCAACTTTAAACTATTCATTTGTTGACTTTGGAAACGCACAAAGTACTGTAATTCCTAATCCAGATCCAACTGGTGTAAACACTAGTACTAATGTTGGTCAGTTATTAAAGCTAAATGGTTCTGAAACATGGGCTGGTTCATTTTTAACAATTGATGAGCCTGTTGATTTTTCATCGCTTAATAATATAGCAGTAGATGTTTGGACTTCAGAAATTGGAGAGGTAGTTAAGTTAAAACTTGAAAATTCAGCTAACCCAGATATTAATACGGAAGTTGATATGACTACTACTGTAAATCAGGGATGGGAAACACTAATATATGATTTTAGCGCTTCAGATTTATCTCAACAATATGACAGAGTTGTAATATTCTTTGATTTCGGAAATGTTGGCGATGATACTTCGTATTATTTTGATAATATTAGACTATCACTTCCTGCTGTTTCAAACTTTATAAATGTACAAGATTTTGAAGGAGAAGCTCCAGGATCATTTGCGTTCGGAAACGTCACTAATGATGGAATAGTATCTAACCCTAATAGCTCTGGTAATAATACAACAGCTAATGCTATGCAGACAACAAAACCAGCAGGGGCAGAGACATGGGGTGGAACAGGTTTTGGAGTTAACGGCTCAATAAATTTTAATGGTACTAATCAAATTAGAATGAAATCTTATGCGCCTCAAGCTGGTGCAGTAGTTAAGGTTAAATTGGAAACGGTAGAAGGCAATGTTGATGGATTAACTTATGAATTCGATGTCACTACAACAGTTGCTAATCAATGGGAAACTTTAACGTATGACTTCTCTGCTGCTCCTGACTTAGATTACACAACCTATATAGTATTTTATGACTTTGGTAATACAGGCGATGGTTCAGTGTATTACTTTGATGAAATACAAGTTGGCTTAGGTGAATATATCCCTACACAGGCACCTTCAATAGCAATTGAAAATTTTGAAGGGGAACTACCAGGGAACTTTTCTTTTGGTGGTGTTGAGGGAATTCAAATTGTAGAAAACCCTAATGTTTCAGGAACTAATACAACTGCTAATGTTATGCAGTGTACTAAACCTGAAGGGTCTGAAGTATGGGGTGGAATGGGAATTTCTGTAGACCCAATTAACTTTTCTTCTGCAGGAATGAGTCAAATCCAAATTCAATCTTACTCACCAGAAGTTGGGAAAGTAATAAAGGTCAAACTTGAAACCATTGATGGAAATGTAGATGGTCTTACATATGAGTTTGATATGACAACTACAATAGCTAATGAGTGGGAAACTCTAACGTATGATTTCAGTTTAGCGCCTGATTTAGATTATGTTTCTTTTATAGTATTTTATGATTTTGGAAATACAGCAGAGGGTGTTTATCACTTTGATGAAATAAAATTGGTTAATTAAAAAAATATAAAAATGAAAAAAATAAAATATTTAGTTAAATCTTTATTAGTATTTACTGCATTAGTTTTTACTTCTTGTGAAACTGAAGATCACGAATTTGGTGACATAGTAAACCCTACTAATTTACAGGTTTCTGCAGATCTTGTTGGGTTTGATGATAATAACCCTAACGGAGATGGTAGTGGTACAGTTCATTTAACTGCCGTAGCAGACAATGCAATTACTTATAAATTTGTAAGTAATGGAGTTGAAACTATGGCTCCTAGTGGAATGATTACATATAATTTTTCTACGACTGGATTGAGTAATTATGAGGTTACAGTAATAGCAATTGGAACAGCAGGAGTTGTTTCTAACACATCTATTTCTCTAGATGTTTTAGTCTTATATTCTCCACCCCAAGAATTATTGGATGCTCTTTATGCAAATAGCTGGAGAGTAAAAGCAGAAGAATCTGGCCATTTGGGTGTAGGTCCATCTGATGGTTTGGAACCTATATGGTATGCCGCTGCTGCATTTGATAAAGTTGACACCGCTCTTTATGATGACAGATATACCTTTTCCACAGACGGGATATTAAGTATTGAAACCTTTGGAGCTATATTTGGAAAGAAGACACCTATTGATTTAGACTATCCAAATAATACTCCTTATACTGCAGATGACCCTGCAAACGATGAATATTTCTATTATGCTGCTGAAGATTTCTCTTCATCATGGTCTGTCAGTGCACCTGGTGGTGTTGAATCTATTAATCTTACATCAAATGGATATTTAGGGATGTATGTAGGAGGTGATAGATCTTATACAATATTAGGGAGATCGTCTAACACTTTATACCTAAGAACAATTGGATTAGACGGCAATGCTTGGTACATGACATTAACTAATGAAAATTAATTTTATTTAAAATTTAAACTTTTAAAAGAGAGAAATGATTATTTGTTTCTCTCTTTTTTGTTATATTTAAGATCTTAAAATTTAGTCATGTTTAGAATAGTTTTCTTATTAATGTTATTAACTACCTCATGCTCAAGTGAAAAGTCTAGTAATGGAGGAGATAATTCAGGAACGAATGTTGAAGAGGTTATACCTTCAAACTTAAACTTAACAATTGATATTTTAGGACAAAATGCAGATAATTTAAATGGGGATGGAAGTGGAGTTATTAGCTGTGTAGCGTCAGCAGCAGATGCAATTAATTATGAATTTAGATTTGGAAATGGGGAGGTTGTAGAAAGTACAACAGGAAATATTGAATTTACCTATACTAATCCTGGTATAAACAATTACACTGTTTATGTTTATGCCTACTCTGAGACAGACAATTATGTTGTCGAATTTCAAGCTATTTCCGTATTTGTTAACGATGATGGAGTTGCCGGATTAATTTGGTCTGAAGAATTTAATGAAACAGGAGCTGTAAATAACAATAATTGGACCCATGAAATTGGAAATGGTGAATGGGGTTGGGGTAATGGAGAATCTCAATATTATACTAATAGACTAGATAATTCAAAAGTAGAGGACGGAGTTTTAAAAATCACAGCTAAAACTGAAGCTTACCAAGGATATAACTATACATCTGCTAGACTGATAAGTCGAGCTAAGTTTGAATTTCAATATGGTAGAGTTGACATTCGAGCAAAATTGCCTGAAGGTCAAGGAACATGGCCTGCTCTTTGGATGTTAGGTGAAAATATAAATTCAGTCGGTTGGCCTGCTTGTGGAGAAATTGATATAATGGAGCATTGGGGTCATAACCCTACAGTTGTAGCTGGTTCTATCCATACGCCATATAGTCATGGTGATACATGGACTACTGGCCATGTAAACATCAACGATTACACTGAATTTCATATTTATTCGATAAACTGGACATCAGAAAAGATTCAATTTTTCATTGACGATAACTTGTATTATACATATAACCCATCCCCTAAAAATATTGAAAATTGGCCTTTTGATGCACCTCATTTTTTTATATTAAACATAGCTATGGGAGGGTCATGGTTTGATATTGACCCCGGTTTTGAAGAATCCACTATGGAAGTAGACTACATTAGAGTTTATGAGAATTAACTACCAATAAAAAACACATAATAAATGAAATCAATTTTTTTTAAATTATTCTTAATAATAGCATTAATTTTTAATTACAGTTGTAATGAAAGTCAGTCCGAAAAAGAAATATTTATAAGTGACTTAATGTCAAAAATGACTTTAGAAGAAAAAGTAGGACAAATGAATCAATATAACGGATTTTGGGATGCTACAGGACCTCTTCCTAAAAAAGGATATGAAAAGGGTAGGTATGACGATTTAAGAAACGGTTTAGTTGGTTCAATGTTAAATGTTACAGGAGTTAAAAATGTATATGCACTTCAAAAAATTGCAGTTGAAGAGACTAGGCTAGGGATCCCTTTAATTTTTGGTTTTGATGTTATTCATGGATATAAAACAATAAGTCCAATTCCACTTGGTGAATCAGCTAGTTGGGATATTGAAGCTATTGAAAAGTCTGCAAGAATAGCTGCAGAAGAAGCAGCAGCAGCAGGATTAAATTGGACATTTGCTCCTATGGTAGACATTTATAGAGACGCTAGATGGGGTAGAGTTATGGAAGGAGCTGGAGAAGACACTTATTTAGGAAGTGTTATCGCTACAGCCAGGGTAAAAGGGTTTCAAGGAAATGATTTGTCGGATTTTTCAACAATTGCTGCTTGTGCTAAACATTTCGCTGCTTATGGTTTTCCTGAAGCTGGCAGGGACTATAATACTGCAGATATAAATAAATATACTTTATATAATTATGTATTCCCTCCTTTCAAAGCAGCTGTTGATGCAGGCGTTAGTACTTTTATGAATTCATTTAACACCCTTAACGAAATTCCAGCAACTGGAAGTAAATTTTTACAGAGAGACGTTCTAAAAGGAGATTGGGGATTTGAAGGTTTTGTTGTTTCTGATTGGGGCTCTATTGGAGAAATGATTCCTCATGGATATGCTAAAGATGGAGTACATGCTGCAGAACTTGCAGCTAATGCTGGATCAGATATGGATATGGAGTCTAGCCTTTATGTTAGAAAATTACAAGGTTTAGTAGCAGAAGGAAAAGTAGATATTAGTATCATTAATGATGCTGTAAAAAGAATTTTAGGAGTTAAATATGATTTAGGTCTTTTTGAAGATCCATATAAATATTGTGATTTAGATAGAGAAAAAAATATTATTGGTAGTAAAGAAAATAATTTAGCAGCCTTAGATATGGCTAAAAAATCAATAGTATTATTAAAAAATGAAAGTTCTTTGTTGCCTATAAAAAAGAAAGGTCAAAAAATCACTTTGATTGGTCATTTAGCTAATGATAATAATAGTCCACTTGGAAATTGGAGAGGAGCAGCTGATAGTAATACAGCGGTAACTGTTCTTGAAGGTTTAGAGAATTATGGAAATAATTCTATTACATACAAAAAAGGAGTTGATTTATATTATGGAGAAACTAATTTTCATAACAGAGTTAAATTAAATCATACTGATAAAACTGGTTTTAATGAAGCTAAAATAGCTGCTAAATCTGCAGATATAGTTGTTATGGTTTTGGGTGAAGAAGGTTTCCAATCTGGAGAAGGCAGAAGTAGAACAGAACTAGGATTACCTGGTTTACAACAAGAATTGTTAGAAGAAGTGTTTAAAATCAATAAGAATATTGTTTTAGTTTTAATGAATGGAAGACCATTAAATTTAACATGGGCTGATGAAAATATACCAGCAATTTTAGAAACTTGGCACTTAGGAACACAATCTGGAAACGCAATAGCTGAAGTATTGTATGGAGATTATAACCCTAGTGGAAAGTTGACGATGTCTTTTCCTAGAAATGTAGGACAAGTTCCTCTTTATTACAATTTTAAAAAAACTGGAAGACCAGGTGCTTCCTCAGAGGAAGTTACAAGATCAACTTATGCTGATGTTGAAAATAGCCCATTATATCCATTTGGATATGGTCTAAGTTATACCAATTTTAAATATTCAGAATTGACTCTAAGCTCAAATGAAATAACTAGAGATGATATTATCACTGTTAGTGTAAAAATTACTAATACAGGAAAAGTAAAAGGAAAGGAAGTTGTACAAATGTATATAAGAGATCATTATGGAAGTTTAGCAAGACCTGTAAAAGAGTTGAAAGGATTTGAACTTGTGGAATTAAATGCTGGAGAAACTAAAGAAGTTAGTTTTGAAATTGATAACTCTTCATTACTATATTATACTGCCAATGACCTTTGGGAGTCAGAAATTGGAAAATTCAGTGTTTTTATTGGTGGAGATTCTGATGTTAAGGATAATAAATCATTTGACTTAATCAATTAAAAAAATGATTACTTTAAAACAATTAGCTAAAGAATTAAATGTTTCAGTTTCAACTGTTTCGAAAGCTCTAAGCAATAGTGATGAGATTAGTTCGGAAACAATAATCAAGGTTCAAAACTTAGCTAAAGAATTAAATTATAAAAGAAATAAAATTGCATTAAGCTTAAAGAGTAATAAAACACTTACACTAGGTGTCATTCTTCCAGATATTTTAAATAGATTTTATGCTAAAGTATTATACGGGATTCAAATAGCCGCAGAAGAATTAGGTTATGATATTATTACATTTTTTTCCAGAGAATCAATGTCAAAAGAAATTGATTATTTAAAAATAATTGGCTCAGGAACTGTAGACGGAGTATTGCTAGCTCTTTCTGAAGAAACATTAAACAAGAATGAGTTCTCTCACATAAAAGATTTAACATTAAATAATATACCGTTAGTGATGCTTGACAGAATTACTGACAAAATAAGTTGTGATAAAGTCATAATTGACGATTTTGATACTATATACAATGAAGTAAAAAGTCTAGTAAAAAAGGGTCGCAAGAAAATTGGATTCATCACAGCTATAAACAACTTAAACGTTGGTAAATATCGAAGCAATGGATACAGAAAAGCTAGTGTTGATTTTTTTGGAAAATATGAGGAACAGCTAATATTAAAACTTGTCCATCAAACTAATATCAGCCATACTGAAAATTCTGAGTATTATAGAAAAAGTGCACATAATTCTATAAAACAGTTTATCAAAACTAGCCCAGGCTTAGATGCAATTATTGCCGCAGATAATATTTCTGGAATTTTAGCAGTAAATATAGCTTCAAAATTAAATATAGATATTCCAAAAGATTTATCAATTGTTGGTTTTGGGGATAAATTAACATCAATGCTTTCAGAACCTCAACTAACAACAATTAATCAACATGCTGTGCGAATCGGTAAGAGATCTGTAGAGATATTAATTAATAGAATTAACAGCAAATCAACTGATAACTCTTTTGTAACTGAAATCATTCAAACAACAACACATGGTGGTTCTTCAAAATAGTATTTCCCAATTTATAATTATTAAAGTGATATAAATTATTAAAAAAGAAAATCCAGTTATAAATTTTATAATTGATGATGAAATAATACCCACTAACGATCCTATAGCTGGTTTAATTCCTTCTGAAACACTCTTACCGCCAAAATACTCTCCGATTAGTGCTCCTAAAAAAGCCCCTATAATAATTCCAAAAGGAATTGGACTAAAAAGCCCTATTAAGAGTCCTATTGAAGTGCCGACAATTCCATATTTACTTCCTCCAAAATATTTAGATCCTATTATAGGAATGAAGTAATCAGTTATAAAAATTGTAATTGCCACTATAAATGTTATAGTTAGTAATGTATTGCTTGCAGAAAAGTCCTGAATTTGACAAATAGCCAATAGTCCAAGCCAGCTTGTGATAGGGCCTGGGATTATAGGTAGAAAACTACCAATTATTCCTGTAATAATTAACCCTGCAGAAACTATTAATAGAATAGAATTCATAATTTAAAAATGTTTTATTAAAGATAATTAATTATCATACACTACAATAGTTTATAATTTTTTGTAATTTTAATTATACAATACTAAAGATGAAATATTATATAATCGTTTTTTTATTTTCAACCCTTTTTTCATGTGATTTATCGAACAGTAAAGAGCTGTCTGTCAGTAAGTTGGTTTCCGATGAGTTAGAAACATTTAATTGGAAAGATGTAGATACTTTCCCTAGATTCCAAAACTGTGATACAATTATTAACAGAGAATCTAACTTTAATTGCTTTGTAAATACTTTGACTACAAAAATTCAAGCTAATTTAATTAATAATGATATCGTAGTTTATGAATCAATTACTGATACAATAATGATTAATTTTATTGTTTCTAATAAGGGAGTTATTATTTTAGAGAAATCAATGAATAAGACTGAAATTCTAAATGTCAATTTATTGATTGACTCTATATTTGAGCTTACAGTTTTAGGGTTACCAAAGCTATATCCAGCTATTAAACGAGGTCAGCCTGTCAACACAAAATTTAAATTACCAATTTTAATATCCACCAATGAATAGTTTATTTTAATGAGCAATGAGAGAATTATATTAGGAATAGACCCCGGCACAACTATCATGGGTTTTGGAATCATAAAAGTCGTAGACAATAAAATGATTTTTCTTCAAATGAACGAGTTAAATCTGATGAAATATAAAGATCATTATTTAAAATTAAAACTAATTTATGAAAGAACCAGTGAGTTGATTGACTCTTTCCATCCTGATGAAATAGCTATTGAAGCACCTTTTTTTGGTAAAAATGTCCAGAGTATGCTAAAGCTTGGAAGAGCACAAGGAGTTGCAATGGCAGCAGGGCTAAATAAAGAAATTCCGATAACAGAGTATTTGCCAAAAAAAATAAAAATGTCAATTACTGGAAATGGAAATGCTAGTAAAGAACAAGTTGCAAGAATGTTACAAGGAATGTTTAAGTTAAAAGAATTACCTAAAAACTTAGATGCAACAGATGGTTTAGCAGCTGCAGTTTGTCATTACTACAACTCTGGAAAATTGACTGGAGAGAAAAACTACTCTGGATGGTCAAGTTTTATAAAGCAAAACGAAAAAAGATTAAAGAAGTAATTTTTTAAACTAATTAATAATTTAAGTGTCAGGAATTTATATTCACATACCATTTTGCAAGAAGGCTTGTCACTATTGTGATTTTCACTTTTCTACATCTTTTAAGTATAAAGGTGAAATGATTAAGGCATTACACAATGAAATTTTAATTAGAAAAGATGAATTAAAAAATGAAAAAATAGAATCAATATACTTTGGTGGAGGTACTCCGTCATTGTTAAGCACTATTGATATTAACTCCTTAATTCTTTCAGTTTGCGATAACTACAATGTTTTAGATTCTGTAGAAGTCACCTTAGAAGCTAATCCGGATGATTTAACAGAACAAAAAATTGTAGAATTATCCAACAGTAGAGTAAATAGATTAAGTATAGGGGTTCAATCTTTTTTTAAACAAGATTTAGTCTTAATGAATAGGTCTCATACAGATAAAGAGGCTATTGAATGCATAGAATTAGCAAGTAAATACTTTGATAATATTTCTGCTGATTTAATCTATGGTATTCCAGGTCTAGATAACTCTAGATGGAAACAAAATATTGATATACTACTATCTTATAGTATTAGTCATATTTCTGCTTACGCCTTAACTGTTGAACCAAAAACAGCATTAAAAAAGTATATAGAAAAGGGAATAATTGATGATGTAGATGACAGGCAATCACAAGAACAGTTTTATATTTTACTCGATATTTTAGAGGCTAATAAATATGAGAATTATGAATTATCTAATTTTGCATTAGATAAATTATATAGTGTAAATAATTCCGCATATTGGCAAGGAAAAAAATATCTTGGAATAGGCCCGTCAGCACATTCATTTAATGGAGATAGTCGATTTTGGAATGTAAAAAATAATCTTAAGTATATTAATTCAATAAATAAAAATATTTTACCTCATAGCAAAGAAAGTTTAACCAAGAAGGATAAATTCAACGAAATAATTATGTGTGGTTTAAGGACCAACTGGGGTGTCTCTTTAATAAAAATAGATGTTGATTTTGGTGCTAGTTATAAAAATCAATTAATAAAAAATGCACAAAAATATATTAATAAAAACCTACTTTTTATCAAAAATGATTTTTTATATATATCAAGAAAAGGCAAGTTTTTATCTGATGGAATTGCTTCAGATTTATTTATGTTAAATTAAAATAAAAGATATAACTTTAATAAAAATATTAAATATGAAATGGGAAGGAGTAATGCCAGCTGTGACTACTAAGTTTACAAATAATGATGAGCTAGATTTTGAAATGTTTAATAAAAATATTGTTACACAATTGGATGCTGGTGTTAGTGGTATAGTTTTAGGAGGTACTTTAGGGGAGGCTAGTACCTTAACAAGGATTGAAAAAAGTGCATTAATTAAAAATACTGTTGAGATTGTAGAAAATAAAATTCCAGTTTTGATGAATATTGCAGAGCAATCTACCTCGGAGGCTATAGTTTCAGTGCAAAATGCAGAAAAAGATGGAGCATCTGGATTGATGATTTTACCACCCATGAGGTATAAAGCAAGTGATAAAGAAACTGTTGCATACTTTAAATCAGTTGCTAAAAGTACATCACTACCAATAATGATTTACAACAACCCTATTGACTATAAAATTGAAGTTACATTAGATATGTTTGATGAATTATTGCAATGCGACAATATTCAGGCAGTTAAAGAGTCAACTAGAGATATTTCTAATGTTACCAGAATTATCAATTATTTTGGTGACAGATTAAAAATAATGACGGGAGTAGATACAATAGCTTTAGAAAGCTTGTTAATGGGCGCACATGGATGGGTAGCAGGTCTTGTAGATGCTTTCCCTAAAGAAACGGTAGCAATCTATAAATTACAAAAAGCGGGATCTATAAATGAGGCTTTAGAAATATATCGCTGGTTTTTACCTTTACTTGAACTTGATATTAATTCTAAATTAGTACAAAACATAAAACTGGCGGAAATGTATACCGGTATTGGAACCGAAAATGTTAGACTTCCTCGACTACCACTTATTGGAGATGAAAGAAAAAAAGTTATTAAAATAATAGAAAGTAGTTTGGAAACTAGGCCAGATCTTTCAAAATACAATTATTAATATGTTACATGGAAAAAATTATATAGGTAATAGCTTATCCTCTAAAGGAAAAGTAACTTTTAAAACTTTTAATCCACAGTTAAACAAGAATAATGAATGCAGTTTTACAGAAGCAACTACAGAAGAATTGGATAATGCAGTTAATTTAGCTCAAAGTGCTTTTTTAAAATATAATAAAATTCATAGTTTACAAAAATCACTTTTTTTAGAAACAATCGTTGAACAATTATTACTAATTGAAAATGAAATTGTAGGTGTTTATTGCAATGAAACTGGCCTCCCTGAAGCAAGGGCTAAGGGTGAATTAGGAAGAACAGTTGGACAGCTAAAGACATTTTCTGCTTTATTGAAAGAAGGAAATTGGGTTAATGCATCTATTGATACAGCTGACCCTCATAGAATTCCTTTACCTAAACCTGATTTAAGAAAAATATCGATTCCACTTGGTCCTGTAGTAGTTTTTGGAGCTAGTAATTTTCCTCTAGCATATTCAACTGCTGGTGGCGATACTGCTTCAGCTTTAGCTGCAGGTTGTTCTGTAATAGTTAAATCTCATCCAATGCATGCGGGTACAGGTGAACTAGTTTCTTCTGCAATTATTAAAGCTGTTAAAATTACTGGAATGCCAGATGGAGTTTTTTCAAATATAAATAGTGGCGGAATACAAACTGGAATAGATTTAGTTAACAACCCTTTAGTTAAGGCAGTTGGTTTTACAGGCAGTTTAAATGCAGGGAGGTCTTTATTAAATTTAGCTAATAAAAGAGATGAACCTATTCCTGTATTTGCTGAAATGGGTAGTGTAAACCCAGTTATTATATTGCCTGAAATATTAAAAAAAGATTTAAATGACTTAGCTATTAACTATGCAAAATCAATTACTTTAGGTTCAGGGCAGTTTTGTACAAACCCTGGTATTATTATAGGTCTAAAGTCAGCTGTTTTTACGCAATTTGTTAATTCTTTAAGTTCAAATATTTTAGATATTTCTCCTAGCTGTATGCTACATCCTAATATTTTGAAGAATTTTGAAAAAAATAAAAATGCATTAATCACTAAGAATAATGTAAAAGTTGTAGCGGAATTCAAAGCTTCAACAAAACCTAATTATCCCAAACAGACATTAGCTCTTGTTAGTGGAGCTGATTTTATTAACGATAAAAATTTAGAGGAAGAAATATTTGGTCCTTTTTCCTTATTTGTAGAGTGTGAAAACATGAATCAATTAAAATCAGTTATTAAACAAATTAATGGTCAGCTAACAGGTACTATTTTAGCTACTAATAATGAAATGCTAATGAATAAAGATTTAATAGATATACTTAAAGAAAGGGTAGGAAGAGTTATTTTCAATGGTGTACCTACCGGAGTAGAGGTTAGCCCTTCAATGTTACATGGCGGTCCTTATCCTGCTTCTACCGATAGTAGGTTTACAGCTGTTGGTATTAAATCTATTGATAGGTGGGTAAGACCTTTAAGTTACCAAGATTTTCCAAATGAATTACTTCCAGATTCATTAAAGAACAATAATCCAAAAAATATACTCCGACTTGTTAATGGGGTATATACCAAAAATAAAATATAAATGAAAAACTCAATTTTATCTGTGTTAGGTATAGTTTTACTATTGATGGCACTTATTATTAGATTCTCAGAAAACTCAGAAAAAGAACTACAAAAAATAATAACTAATTACCAAGAGCATGAGTCATATGACAGTGAAGAATACCCCTTGGGATTATTCACTAAAGACCATTATGAAAGTGAAGCTAAATTTGCACAAAATTTATTAAACCAACTAGCAAACCTTAATACCGATAACTTGAGTGAAAATGATTTAATTTCTTATAAATTATTAAAATTCGAATTGAATGATATTATAGATTATTTTAATTTTGAGAGATTTTTAAACCCTTTACTTTCTGATTCCGGATTTCACAGTAGTTTAAATTATATGGTAAAACCTTTAAGTAACTTTAAAAAGGTTGAAGAATACTTAAACAAATTAAATTCTCTTCCAGAATTTGTAGACCAAAATCTAACAAATATTAGAATCGGGTTAGAAAAAGGTGTTTCACAGCCTATAGTTATATTTGATGGTTATGAGTCAACGTATAATGACCACATTACAATAAACCATCTAGATAATTATTTTTATTCTCCTTTTAAAAACCTACCTAATGACATTTCAGATATTCAAAAAGACTCTATAAATAAGGTTGCTAAACTTACAATTGAACAAGTTGTTGTCCCTCAGTTCAAAAGAATTAAAGAGTTTTTTGAAAAAGAATATTATCCTAAAACTAGAAAGCAAATCGGAGTTTCTAGCACTCCAAATGGTAAAAAGTATTATCAAAATAGGATTGATTATTATACAACTAGTAATGAGTATACAGCTGAAAAAATCCATCAAATTGGATTAGATGAAGTAGCTAGAATAAAATCAGAAATGAAAAAGATTATCAAAGACTTGAAATTTAAAGGCTCATTTGAAGATTTTTTCAAATTTTTAAGAACAGATGAACAATTTTATGCAAAAACTCCTAAACAATTATTGATGTTTGCTAGAGATATTGCTAAAAGAGCAGATGAGCAATTACCTAGATTTTTTAAAACATTACCAAGAAAACCATATGGAGTGGCACCTGTTCCAGATGCAATTGCTCCTAAGTATACTAGTGGCAGGTATGTTGGAACTTCTAAAAACAGTACGGACCCAGGATATTATTGGGTTAATACTTATGATTTAAACAGCAGAACATTATACACTATTCCTGCACTAACTGTTCACGAAGCTGTTCCTGGACATCACCTCCAAGGAGCGTTAAATAATGAGTTAGGAGATGAAATTCCATCATTTAGAAAAAACTTATACCTATCAGCATATGGAGAAGGCTGGGGTCTTTACACTGAGTATTTAGCTGAAGAAATGGGATTATACACAACTCCTTACGAGCAATTTGGAAAACTTACTTATGAAATGTGGAGAGCCTGTAGATTAGTAGTTGATACTGGTATTCATGCCTTAGGCTGGTCGAAGCAAATGGTTTTAGATTATATGTCATCAAATACAGCACTTTCTTTACATGAAATTAATACAGAAACAGATAGGTATATTTCTTGGCCAGGACAAGCACTTTCATACAAAATTGGGGAGTTAAAAATTAGAGAATTAAGATCTATTGCCGAAAAGGAACTAGGTTCTGATTTTGATATTCGTGAATTTCATGAAATAATTTTATCTGAAGGTACTGTTACTTTATCTATATTAGAATCTAGAGTTTTAAATTATATTGAAAAAGCTAACAATGAGTAGATCAGTTTTTGCATGTATTGATGCTCATACTTGTGGTAATCCAGTTAGACTAATTGTAGAAGGAGCTCCAGTTCTTGAAGGAAATGACATGAGTGAAAAACGTCAATTTTTTTTAAATAAATATGATTGGATAAGAAAAGGTTTAATGTTTGAACCTAGAGGTCATGATATGATGAGTGGAGCGATTATTTTTCCTGCTCATGACAAACAAAATGATTTTAGTATACTATATATTGAAACATCAGGATGTTTACCAATGTGTGGGCATGGAACAATTGGTGCTGTTACAATTGCTATAGAAGAAAAAATAATCATTCCTAAAAATCCAGGAAAACTAAATATTGAAACACCTGCTGGATTAATTAAAGTTAAATATGAATTAAATGGAGATAAAGTCAACTCTGTAGAATTAATAAATGTTGATAGTTTTTTAGCAGCTGAAAAGTGTTTTATTAATTCTGAAAATTTAGGAAAAATTTATTTTGATGTTTCTTATGGAGGTAATTATTATGCAATAATTGAGCCTCAAAAAAACTTTACTGGTATTCAAAATTATACAGCCGGAGATATTATTAGGTTTTCACAAGAAATAAGACGAAAAATCAATATTAAATACCCTAGCATTTTTATACACCCTCAAGATTCTACAATCTGTGGGGTTAGTCATCTTTTATGGACAGGTGATACGATAGATCAATATTCTAGTTCCAGAAATGCAGTTTTCTATGGAGATAAGGCTATTGATAGATCTCCTTGCGGTACTGGTACTTCTGCTAGAATGGCTCAGTTGTTTCAAAAGGGTAAATTAAAAATTGGAGAAGAATTTATTCACGAAAGTTATATTGGTTCTAAATTTACAGGAAAAATTGCAAGTGAATCTAGAGTGGGAGATTTTAAAGCTATAGTTCCATCAATTAAGGGTTGGGCTAAGGTATTTGGTTATAATAAAATAGTTATTGATGAAGATGATCCATATGCTCACGGATTTCAAGTAATATAACATGGCTAAAGAAGTAGTAATAATTGGAGGAGGAATTATAGGTTTATGTTCGGCATACTATATGCTTGAAAAGGGTCATAAAGTTACAATTATAGATAAATCAGATATGACTAGTGGAACCTCATATATCAACTCTGGTTATTTATCTCCAAGTCATTTAATACCATTGTCGTCACCTGGAGCTATAAAGAATGGTTTAAAGTGGGTGTTAAACTCATCTAGTCCATTATATATTAAGCCAAGGTTAAACCTTGATTTGTATAAATGGCTGTTTGCATTTGTAAAATCCTCAACTACAAAACATGTAAATAAATCAATTCCTCTTATTAAGGAAGTCACTTTGTTTAGCCAAAAGCTGTATGATGACATTAAAGAGAAAGATAATTTTAATTTTCATTATGAAAAAAAAGGATTATTGATGCTGTGTAAAACTCAAAAATATATTGATGAAGAAAGTAGAGTAGTTGACATTGCGAAAGAGAACGGTTTAATTGCAAAAATGATTACTAAAGAAGATTTGAAAATTCTCGAACCTAATATTGAAATTGATGCTGTTGGAGCTTCATATTATAATTGTGATTCCCATACTACTCCGAAAGAATTCATGTGTAATATGAAAAATTATTTATTACAAAATGGAGTCAAATTAATTAAAAATACAGAAGTAACAGATATAAATATAAAAAATGGTATTATAAAGAACCTTGTTTCAAATGATAATAAAATTCACGCAGATCAGTTTGTTTTGGCAGCAGGATCATGGTCTAGTCTATTGAGTAAAAGGTTGGGGGTAAATCTTTTGTTACAAGCAGGAAAGGGATATAGTCTTAATGTGAATCGAAAAACAAATATTTCAATTCCTGCAATACTTGCAGAAGCAAAAGTAGCTATTACTCCAATGAATGGCTTTACCAGATTTGCTGGAACAATGGAAATCTCTGGAATAAATCATAAAATTAATAAATCCAGAGTAAGAGCAATCACTCAAGCGTCAAAAAAATACTATCCACAGTTAGATTTTACAAATGACGAATTTACTAACGTAAAATGTGGCTTAAGACCCGTAACACCCGACGGATTACCTTATATAGGAAGATCAAGTAAATGTAAAAATCTAATCTTTGCTACTGGTCATGCTATGATGGGCTGGGGAATGGGTACCGCTACTGGGCTGGCTGTATCTGAAATATTGGATAATAAAAAAACATCAATAAACATTGATCATTATAGACCAGACAGAAAGTTTTAACTAGTATTTAATCTGATTTATTTTTCCCCCACAAATCATAATAATGTTTGTAAAACAACGGGATAGTTTCAATTCCTTTAAAAAAGTTAAATAAACCAAAATGTTCATTTGGTGAATGAATAGCATCAGAATCAAGCCCAAAACCCATTAAGACAGATTTACTGTCAAGTACTTTTTCAAAAAGAGGAACAATTGGAATACTACCTCCGCTTCTTTGAGCGATTGGCTTACAGCCAAAAGACTCAAAATAAGCGTTTTCTGCAGCTAAGTATTCAATACTATCTGTTTTTGTTACATATCCTTCACCTCCGTGATGAGGGGTTACTTTGACTTTTACACCTTTAGGAGCGATTTTATTAAAGTAATCACTAAATAATGCAGTAATTTTTTCAGATTTTTGATTAGGAACAAGTCTCATCGATATTTTAGCAAAAGCTTTGCTAGGAATGACAGTTTTAGCACCTTCACCTGTATATCCTCCCCATATACCATTTACATCTAACGTAGGTCTATATGAATTTCTTTCATTTGTAACATATCCTTTTTCACCATATGTGCTTTCTATTCCAATTTCAGATTGATAATTATCTTTAGAAAAAGGAATTTTAGAAACTTCTATTCTTTCCTCATTTGTCATTTCTGATACTTTATCATAAAAACCTGGAATAGTGATTTTGTTATTTTCGTCCTGAAGAGAAGAAATCATTTTTGATAAAACATTTATAGGATTTGCTACAGCTCCTCCATACAACCCTGAGTGTAGATCACGATCAGGTCCGGTAACTTCAACTTCAACATAACTCAACCCTCTTAATCCAGTAGTAATTGAAGGAATGTCATTTGCTATCATTCCAGTATCTGAAATCAAAATAACATCATTAGCAAGTTTGTTTTTATTTTCAATTAAAAATTTTTCTAAATTCACACTTCCAACTTCTTCCTCGCCTTCAATCATGAATTTGATATTACATTTTAATTTATCAAACTTTTTCATATACTCAAATGCCTTTAGGTGCATGAACATTTGTCCTTTATCATCACATGCTCCTCTAGCATATATAGCTCCTTTTGGATGTTTTTTTGTTTTTTTAATAATTGGATCAAATGGTGGGTTATCCCATAGTTCTATTGGATCAGCTGGTTGAACATCATAATGTCCATAAACTAAAACAGTTGGGGCATTTTTACTAACTATTTTCTCTGCGTATACTATTGGGTGGCCTGCAGTTTCTATTATTTCAATATTATCACAGCCTATTTCTTGGAAATTATTTTTTAAAAAAATAGCAGCCTCTTTAACATCATTTTTATAATTACCATCAGCACTCACTGATTTTATTTTTAACAAATCAAATAATTCGTTTAGAATTCTATCGTTATTGTTTTCTATAAATTGTTTTATTTCCTTCATGTTGTAAAAGTACAAAACATGATAAACTTTTTTATTTAAGAAACATCTTAATTTTCAAACTATTGTTTATATTTGCATTCCAATTTGCGGGCGTGGTGGAATTGGTAGACACGCTAGACTTAGGATCTAGTGCCGCAAGGTGTGAGAGTTCGAGTCTCTCCGCCCGCACTTTTTTTAAACTCCTTATAAAAACATTCAATCCTTCAACAATGAATACTGTTAAAGATTTACTAGAAGTTTTACTTCTAGAAAAAAAAGATGATTTTTTTATAGGTAAAAGCGAAACAGTTGGTAGTTTAAATGTTTTTGGAGGGCAAGTTCTAGCTCAATCTTTAAATGCTGCATATAGAACTATTGATAACAATAGAACACTACATTCACTTCATTCTTACTTTTTAGAAGCAGGAAATCTAAATATACCTATCAAATATATAGTTGATGAAACAAGAGACGGTGGCAGTTTCTCTACCAGACGAGTTACAGCGACACAAAATAACAAGACGATTTTTATATTAGCAGCTTCTTTTCATAAAAAAGAGTTTGGTTATGAACATTATAAAAAATTAGATAGAAAAATCTTATTTCCTGAAGAGCTAACTAGTTGGAGTCAGCTTGCAGATAAATTTGGTGATTTCATGCCATTTAAACTAAAGAGTTTTTTAAGTGTGGAAAGACCTGTTGAGTTTAAGCCTACCTTTATTCCAAACCTATCATCTAATGAAGATCTTCCACCTAAAATGGATGTCTGGTTCAAATTAAAGGGTGATATTCCTGATTTATCTATAGAAATAAAACATCAAATTCTTACTTATATTTCAGATTACAGTGTTTTATGGTCATCAATTCTTCCTCATATGAAGAAAGTTAGTTTTTCTGATATTCAAATGGCAAGTCTAGACCATGCTATGTGGTTTTATAGAGACTTTGATTTTACGGATTGGCTTTTATATACAATTGAAAGCCCTAACTCCGGAAATGCCAGAGGAGTAGCTCAAGGACACATATACAATAGAGCTGGAGTTCTTATCGCGTCTGTCGTTCAAGAAGGTTTAGTTAGGCCTGTAATTAGAAAAAAATAATTTTAACTGCTATATTTGTATTAAGATTGATAAATGACAAACAAAGATTTTATTTTCACAGATAGTTTTGAAGTGCCAATTTCTGGCACATCACATTGGGAATCACCAAGTAACATAGCACTGGTTAAGTATTGGGGTAAAAATGAAGTTCAAATTCCAAAAAACTCCTCCATAAGTTTTACTTTAAAAAATTGCTTAACAAACACAAAGCTTGATTACAATAAAAAAATAATTAAAACAAAGTTATTAGAATTTGATGTATTTTTTAATAACAAACTTAAATTAGATTTTAAGCCTAAAATTCAATCTTTCTTTGAGAGAATAGTGATTTATTGTCCATATATTTTGGAATATAAATTCAATATTAATTCTTCTAATTCTTTCCCTCATAGCAGTGGGATAGCATCATCTGCTAGTGGTATTAGTGCCCTAGCACTATGTGTTATGTCAATTGAGAAAAGTATTAATCCTGGTATTTCGGACGATTACTTTTATAGGAAAGCTTCTTTTTTATCCAGACTAGGTTCTGGAAGTGCTTGTAGAAGTGTAATTGGTAGTGTTAATTTATGGGGGTCTCATAAATCCTTTACAGAAAGCTCTGATTTATTTTCTGTAGACTTGACTAGTAAAGTTAATGATGTGTTTATGTCATATCACGATGCTGTATTATTAGTAGATAAAGGAGTTAAAACAGTTTCTAGTACAGCAGGCCATAAATTAATGAACGATCATTTATTTGGAGATAAAAGATTTCAAGCTGCTCAACATAATATAGAAAAACTATCAGTAATTTTAAAAAATGGAAATGTTAATGAGTTTGTTAAACTTGTTGAAAATGAAGCTTTAATGTTACATGGCTTAATGATGACTAGTGATCCTTCTTATATTCTTATTAAACCAAATACTCTTCATATAATTGAAAAGATCCGTGAATTTAGATATCAAAACAATATACCTGTTTGTTTTACCTTAGATGCCGGTGCAAATGTACATGTCTTATTTCCTGATAAATATTCTAAAGAAGTTTACAGGTTTATTGATGAAACTCTGAAAAATTACTGTGAAAATAATTCTTATATAAAAGATTGTGTTGGTTTTGGTGCTAAACAATTGTAAATTTGTATAAAATACAACTATGAAAGGGCCGCTGTTTTACTCTAAAATATTATTGTTCGGTGAGTATGGTATAATAAAAGATTCAAAAGGACTCTCGATTCCGTACAACTTTTATAAAGGAGCTCTTAAAACTACAAATACAAGTACAGAATTAGCTAAAGATTCAAATGCTAAATTAATTAAGTTTTATAATTATTTAGCTGCTTTAAATAGTCCAATAGTTAATTTTAATCTAGATAAATTTAATAAAGATCTGAATTCGGGAATGTATTTTGATTCCTCTATTCCCGAAGGTTATGGAGTAGGTAGTAGTGGGGCATTGGTAGCGGCTATTTATGATTGTTATGCAAATGACAAGATTACCGTTTTAGAAAATTTAACAAGAGAAAAACTACTTAAATTAAAAGATATATTTTCTAACATGGAATCTTTTTTTCATGGAAAGTCATCCGGATTGGACCCCTTAAACAGTTATTTAAGTATTCCGATTCTTATAAATTCTAAAAAAGATATTAAAGTCACAGGAATCCCCTCTCAACAAAGGGTGGGAGAAGGTGCTGTATTTCTACTAGATAGTGGTGAAGTAAGTACTACAGCCCCAATGATTAATATTTTTATGGAAAAAATGAAAAAAGACGGTTTCAGAAAAATGTTAAATGATAAATTTATTAAATACACTAATATGTGTGTTGAAGATTTTTTAAATGGTGATTTAAATGCTCTTTTTATAAATACTAAAAAATTATCTAAAGTTGTTTTTGACAACTTCAAACCAATGATTCCTAATAAATATCATTCATTGTGGGAAAAAGGAATTAAAAATGATTCTTATTTTTTAAAGCTTTGCGGTTCAGGTGGTGGAGGTTATATTTTAGGTTTTGCTAAGGATATAGAGAAAGCAAAAAAAGAACTGATAGGACACAAAATTGAAATAGTATATCATTTTTAAAGATTAATCTTAACAATATATCATGAAAGATATATTATATAAATTCATAAGTTTATTTTCAGTAATTAGATTATACAATATTTTTATTATAATAATTGCTCAATACTTTACTTCAATTTTTATTCTATCAATTGATAGTTCTGCCTCGAATGTTATTTTTGATTTTCAGTTGTTTCTTTTAATATTATCGTCTTCGATTGCTATTGCTTCTGGTTATATTATAAATAATTTTTATGATTATGAAAAGGATCTTATTAATAAGCCTGTTAAGTCAAAAATTGACAAAGTTGTTAGAAAAAGAACAAAATTAAATCTTTACATTTCTTTAAATATTCTGTGTGTATTCATTGCTTACTTTGTTTCATTAAGAGCTGTTCTGTTTTTTTCAGTTTATATTTTTTTAATCTGGTTTTATTCACATAAATTAAAAAGATCACTTGTTGTTGGAAACATTGTGTCCTCTGTTCTTTCAGTTATTCCTTTTCTTATAATATTGATATATTATAAGAATTTTGAATCTATAATATTTATGTATGCAATGTTTTTATTCTTAATTGTATATGTTAGGGAGTTGATTAAAGATTTAGAAAACATTAAGGGTGACTTTACTTTAAATTACAAGACACTGCCAGTAGTTTATGGAGAGAAAATAAGTAAGTACATAATCACTCTTTGTATACTTTTAAATGTAGTGGTTATTTATTTCTTACTTACTTATTTTGATACAGGAAACATGTATTATTACTATTACTTTAGTATATTTTTGTTAACGATTTTTGTTTATGTTTTATGGAAGTTTAATAACAAGAAATATTATAATTTTCTTCATAATTTATTAAAATTTATTATTGTTTTAGGAGTGTTGAGTATTGTGTTAATTGACTTAGATTTATTTTTAGAAAAATTTTATTTGCTATTAAATTATTTTATGTAATACTTCTAAATTTATCTATATATCTTTGAAAAAATAAATCTCATGAATAATAAAATCCGATTAAATAAATTTATCTCAAATTCTGGAATGTGCTCTAGAAGAGATGCTGATATGCATATCTCCATAGGAAGTGTTAAAGTAAACGGAAAAATTATTACTGAAATGGGTTATAAGGTTGATTTAGAAGATGAGGTGCGTTTTGATGGAGCTCGTATTTATCCTGAAAAAAAAGCATATGTATTACTTAATAAACCTAAAGGGTTTTCAACAACGGACAGCAAGTCAAAGGGCAAAACGGTAATGGATTTGGTCTCTAATGCTACTAAATCTAATGTTAAGCCTGTCGGAAGGTTAGGAAGAAATACTACGGGGTTATTGTTATTTACAAACGATGAGTTAGTAATGAATAAATTCACAAATTCTAAAAAAGGTGTAGCTAGGTTGTTTTATATCGAGTTAGATAAGAATTTGAAAGCAGAACATTTAAAACAAATTAAAGACGGCTTTAAGATTGACGGAAAATTAATCTCTGTTGAGGAAATTAGTTATGTGGCAAATTCAACGAAAAAGGAAATAGGATTAAGTATTAAGAATACTGGTAATACAATTATTAGAACAATATTTGATCATTTCAAATACGATATTTTAAGATTGGATTGTGTTAAGATAGCAAACTTGACTAAAAAAGACATCCCAAGAGGACATTGGAAAAACCTGACTGAATTAGAGATTAATAACTTGAAGATGCTTTAGATTATTTCAGCAAGTAGTTATTTAATTATATAAAAAAAGCCATTTATTAAATGGCTTTTTTTATATAATTAAATGTAAATAGTAAAGTTATGATTGTGGTAACATTACATTGTCTATAACATGGATAACTCCATTGTATGCTTGAATATCAACTGCTATTATATTAGCTGTCCTATTATTCAAATCAACTAGTTGTGGCCCATTACCAACAGAAATAGTTAGATCATCACCTATTGTTGTAATTAACATACCATTGGATAAATCTTCAAATCTAACATTTGCCTCAGCAACTACATGGGTGCCTAGAGTTGATTCAAGAGTAGCTGTATCAATATCATTTAATGAATCAATATTAAGTTCAGAAAATAATGAACTAAATGCTTCATTCGTTGGCGCAAATAATGTGAAGGGGGCAGGTTCAGTTGTTGTTGATAATATTGAAACGAGATCCTCACTTAGATCATCCCTTGTAAGAGCTGTAACTAAAGTTTCAAAACCAGGATTTGTAGTAGCGAATGTTACTACAGTTGGGAGTTCTATTAAAAGATCGACTACATGCACAACACCATTTGAAGCAGCTATATCTGGATTAAGGACAGTTGTAACACCATTAAAAGCAATACCGTTATTAGTTGAGAAATACATACTAAGAAAATCACCATCTGTATTTGTGGCATTTGTTGATGTGTATCCACTACCAGCGGCAGTAAGATCAGAAGATCCCACTATACCAGTAATGACATGGTTTAGCAGAATGTTTTTGAGTATATCTGTAGGTACTTCATCTATTGAATTGAATCCATTAGTGCCTAACCAAACTTCGAATGCCCAATTATTTGGTGCAAGAAGAGTATAGTTACCGCCATTTAAAAGACTTAGTAAGTTTCCATCGGCAGCACTTAGTGCAGCAGCCAAATTGCTCAGATCAGAATTACTTTCCGCAAATTCTGTAATAGTTGATAAGGCCGGTAATGTATAGCTTTCATTATCTTCTACATCACATGATAAAAAAGAAGAGGCTATAACTAATGCCAATGATAATTTGTAAAATTTTAAAGAAATATTCATTATTATATATTTTGTAATTCTAAGCTAATAAATAAAAATTAAATAGTTTTAAGATTAAATAAAATGTTAAAAAAATTAGATTTAATAAAACTTTAACTTTTTAAAATAATATTTATTGAATGTAAGATATTGATGTCTTTTTTGAATTTTAACATTCTCTTTTTACTAGTTTTAATTTATAAAATAACTTAAGGGTTAGTATTAATTAATATTTTTTTTACAGTATCTATATATGTTCTTCCTATAACATATCTAACTCCGTCGATTTCAACGCTATTTCCTTCAATTGATTCTACTTTATCTATAGAAATTGTAAATGACCTATGAATTCGGATAAATTTTTCTTTAGGTAATTGGTCAGTAAAACTACTTAAAGTTTGATGAATAATAAATCTTTCAGTAGAAGTGGAAATCTTTAAATAATCTTTCAAGGATTCAATAACTAAAATCTCATCTAAATATACCTTTTGTAATTTCTTTTTATTGATTCTTAAAAAAATAAAGGGACGCTTATTTTTAGTTGAATTATTTATTTTTTTATTTTTTTCAACATGACTAAAAACTTTATTTATGCTTTTCATGAATCTAGGAAAGGAAATAGGTTTTACTAAATAATCGGTAACATCTAATTCATAAGTTTCAGCTGCATATTCTTTGTATGCAGTTGTGACTACTATGAGAGGTTTTTTATTTAAACTTTTAATAAAACTTAAACCGTCAAAAACAGGCATGTTAATGTCTAAGAAAATCAAATCTATATGATTATCTTTTAAATAATTTATAGCATCGACACCATTATTATAAGTATTAACAATTTCAATATCATTAATTTCAATTAAATAATTTTTAATAACATTAATTGCTAATGGTTCGTCATCTATAATCAAACATTTAATACTCATGAGACTCTGATTTTTAATTCAACTACAAATTGATTATTTGAATTATCAATAAAAATACCATAATCTTCTTTTTTATAGCCTAATTCCAATCTTTTTTTTACATTCGACAATCCAATTCCACCTTGATTTCTATTAAATAATTGTTTTTTCTTTGGTTTTATAGGAATAGGATTAACAACCTTAAACTTAAGGAAATCATCTTCAACATTAAAGTCTATATCGATTTTTATTTTATCTATACTTTTATTTGCTCCATGTTTAAAGGCATTTTCTACAAAAGACAACAATAAAATTGGCGCAATAACTTTACCTTCGATTTGTCCGCTAATGTTCATATTAATTTCAAGGTTATCCGAATATCTAATCTTTTCTAACTCTAAATAATTTTGAATACAAAGAATTTCATTTTTTAAATCTTGTCTTTTCTCTTTGGTTTCATATAATAAATATCTCATCAGTTCAGAAAGTTTTAAAATCACCTTTGGAGTTCTTTTAGAGCCTTCTAAAGAAAGAGAATATATATTATTAAGAGTGTTGAAGAAAAAATGAGGAGATACTTGACTACGTAAAAATAATAGTTGAGTTTCTAATTGTGCTTTTTCAAGATCTGTAGATTTTTTATTTTCATTTATCCAGTCTGAAGTAATTTTTATAGCTGTAACAAAAGTTATTACATATAGTTCTCCTATCATCATATCCATAACATAATTAGAAGTCAAAGTATTTACAATTTCACGACTTTCAGGCCAAACATTTGAATTTAAAAAATAGTAAGTCAGATTAAATTTTACAATGACCATCATAAAAATAGAAGAAAGCAGTAACAGTATAAATAATGAATATTTTTTCTTATAAATAAATCTAGGCATTAACACATAAATATTTAAATAACATAAGCTTATGTGTATTGGAAAGCCTAATAAACCCGATTGAAAAGAATATAAAAAATCATCAAAAATTCTACCCCATCTAAAAGTGTTAATTAAGAAGTAAATAATCCAAAATATTACATGATGCTTTAATGTTATTGTATAAATTCCTCTTGGATTCATTTTTATCTTACTTCAGTAGTTATTCGTCTAATATTATTTGTTTTTTCAAGCTTTTTTTAAATATTGGTAATAATAAATTTGATTCTAAAGCCCTGCAAAATACTGCTAAATATAATTTTTTTTGTTTAAACTAAATCTATTAGTGGTTTTATTTCACATAAATATTTAATAAAAAATTAATGAATACAGTAGATATAATAATAATTTCGATTTATATTTTCTTAACTATTGGTTTAGGTATTTGGGTCTCAAAAAAAGCATCTAAGGGATTAGACTCCTACTTTTTAGGTGGTAAATCAATAAAATGGTATTACTTAGGTCTAAGTAATGGATCAGGAATGTTTGATGTATCTGGAACAGCTTGGATGGTCGGAATACTATTTCTATATGGAACTAAAAGTTTTATGTTTATGTGGCTATGGCCCGTATGGAATCAAATTTTTATTATGATGTTTTTAGCGGTATGGATTAGACGATCTAATATTATGACGGGTTCTGAGTGGATATTAACAAGATTTGGTGATAAAAATGGAGGAAGAGCATCTCATATAATTGTAGCTTTTTTCGCAACTATTGCTGCTATTGGTTTTATTGCTTATTTTTTTGAAGGAGTAGGTAAATTTTTAACTATTATTTTACCATGGGATTTAACATTGCAAATAGCTGAATTTGTATTATTTAATTCAGAACAATCTTACGCATTAATAATCATATTTTTAACTACAATTTATACCATTAAAGGAGGAATGTTTTCTGTTGTAGCAACTGAAGTGTTACAATATGTTGTAATGGTATTAGCAGCCGTATTAATAACGGTATATACTTTTACTACGGTAACTGATGTTGAAATAAATAATGTTATAACTGCTGAGTGGAAAAATATATTCTTTGGATGGGAATTAGAAACTCATTGGACTGAAAAATACCAAGCATTTAATGATTTAATTGATTCTGAAGGATTTAAGATGTTTGGAGCATTAATTGGAATGACTTTATTTAAAGGTTTCTTTGCTAGCGTAGCCGGACCGACACCAAGTTTCGATATGCAAAGAATATTATCTACTAAAAATGTAAAGGAGGCTGCATATATGAGTGGTTTCACTAATTTAATATTATTTATTCCAAGATATTTATTAATAGGAGGTATAGTAGTTATTGCTCTGGTAGCTTTAAGTCCGGAAATGATTTCTAGTACTAATCTAACGGGTTCTGATTTAGAAGTATTACTTCCAAAAGTAATAAACTTTCATATTCCTCCAGGTATTAAAGGTTTATTATTAGCAGGTTTATTAGCAGCATTCATGTCTACTTTTTCAGCATTTGTCAATGCAGGACCTGCATATTTAGTAAACGATATTTACAAAAAATATTACAAACCCAATGCTTCTTCAAAACATTATATAAAAGCAAGTTATATAGCCTCTTTTTTAATAGTTATTTTAGGTGTATTTATGGGATTCTTTGCGGATTCCATTAACTCACTTACATTATGGATTACTTCAGCATTGTTTGGTGGGTATGTAGCAGCAAATTTTTTAAAATGGATTTGGTGGCGTTTCAATGGCTGGGGATATTTTTGGGGTATGTTAACTGGTCTAATAATTGCAACGATGCAATATGTTCTTTATCAGTTTAAAGACTCCTTAGATAGTGATACATTATTATATGAATTATCTAATCTTCAAGCTATATATTTATTTCCGATAATATTTTTTGTTTCATTATTTGGATCATTTTTAGGAACTTTTTTATCTAAGCCAACTGACATGCAAATTTTAAAATCGTTCTATAAATCTGTAAGGCCATGGGGTTGGTGGCAACCTGTTTACCAAGAATTGACTAAAGAAGATGAGGGTATTCAAAAAAACACTAACTTTTGGAAGGATATGCTTAATTGTGTTATAGGAATTGTTTGGCAATCAAGTATGATAGTACTACCAATTTATTTTGTGATTAGAGATTATCCAAAAACAATAATTGCATTAACAGTTTTTATAATAACATCAATTATTCTTAAATTTACTTGGCTGGATGCAGTCAGAAAAATAAAAAACTAAATATTTAATTTCAAAATAAAAAAAAGTGAATATACCTTGGCAAGACAAACCAAAAGATTGTAAAGATGTTTTATGGAGGTATTCTGAAAACCCAATAATTAACAGATACGATATTCCCTCTTCAAATAGCATATTTAATAGTGCTGTTGTACCTTTTAATAAAGGCTTTGCTGGAGTCTTTAGATGTGATAATAAAGCCGTTCAAATGAATATTTTTGCAGGTTTCAGCAAAGATGGTATTAATTGGAAAATTAATCATGAGCCTATTCAAATGCAAGCTGGAAATACTAAAATGATTGATTCGGAATATAAATATGATCCAAGAGTTGTTTTTATCGAAGATAGATATTGGATAACTTGGTGTAATGGATATAACGGTCCAACAATTGGAATTGGTTATACATTTGATTTTAAAAATTTTTTTCAATGTGAAAACGCATTTTTACCGTTTAATAGAAACGGAGTTTTATTTCCAAAAAAAATAAATGGTAAATATGCAATGCTAAGTAGACCAAGTGACAATGGTCATACCCCTTTTGGTGATATCTATATTAGTTATAGTCCAGATATGAAATTTTGGGGTGAACATCGATGTGTTATGAAAGCTACTGCTTTTGAGGACAGCGCATGGCAATGTACTAAAATAGGTGCAGGCCCAATTCCTATTTTAACTGATGAGGGTTGGCTAATGATATATCATGGTGTAATCAACACTTGTAATGGTTTTCGCTATGCTATGGGTACTGCCTTATTAGACGAAAATTCACCTGAAAAAGTAAAATTTAGAACGCAACCCTACTTATTAGGGCCAGCCGAACAATATGAAATGGTAGGAGACGTGCCTAATGTAGTTTTTCCTTGTGCTGCTTTACACGACTATAAAGAAGATAAATTAGCTATTTATTATGGGGCAGCTGATACAGTAGTAGCTATTGCTTTTGGAAATCTAAGTGAAGTTGTAAAATTTACTAAAGACAATAGTTTATAAATGAAAAGTCAAAACAAAATATGTTTATTTTTATTGTTTTTTTTGACAATTAATATCTTTCCCCAAACTAAATTAGTAACCCTTCCCAGAACCTATACTGCTTACAAAACAAATTTTTCTATCAATATTGATGGAAAAGTAAATGAATCTATTTGGGAAAAA
The DNA here is from genome assembly GCA_949372955.1 of uncultured Flavobacteriaceae bacterium. GTDB lineage: Bacteria > Bacteroidota > Bacteroidia > Flavobacteriales > Flavobacteriaceae > SGZJ01. The sequence goes on along the minus strand of CASIAX010000010.1, from coordinate 101,349 downwards.
GCAAACTGGACCTCGAATTTCATTGATATTGAGGGAGTGGATGATCCAAAATATCAAACTAAAATAAAGATGTTATGGGATGAAGATTTTTTTTACATTTTAGCGGATATTAAAGAGCCAAACATTTGGGCAGATATTACTGAAAGAGATGCTATTATTTTCCATAATAATAATTTTGAAATTTTCTTAGATCCAAATGGAAATACACATAATTATTACGAAATAGAAATAAATGCACTAAATACCATATGGGATTTATTTTTAACTAAACCATACAGAGAATTAAATTCTTCCGCTATCAATGATTGGAATATAACTGGCTTAAAATCTGCAATTGGAATAAATGGAACATTGAACAACCCTAATGATATTGACAAGGGGTGGATAGTCGAAATGGCTATTCCATGGTCAGCTTTTAAAACATCATACTTTCAAGATATAGTCCCTAGAAATCAGTTTTGGCGAGTTAATTTTTCCAGAGTAAATTGGAATCACACTATCGATAAAAATGGAACTTACTCAAGAAAAAAAAATAAAGAAGATTCAAAATATTTAAAAGAGTTTAATTGGGTATGGTCTCCTCAAGGAGTTATAAACATGCATGAGCCTGAAAAATGGGGATATGTCTTATTTTCATCAAAAAATATTAATGATATTAATTTATCCGATTCAAATACATTTAATATTCCAAAAGACGAACAAATAAAATATACAATGTATAATCTTCATAGAAAACAAAATAGATTTTTAAAAAAAAATAAAGCTTGGATTCAAACAATGGATGAATTAATTGAGAAAGATTTTGTAATAGACAATAAAAAAATAAAACTCAAATTAGAACTTCATAAAACAGGATATAACATTTTTGCAACTAGTCCATTTTCGAATAAAGAATTTATTCTAACTGAAGACGGCGAATTATTAGTTAACTAAAAATTAATAAAATGAAAAAAATAACAATACTATTTGTGACATTTATAATTATACTTTCTTGTATGAGCCAAGAAAATAATAATGTAAATGAAAATAATGAATCAACTTTCAAATTTAGCACCTGGATTACTGCTAATGATAATAAATCTGATAAAGAATACATTTCAGAATTTAAAAATTATAAGCAAGCTGGAATTGATGAGATTTTAATTAACACTCTGACAGATCCAAAATTACTTAATAGACTAACTATTTTAGCAAAAAAGGAAGGATTAAAAGTACATGCATGGATTATGGCTATGAATAGACCAGGAGATACAATAGCTTTAAAAAATCCCGAATGGTATGCGGTTAGTAAAGAAGGTAAGTCATGTTTTGACACAAGACCTTACGTAGACTATTACCAATGGTTGTGCCCAAATAGAGAGGAATCTCGTAATCATATACTAGGTTTAGTTGAAGGCTTATCAAAAGTTGAAGGAATCGAAAGTGTTCATTTAGATTATATTAGATATTCAGACGTTTATCTACCTATAGGTCTATTACCTAAATATAATCTTGTTCAAGAGACTGAACTCCCTGAATATGACTTTTGTTATTGTGATGTTTGTGTAAGTAAATTTGAAGATATTCATAATAAAAACCCTATTGATTCAAAAAATACATCAATTGATATGGAATGGAAAAATTTTAGACTAAATAGCATTAGAAATATAGTAAATGATGCTTATGCTATTGTTACTAAAAATGAAAAGAAATTAACAGCTGCTGTATTTCCATATCCTGAGATGGCTGACCATATGGTTCGTCAACGTTGGGACAAATGGACCATAGACGAAGTATATCCAATGATATACCATGGGTTTTATAACGAAGAATTAAATTGGATTGGTTATGCTACAAAGCAGGGAGTAGATGATGTTCAAGACAATATGATAATTAATACTGGTTTATATTTACCAGATTTTAATTCTGCAGATGAGCTTAAACAAGCAATTATATTAGCAAAAGAAAATGGTGCCCAAGGAGTAGCCTTTTATGAAGGCCCTGGTCTAACCGAAGAGTTTAAAAAAGTAATCATTGAAGCAAAGCAATATCTTAAATAGATTATAGGTACTAAAATATGGATTTCAACAAAAAAACTATTCTATTATTACTTTTCAATATTTTTTTATTTTCTAATGCTCAAAATTATACAGATTATGTAAATCCTTTTATAGGAACATCAAATTTTGGAGCTACCAACCCTGGTGCTATTTCTCCTAGAGGAATGGTTAGTGTATCCCCATTTAATGTTTCGGGAAAAAAAAACACCTTTGAAAAAGATAGTAGGTGGCTATCAACTCCTTATGTTAATGAGAACTTTTTTTTAACCGGGTTTTCACATGTAAATTTGAGTGGAGTTGGATGTCCTGATCTTGGGGTTATTTTAACGATGCCTACCACTGGTGATTTGGTAACTAATCATTTGGAGTATGGAAGTGCTTATGAAGATGAAAAAGCTGTTGCTGGATATTACACAACAACTCTAAAAAAATATAATATAAAAGTTGAAGCTACTGCAACTACCAGAGTTGGTATTAGTAAATATACTTTTCCTAAAGGAAAATCTAATATATTGTTAAATCTAGGTTTAGGTTTAACCAATGAGCAAGGTGCGTCAATTAAAATTGTTTCACCAACTGAAATTGAGGGAATTCGTAATGTTGGTTCTTTTTGTTACTATAAACCTGAAGAATCTTATCCTGTGTATTTTGTAGCTAAGTTTAGTAAACCATCAGAGAATTTTGGGATTTGGAAAAACACTACTGATTATAATGGTTTAGAAAAGCAGTGGATGCCATACAATGGAAAAACTAGAACCTATAAAAACTATTATAAAGAAGTAATTGGCGATAGTATTGGAGCCTACATGAGCTATAATTTTAAAGAATCTACACAAGTTGAAGTAATGATTGGGGTTTCCTACGTTAGTATAGAAAATGCTAGAAATAATTTAGAAAAAGAAACCAATGGCCTGTCATTTGAGAAAATACATAATCAAACTAAATCTAAATGGAATGAATTACTTTCTAGGATTGATGTAGAAGGTGGTACAAAGGATGATAAAACTATTTTTTATACAGCATTGTACCATACTTTAATTCACCCCAATATTTTAAATGATATTAATGGTGAATATCCCAAGATGAAAACTCGAAAAACTCTTAAAACTAAAGACACTCGTTATACTGTTTTTTCATTTTGGGATACCTATCGAAATTTACATTCCTTAATGTCTCTAATCTATCCAAAACAACAATCTGACATGGTTAAAAGCATGTTATCTATTTATGATGAAAGCGGATGGCTCCCAAAATGGGAATTAAACTCTACTGAAACAACTACAATGGTTGGAGATCCTGCAGGAATTATTATTGCAGATACTTACTTAAGAGGAATAAAAGACTTTAATATCGAAAAGGCTTACAAGGCAATGATTAAAAGTGCTACTCAATTAGATAAAAATTTATTACGCCCGGGAATAAAAGAATACAATAGTAAAGGGTTTTTAACCACGGCTTCGACTAAAAGTGGCTCAGTATCTATAACTCAAGAATATAATGTAGCAGATTTTGCAATTTCACAACTTGCTAAAGAATTGGGTAAAAAAAAGGATGAAAGTTATTTTAAAAGCAGGTCAACATCATATAGAATGCTTTTTGACAAAAACTTTAACTTATTAAGACCAAAAAGTAAGGATGACTCATGGGTAACCCCTTTTAATCCTAACACAGGAGCTAATTTTCAAAAAAATTTAGGATTCATTGAAGGTAATTCTTGGCAATATACATTTATGCTAACTCACGATATTAAAGGACTTGTAAATTTAATGGGTGGAGAAAAGCAATACTTAAAACAGTTATTGAATGTATTTGAGAATGATCAATTTGATATGGCAAATGAACCTGATATAGTCTATCCGTATTTGTTTAATTATATTAAGGGAGAGGAATGGCGTTCTCAGAAAAAAATATCACATTTAATTAAAAAGTATTTTAGTAACAAACCAGAAGGTTTACCTGGAAATGATGATACAGGGACAATGTCAGCTTGGTTGATATACAGCATGATGGGTATTTACCCAATAAGTCCTGCTGATCCAATTTATGCTATAGGAACCCCTTCCTTTGACAAAATAACAATTAAGTTAGATAATAGATATTACAAAAAAAATCAACTTATAATTGAGAAAGAAGGTAGTGGTATTATTAAGGAGTTAAAAATAAATAACAAACCTCATAATCGTTATTTTATTACCCATAAAGAACTAGTAAATAATGAAAGTCTTAAAATTATTTTGGATTAAATGTATTTAACAAAGTTTTAACAAACATCCTATTATACATGTTATTTGTCGAAATTATTTACGAGTATCAGTATATTTTCGTTTTTTACTTGCATTATTAAACAATCTAACATAAAACTATGATTAAGAAATTTTTAAAAGGTTTAGTTATCTTATGTGTTTTTAGCGTTCAAAGTATGTATGCTCAAGGAACTGTAAGTGGAACTATTACTGACGCTTCAGACAGCATGACACTTACTGGTGTTAATGTAACTGAAAAAGGAACTTCAAATGGTGCAATTACCAATTTTGATGGTTCTTACTCAATCACTACCATGAGTGAAAATGCAACTCTACAGTTTTCTTACTTAGGATACACGTCTAAGGAAATTGCAGTTAACGGACAATCTAACATTAGCACTACTTTAGAAGAGAGTTCTGAGAGTTTAGATGAAGTTGTTGTTACAGCTTTTGGTTTTGAAAAGAAGACTAAATCTATCGGTTATTCTATCACACAAGTTAAGGGTGATGAATTAAATCGAGTAAAAACTTCTAGCCCTTTACAAGCATTAAGGGGTAAAGTTGCTGGTGTTAACATTAGCAATAGTTCTACTGGGATAAAAGGATCTGCCAGGGTAGTTATTAGAGGAAATAGTTCTTTTAACGGAAATAATCAACCTTTATACATTATTGATGGTATATCTCTACAAAATGAGCAGCTAGGTTCTGCTGGTGAATGGGGTGGAAGTGATAATGGTGACGGGCTTTCAGCTATTAACCCTGATGATATTAAATCTATTAGTGTTTTAAAAGGTGGCGCAGCCGCTGCACTTTACGGCTCTAGAGCTTCCAATGGTGTTATAATAATTAAGACAAAAGATGGTAGAAGTGCTGAAAATGGTTTAGGAATAGAAGTAAGTAACCAAACGGTATTTACTACTATAAACGACTTGTATGACCCTCAAACAACCTATGGGAATGGTATTGCTGGCGGTTTTCCAACGGATCAATCAGATGTATTTAATTCTTGGGGACCAAGAATGGATGGAGCACCAAGAACAACATATGATGGCTCTCAACAACCCTATGAATATGCTGGAGATAATATGAACCGCGTTTTTTCAACAAGTGTAAATATCACAAACTCTGTTGCACTTACTTCAAATACAGATAAAGGAAGTACTAGGTTCTCTGCTACTCATATAGATGGTAAAGATGTTGCAGAAACCTCAAAACTAAAACGAGTTGCTTTTTCTCTTAATACTACGCAGAAACTTTCTGATAAATTAACATTTAATGCAAGTGTAAAATTTAGCGATCAGGACGAAAGAGGAACGCCTGTTTTCTCAACTGAACCAGCGAGTATTACCGGCTCTCTTAGACGTCTTGCTCCAAACATAAACGTAAATGATTTTATTGGTGATTATGGTAATGGTACCATTGATGGTATTAATGAATTGTCAATTGCTGATTCTAACATATATAGAACAAACCCATGGTTTGCATTACACAATAACCCAACATCCATTGAGAAAGAAAGACTACTGTCTGCTGTAAGTGCAAAATATGATATCAATGAGTCTCTTTATATAAGAGGACAAGCTGGGTTTGATAAGGCTACGAACCATTATAATAATACATTGGCTAATGGTGCGAATTTAAATTGGCCTGGCATCCGTTTTTATCCACTAGGACAACTTATGCAGCAAACACAAACTATTGACCAGTTTGATGCTGATCTTTTTTTAGGAACTGATTTTTTAAAGATAACAGACAAAATTTCAATGAATGGATTTGTTGGAGCAGGAACTTTTTCTGCTAAGGCAGAAAATGCGGGGGTTCTTGGAAATCAAGTAGTAATCCCTGGATTATATACTGTTCTTAACACTGCAGGTCAATCAGGATTATACGGATACCAAGCAAGAAAAATTAATTCTTTATATGGATCTGCTGAATTTTCATTCGCAGATAATATATATTTAACTGCTACTGCTAGAAACGATTGGTTTTCAACGCTTTCAGCAGAGGGTAAGACAACTCCTAACAACGATCTATATGGTTCTGTTAGTTTATCCGTATTATTATCCGATATGGTAGAGCTTCCTGAAGCTATCTCTTTTGCAAAAATTAGAGGTGGATATTCTCAAGTTGCTGGTGGAGCCAATAATCCTTACGGTTTAGGCTTAACTTATGGTCTAGTCGGACAAGGTCATTTAGGAAGTCCACTTGGAGCGATAAACGGAGGGGTCATTCCTAATGCATTTATAACTCCTTTTGAAAAGAATGAAACTGAGATCGGTCTTGATTTAAAGTTATTTGACAATAAATTATCTGTTGATTTTGCTTATTATTCAAATCAAACATTAAGAGATATTGTTAACGCTGCAGCATCGCCTGCATCTGGATTTAGTAGTACAACAATAAACCTTGGAGAAATAACTAACAAGGGTGTTGAATTGCTAGTAAATTGGAGAGCTATTGATAAAGAAGATTTAGGTTTAGGTTTATCCTTAAACTATACTAACAACAAAAGTTTAGTTGTTTCAACTGATGAGAATAATGGAATTATTCAAGCTGGAGTAGCTCAACTTTTTCAATCGAATATTGGGCACATGCCGGGACAACCATTTGGTGTTATCTACGGTAATTCATATGTAAGAGATGATCAAGGAAGAATTGTTCATCAATTAGTTGATGGAGTTCCAGTAGCAAAATCTGAAAACGTAAATAAAGTTTTAGGATTAGGTGTAGCTCCTACTCAAGTGGGATTCGGTACAAACCTTAGATATAAAAACTTTACTTTAAACACCTTTTTAGAAGGTAAATTTGGAGGAAGTATTGTTTCTAATACTAATAAAACAATGAAAGAGTTTGGATTACATCAAGTTACTGTTCCTTCGGGAGGTAGAGAAAATGGATTTGTTCCTAATGGTGTTTTAGAAGGTGGAGGTGCTATAACTCAAAACCTTTCAGAATCACAAATTTATCAATATTGGAATCAAACAAATAGTCTTGGTGCAAGTAGATCTCAACTTGGAGAAGAGAATGTTTATAAAAATGATTTTATAAGAATTAGTCAATTAAGCTTAGCGTATCAAATACCTAATGATTTACTTAAAGACATGTTTATACAAAGAGCAAATGTGTCTTTGGTTGGAAATAATCTTGGGTTTTTATTAAACAAAGTTCCAAACCACGATCCAGAAGCGTACTACAATACACGTAATGGCCAAGGGGTTGAAGCTAACTCAATGCCAATAGGTAAATCTTTTGGACTATCAATTAACCTTAAATTTTAATTAAGATGAAAAAACTATTAACTTTATTTATAACTCTATCCATGGTGGTATTTACAACATCATGTGATAATGACTTTGAGGATCTAAATGTAGATCCAACAGCAAGTACAGATTTAGATGTGAATCCAAAATTCGCATATTTATTCTTAAAATCAGCAGGTGATGAATTTGAACATTCTTTCACAAATATACTTTGTGCAGGACAACTAACTCAACAAGTAATAGATATGGATTTTCCACAATCGAGTATATATACGATTCGTGAAGATCTTCAAGCTGCATGGTGGATAGTTGCATATCAAAATACAATTAAGTCTGTTGTTGATATTATTGCTCAGTTGGAGAACGAAGGAAATGTGGGAACTGAAATGGGAATTGCAAGAATTTGGAAAGCATATCTTTTCCATACAATAGTGGATCAATATGGAGATACTCCATATTTTGATGCTGGAAGCGGGTTTCTGACTGGAAACATTAGACCGGCTTATGATGATGCTCAAGAAATCTATATGGACATGTTAAATGAATTAGAAGAAGGTGTTGCACAAATAGGTTCTTCAAGTACTTTAGGAACTGCTGATCTAATTTATGGTGGTGATACTGCTAAATGGAAAAAGTTTGGTAATTCATTAATGCTTCGTCTAGCGATGCGTATTAAAAATGTAGATGCAGCTGCTTCAACCGCTTGGGCAAATAAAGCTATAACTGGTGGAACAATGGATTCTGGTGCAGATACAGCTTTTATGAGTCATACAAGTGGACCTCAACAACTTAATTCGAATGCTTGGGGAGTATATCAACCAAGATATGTTAATGCACGAATAGGAGCAACATTGTATGATTGGTTAGCTGATCATGGCGATCCAAGACTAAATATCCTTGCAGACCCTAATGGTCCTGCAGCAGGAAATCGTTTTGGCCTTGAAAAAGACCAGCTTCTTGCTATTTATGGTGAAACTCCAGATAGTTTTGCTAGAGTGAACCCTGCGATTACAACTCTTACTTCACCATGGGTATTTATTTCCTATGCTCAAACTGCCTTATTAGAAGCGGAATTTGCTGCATCAGCTGGAAATCACTCATCGGCTGAAACTAAATATAATGATGGTGTTAGAGCTAATATGCAAATATGGGGATCGCATTATGATGCATCTTTGACTGTAGATAATTCTACTATTAATGATTATCTTACTGCAAATCCATATGTTGCTTCAGAGGGTGAAAGAATGATTGGAGAACAATACTGGGCTGCATCTTTCTTTGATTTCTTTGAATCTTTTTCAAACTTTAGAAGATCAGGATATCCAGAACTTCAACCTTTTGCTGGTGAGGCTCCACATCCAAGTACTACTACTAACGGAGAAATTCCAAGAAGGTTAATGTATCCTTCTACTGAAGGTTCTGTAAATGCGGATAATTTTCAAGCAGTATTACAATCTCAAGGACCAAACAATCAAATAACTAGAGTTTGGTGGGATGTAAATTAATTTTGAAGACTATTTAAATATTATATATTTTTAATTAATTTAGTAAAAAATAAAGGAGAGGAAACTCTCCTTTATTTTTTTTAATTTTGAATGTAAATCATGAAAAAGTCCTTTTTATTATTATTTTTATTTTCTTTTATTATTTCTGTATGTGTATACTTACTTTTAGTTAACTATGCATCAAATGGTGATACAGAAAAGACTTCTGTAAATCTTTTTACCATTTTGAAATCTAAGGAAACAGGAATCCTGTTTAATAATAAAATTAAAGACACTAAGGATCAAAATATATTACTATATGCTAATTTTTACGGAGGAGCTGGAGTAGGAATAGGAGATTTTAACAATGATGGACTTCAAGACATCTATTTTGCAGGCAATTTAGTTAATGATAAACTCTATTTAAATCAAGGAAATTTAAAGTTCAATGATGTTACTAAAAAATCAGGAATAATCAACGATGGCGGCTGGTCTACTGGGGTTACAATCGCAGATGTTAACAATGATGGATATGTAGATATTTATGTTAGTAGAGAACTGTATGATGATAATCCAAAATGGAGAACTAACTTGTTGTACATAAACAATACTGATGGCACTTTTACAGAGTCTGCAAAAAAGTATGGGGTTGATGATTCACAACGAACTAGACATGCTACGTTTTTAGATTATAATAAAGATGGATTGCTGGATCTTTTCTTGTTAACTCAACCACCAAATCCTGGTGGATATTCAATATTTTCTGGTACAGAGTTGTTAAAACCTGAATACCATTTAAAATTATTTAGAAATACTGGTAAAGATTTTTTTATAGATGTTAGTGAAGAAGCAGGAATAAAGCAAACAGGATTTCCAAACGCAGTTTCTGCTAGCGATTTAAATAATGATGGATGGACTGATTTGTATATAGCCAATGATTTTTATTCCCCTGATTTCTTATTTATTAATAACCAAGATGGAACTTTTACAAATATTGCTGATAATGCATTAAATCATATGTCTTATTATAGTATGGGTGTAGATATTGCTGATATAAACAATGATGCACTTCTAGATATTTTTGTTGTAGATATGGTTGCAGAAGATAATTATCGCTTAAAATCAAATATGAGCGGTATGAACCCAAAAAGGTTTTGGGAAGTTGTTGAAGATAGTGGTAGTTATCAATACATGTATAACGCACTACAATTAAATAACGGAAATTCTACATTTAGTAATGTAGCTCAGTTTTCAGGAATGGCAGCAACAGATTGGAGCTGGTCAAATTTAATTGCAGATTTTGATAATGATGGATTGAAAGATACTTACGTAACAAACGGATTACTTTTTGATATTCGTAATACAGATGCAGATAGAAATGTAGCTTATTTTATAGACAAAAAGAGATATGATTGGCTACAGAAATACCCTGATGGCGGAAATATCAAAAGTGTATTTGATATTTTAGATTTAGATGAAATTACAAGCCTAATTCCATCTCAACCATTAAAGAATTATGCATTTAAAAATAATGGTAATCTTGAATTTGAAAAAGTTATGGACGAATGGGGTTTAAAAGAAGAATCTTTTTCAAATGGATCGGCTTATGCAGATCTAGATAATGATGGAGATTTAGATTTAGTTATAAATAATATTAATAGTGAAGCATTTTTGTATCGGAATAATTCAGATAAGATTACTAATAGTAACTTTATTAGAATTGAATTATATGATAAAGAAAACAAACCTGTACTAGGCTCAAGAGTTTCCATATACTCTGAAGGAGATATGCAAACTTCTGAAACTACAAATGTTAGAGGAATATATTCTACAAGCGAACCATTTGTGCATTTTGGACTTCAAAGCAAGACTAAAATTGATAGTTTGGTTATTGATTGGCCAAACAACACTAGAACAATCAAAAAAAATCTGGCTGTAAATAAAACTTTCAAAATTGGAATGAATGAAAATAAAAACCAAAAAACAAATCTGACTAAAGCAAAATCCAATAAGATATTTTTTACCAATACTACAGAATCATTTGATATTGATTATACACATAAAGAAAATTCGTTTGATGATTATGAATATCAGGTACTATTACCGCACAAACTTTCTCAAATGGGACCAGCATTAGCTAAATCGGATATTAATAATGATGGTTTAGATGATATCTTTATTGGGGCAGCTAATGGCTTTAGCCCTAAACTTTATTTACAAAATAAAGAAGGAAAATTTAATTCAATTAATTCAAATTATTGGGACAAACAAAGTTCCTTCGAAGACGTTGATGCAATATTTGTAGATGTAGACAATGATGGTAATCAAGATTTATATGTAGTAAGTGGGGGTAATGAGTATGAAGATAAAAATATAAATTATACAGATAGAATTTATATAAATGATGGTAATGGTAATTTTTCTAGAGGAAAGATTACTGGTTTAATTCCAGAAAGTGGTTCAGTAGTGAAGGCATCAGATTATGATAATGATGGTGATATGGATCTTTTTGTAGGAGGCAGGCATATTCCCCATCAATATCCATTACCAGCAACAAGTATGATACTAAGAAATGACAATGGTCAATTGGTAAACGTTACAAAAGAAATAGCAAAAGAATTTAAAAAATTAGGTATGGTCACTGATGCATTGTGGAGTGACTATGATAATGATGGAGATATAGATATAATATTAGCAGGAGAATGGATGCCTATTACAGTGTTTAATAACGAAAAAGGCATGTTTAATAAAGTTAAAGAAAACGGCTTAGAAAATTCTGACGGTTGGTGGTTTAGCCTAGAACAAGGGGATTTTGATGGAGATGGTGATATTGACTTTATTGCGGGAAATCTTGGACTTAATTATAAATATAAAACCTCTAAAGAAAAACCTTTTGACATCTATTATAACGATTTTGATTTAAATGGACAAAATGATATTGTATTAGGATATTATAATGATAATAAACATTATCCATTAAGAGGTTTTTCATGCTCAGCACAACAAATACCAGACTTAAAAGATAAAATAAAAAAATACGATGTATTTGCAGCACTAGAAATAGATCAAGTGTATGGAGATGATAATTTAGATAATTCTTTACATTACAAAGCTAAAACATTTGCATCTTCTTATGTTGAAAATTTAGGAGATGGAAATTTTAAAATATCATCACTACCATTTCAGGCACAACTGTCAAATATAAATGATATTCTTGTCGATGATTTTAACGAAGATGGTAATTTAGATTTGGTAACTATTGGAAACTTGTTTGTTTCAGAAATAGAAACCCCTAGAAATGATGCAGGCAATGGATTATTAATGTATGGAAAAGGAAATGGCTCTTTTGAAGTTTCAACTCTACAACAAAGTGGGTTTTTTGCCAATAAGGATGCTAAAAAAATTGTAATAATTTCTAATCAAATGGAAAGAAAAATATTGGTATCAAATAATGACGATAAACTACAGTGTTTTACCATCATAAATAATATTAAATAAAAGTTATGAAGTATTTTTTACTAGTTCTTATTAGTAGTTTTTCTGTTTTGACATTTTCTCAACAAACAGAAACGATCATAACAGATTCTACGATCATCTACTATGGTAGGCAACACTTTTTGATTGAAGGAACAGCTATTTTAGACTCCCTTAAGGAAAGTCCCTATGATCGTTTACCAATTTCATATAAAGAAAAAGTAAGAGAACCAGTCTGGGACTTATCAAAAGCATCCGCAGGAATAACGGTGCGATTTCACTCGAATTCAACAAGTATTAATTTAAAATGGACTGTTTTAAATGATTTAGACATGTCTCATATGGCAGCTACCGGTATTAAAGGAATCGATTTATACACAAAGTATAACAACAAATGGAGATATGTAACTACAGCAGGAGCTCTTGTTGGACTTAAGACATATCAAAATAAATCCATTCCGGCAGATAGTATAAATGAATATGAATTAATAAAAAACATGACTCCTGAATTTAGAGAGTATAAATTATTTTTACCCTTATACGATGGCGTTACAAAACTTGAAGTTGGTATTGATTCTGTAGCATCAATTGAAAAAGCAACACCTAGTGCTGTAAAACCTATTGTTTTCTACGGAACAAGTATTACACAAGGTGGCTGTGCGTCCCGTCCTGGAATGGCTCATACTAACATTATATCCAGAAAATTGGATGTGGACTGTATAAATTATGGATTTAGCGGAAATGGACGAATGGAAACACCTATTGTAGAGCTCATTTCTGAAATCGACGCTCGTTTTTATGTTATTGAATGTTTGCAAAACATGGACTCTGAGCAGGTTAGTGAGAGAGTTAGACCACTGGTAGATATTATTAGAACTAACCACCCACACACGCCTATAGTTTTAGTGGAAAACATGATGTATACAACGGCTTTTTTAAATCAAACTGAAGAAACCAGACTGATTCAAGAAAATGCAGCACTTAAAAATGAGTATGACAAAATAATAAAAAGTGGTACTCCAAATATTTTTTATATCAAAGACAATAAAGACTTTTTAGTAGATAATGAGGGAACTGTAGACGGAGTACACCTTACTGATTTAGGTTTTTTACGATATGCAGATTATCTGATGGAAAATTTTAAAAAATTCAAGCTTATTAAGGATTAGCTTATTTTTTGTGATGATTTAATTCTTTACTTAATAATTGAACTTTCTCATATGGCACTTCAATTAATTTGTTTTGACCTTCACTGAGTTTGTATTTTTTATTCACAGCTACATTGTTAAAAATCTGTGTATCTGAATTTGGCCATATAATGGTCAATGTTTGTATCATTTCACTTTGACCCAATCCTATTTCTGCTTGTAAACTGTTTGCTCCAAAACTTCCACCTGTATTAATGGTATAAAAAATAGTTCTACCGTTATCTAAATCAAGCTTTAGTTTAGTTCCTATAGCACTTCGGTTTGACTGTACACCCTCTAAATTTAGTATAACCCAATTATTCTCAAATATTGGGTTTTCAAAACAAACATTTGGATAATTATCTCCTTCATAAGCACCTCCTAAAACCGCATAAATATCTTGATCTCCGTCATTATCTAAATCTGCAAAACTCACTCCATGTCCTTTTTGAATATGCCCAAACCCACCAGCTGAGGTTACTTCTTCGAATGAAATTCCATCTACATTTCTAAACATTCTATTAGGAACAACAGAAGTAAATTCCGGTGAGCCTGTACCTATGTAAAAATCTAACCATCCATCATTATCAAGGTCTCCAAAATTACTCCCCATTGCATAAAAACTTTTATCAATATTAAAAGCATTACTCTGTTCACTAAAGGTTTCATCGCCATTATTAATGTAGAGTTTAGATTTATCTGATAGAACTTTTTCTCCTTGTAATTCTTTTACAAAATCTCCAGCTACATTTTGTATGTTGCGTGTATCGTAACTAGCTACAAAAATATCATTAAACCCATCATTATTTACATCCCAAAACCAAGTGGGGAAACTAAAATTAGGTCCTTGAACACCTGCTGTTTTAGAAATATTTTCAAATTTTCCAAAATTGTTCTTGAATAATAAATTATTTCCTCCCATAACAGAGATATATAGATCTGGCCACTTATCGTTATTAATATCACCAAAAACAACTCCTTTAATAAATCCTTCAATTGAGGAGAGGTTGTAGTTTGAAGATTCTTCTATAAAACTTCCATCTTTTTGATTTATATATAGCTCACAAGGATGTGACTGTTTTTCGTTTGATTCATTTCCAATAAAAAGATCTAAATATCCATCATTGTTTACATCAGCCCAAGAAGCTGTTTGAGTAGGGTGGAAGGAAAGTAGCCCTGCACTTTTTGTTACATCAGTAAAAGTTCCATCTCCATTATTTTTTAGAAGCGAATTTGGATGATTACCACCTTCACCCAGCCAAGCTCCTCTTAAAACAAAAATATCTATATTTCCATCGTTGTTATAGTCTGCATGAATGCAATTGAGACCACTAACTATTCCTGATAACCCTGCTTCTTCAGTTGTGTCGATAAATCCATGACTAGTGTTTGTATATAACTTACTTTGATCAGACATTCCATAAGACGTTATGAAAATATCGAGTAAGCCATCATTGTTAAAGTCATCGATACTAACTCCTCCAGACAAACCATCTTGAGCTATCCCCAATTTTAAACTGACTTCTTTGAATGCCTTAATTTTTTTCTGTTCAATATTCCAATTAGGGTAGTTTATTCTATATCTTTCAGGAACATTATTTGGGTGTTCACCAATACTCATATGTGCTAAATTCAAAAGCCATTTGTAGTTGTCGTTAGGGAATTTTTCATATATCTGTGTATAAATCTCTATCGCTTTTTTAGACCCATTTACATCAATGTGAAAGGCTTGATCTTTTAAGGGTAAAATACAAGAGTAAGAATTATGATTGTTTTGACAATTATTAACCTCTCCTAGTCTCAAATAGCTAATGGCAAGTAAGTCGATAATGGGTAGTAAATCTTTTGTAATTAGATCTTGATAAGTTAATTGTTGTCTTATAATTAAATTTTCAATTTCATTAATGCATGTCTGAATTTCGCCTGCTTTTAAAAGTTGCTGACAATATTTAAACCAAGTTATTATTTTTTTTTCTGGCTGAACTTTTGAAATTTGTGCTAGGTATAAAGCTGCAAGTTTTTCATTCCAATGGTAATAGTTTATTGGGTTTCCTTCTAAATACAGGGTTTTTAGTGTATCAACCATTGAAAATGTATCTGAACTATTTTCCGAACTGAATTGCTTGTAAAGCTCTTGGCTATTGATTTTAATTGTCAAGACAAAAAATAGCAACCAAAGAAAATATTTAACTTTCATACTTTTAAACTCAAATTACTTTTTAAAATTAAACATTTTTTTTTGGTATATGAGTAAATTAAATAAAAGACATGAAAAATTATTGAGTTGGATAATGCGGATTTATAAATGTACAAACTTTACTGAACTACTAATTATAATCTAAAAATATGCGTTAGTAAGTTTAAATATGTTATTGGTCGAAGTAATTAAATAGACATGAATCATTATAGTATATTAATGTAAGAATAATTTTCTTCTATTAGTTTATATTTAATTAAAGAAGAGTGGTCAAACTACTCTTCTTTTTTTTATATTTAATAATTAAAATTTAAGATTAAAGTTAACTTTTTAAAATAATTAGAAATGAACAGAAAATATTTAGTTCTAGCACTAACTTTAGCTGCTTTATCAAGTCAACTAATCAACTCACAAAACTGGAATGAATTTGCAAATACAAGTCGTTATGATAAAGCAAACTTAGAACTTTTATTAAATAGTGAGAATCATAACAGAGTAGTTTTTATGGGGAATTCTATTACTGAGGAATGGGTTAGGATGCGTCCTGAATTTTTCACAAATAAAGAGTACATTAATAGAGGAATTGGTGGTCAAACAACTCCTCAAATGCTATTAAGGTTTAGACAAGATGTAGTGAACTTAAATCCAAAAGTAGTAGTACTTTTAGCTGGCACAAATGATATTGCAGGAAATACTGGATATACATCAGAAGAAGATATTATAGGAAACATCAAATCAATGGCAGAGATTGCTAATGCAAATGGAATTAAGGTTATTATCTCTTCAATCTTGCCAGCGATAGAATATTTATGGAAACCAGGTCTATACCCAGCTCCAAAAATTATTAAAATTAATAAAGAATTAAAATTATTCTCCGAAAAAAATAGATTTATTTATTTAGATTATTACACTGCGATGGTAGATGATGTTGGAGGTCTAAAAGTCCCAGACTACACCTATGGTAATGATTTAGTGCATCCAAATATAAATGGTTATTTAACAATGGAAAAACTAGCAGAACAAGCAATAAATAAGGCATTAAAATAAATTTATAATAGGTTATTTAGTTTAATATTTATCCTGTCTTCTTTAAAGGTTACAAAGACAATTTATGGTAGATATGCATGGAGTGATATTAGTGTACCCACTTTATTTAATAAAGAAGGCTTACCAGCTTCTTCATTTTCAACAGAATGAAATCATTATTTAATTAGGGAGTTGTCGATAATTTCTTTTACAACTTCTTCATTTAATAAAGTACTAGTATCTCCTAATTGATCCGTTTCATTACAAGCTATTTTTCTTAGAATCCTTCTCATAATTTTTCCAGAACGAGTTTTGGGTAAACCGTTAGTAAATTGAATTTTATCTAATTTCGCAATTGGACCAATCCTATCTGTTATTAATTGATTAATCTCCTTTCTTACATTTTCATGATTTCTAGTTTCACCGATATCTTTTAAAGTTATATATCCATATAAAGCACTTCCTTTAATATCATGTGGAAAGCCAACTATTGCAGACTCTGCTACAGCTGGGTGTTCATTAATTGCATCTTCAATAGGTGCAGTTCCCAAGTTGTGTCCAGAGACAATTATTACATCGTCAACCCTTCCTGTTATTCTATAATAACCTACTTCATCTCTTAGGGCGCCATCCCCTGTAAAGTACTTGTTTTCAAATGCTGAAAAATACGTTTCTTTATAACGATTATGATTACCCCAAATAGTTCTAGCTATACTTGGCCAAGGAAATTTTATACATAACTTTCCTTCAACCTGATTCCCCATTAATTCCTTATTATTTTCATCCATTAAACAAGGTTGTATGCCTATAAAAGGTAATGTAGCATAAGTTGGTTTGGTAGGTGTTACGTATGGAATAGGCGTAATCATTATTCCACCTGTTTCAGTTTGCCACCAAGAGTCAATAATTGGGCTTTTTTTCTTTCCAACATTGTCATTATACCAATGCCAGGCTTCTTCATTAATTGGTTCACCAACAGAACCTAATACTTTTAACGACGACAAATCATAATTTTCAATAAATGAAGATCCTTGTTTAGCTAAAGCTCTAATTGCTGTAGGAGCAGTATAAAATTGACTTACTTTATGTTTTTCTATAATATCCCAAAAACGTCCATAATCAGGATAACTTGGGACACCTTCAAACATTACTGTTGTAGCTCCGTTAGCCAATGGCCCATAAACTATATAGCTATGACCTGTAATCCATCCTATATCTGCTGTACACCAATAGACATCGTTTTCTCTATATTGAAATGCATTTTTAAAAGTATATGCAGTGTAGACCATATAGCCAGCTGTAGTATGCACCATTCCCTTTGGCATACCTGTAGATCCAGAGGTATATAATATAAATAAAGGATCTTCTGCATCCATTATTTCTGCCTCACATCGATCTGAACTATTTTCTAATAATGGAGCTAACCAATGATCTCGACCATCTTTCATATTAATATTAGTCATTATTCTTTTAACTACTAATACAGTTTTAACACACTCACAATTCTCTAAAGCCTCATCAACTATACTTTTTAAATCTATAGTTTTAGTTCCGCGAAATGAACCATCTGCTGTAATTACCATTTTACAATCTGAGTCATTAATTCTAGTCGCTAATGCAGTAGCAGAAAATCCTGCAAAAACAACCGAGTGAACTGCACCAATTCTTGCACATGCAAGAACAGAAATAGCTAGTTCTGGAATCATTGGTATATAAATACAGACTCTATCTCCTTTTTTTATTCCTTTTTTCTTAAGTACATTAGCTAGTTTATTCACTCTTTTATGAAGTTCATTATAAGTGATATGTTGAGCTTTTTCTTCAGGATTATTGGGTTCAAATAAAATTGCAGTTTTATCTCCTCTAGTTGTTAAATGCCTATCAATACAATTTTCGGTAATATTTAATTTAGCTCCATCAAACCACTTAACTTCTGGTTTTGAAAAATCCCATTGCAGAACTGAATTCCATTTCTTCCTCCATAAAAAATGTTCTTCTGCTATTTCTTCCCAAAAATTTTCTGGTTCACGAACAGATTTCCTGTAAACCTTATAATATTCTTCTAGATGTTTTATATGATAATTGCTCATGTAAATATTTATTTAATTTAAAAGTATTAATTTATATTTAAAAATTACCAATCTATATGATTGTCAATAAAATTTATTAAATCTTTAGACATAACTTCATTGTCTTCAACTGAAGGATGAGCATTAGATTCAATATACGGCATAATATGGGTGTATATTTTATCGTCCTTTAATTTATCAACAGCTGTTTTAATATATTTTATCCATTTTGAATCTTTTTTTGCTGCATCCATACTTCCAAGTGTACAGATAATATTTGCTTTAGGATATTGATTCCTTAAATTTTGAATAAAATTTTGGTAAGCATTTATTAGTTGATTATCAGTTGGGGGTGTTTTGTTAAAACGTTTAATATATTCTTCATGATTAGGTAACTCAACTAACCATGAATCATTTTGGAATAAATTAACCACAACAATATCAGGGCTGTAACTTGAAAAGTCCCAGAAACTGGATGAATCTGTTGGAATTAATTTATCATATATCTCAGGCATTATTAAGGAATCCCAACTAATAGTAACCCCTATGCCACTTTTACAAATACAATGATATTTTGCATCATAATGTCTTGCGGTAAGAGCAGTATAACTTTTATAATTATTAGTATAAATACTATCGTATAAATCTCTTCCTGAAAAATCTTCGATAGCAAACCCAGCTGAAACGGAATTGCCGAAAAATTCCATTTTTCTTTTCTTAGCAATAGATTTAGGTAATATTTCACCATTATCAATTTTAAAACCATAGAAATTACTTAAGCCATTTCCCCATTCAGTTCTTTTAAAAATTTCTACAGAATGTTTTCCTTTTTTAAGATTTGATGCTAATTCATAATATCGTTTAATTGTGTCAAGTTTTAAAACACTAGATAATTTATTATCTATAAAAATATTATAATAATTTTCACCATTTTCATCACTAAACATTGCATGAACAGATTTGCCTTCAAAATTTAATTTAACTGAACTACCTGACCATGAAATTTGTGCTGCTTGTAAACTTACAGTATCAATACGACCCGAATATTCAATCGCAGAATTAGAAAAATCTATAATTAATGAATTGTTTTGCTTACAACTTGTTAATACTGATAAAAAAATAAGAACTATTATAAATATTCTTTTCATAAAATTATTTAATCTTTAGTGTGTAGCTTTTCCTGCATCACTGGGAATTCTAATATTTTCAACCATGTCCTGTACAGACTTTGGTGGATCTGAAGTAAATTTCATTACTGTGATAGAAACAACAAAATTTAAAATCATGGCCACAGTACCAAAACCCTCAGGTGAAATTCCAAGCCACCAGTCAGCTTTACTACCGCCTCCAAACCAACCAAATTTAAATTTGGTCATATAAAAAAGCATAAATAATATCCCTATAATCATTCCAGAAATAGCTCCTTCTTTATTCATTTTTTTATAAAAAATACCTAAGATTATAGCTGGAAAAAACGAAGCTGCTGCTAAACCAAAAGCCAATGCTACGGTGGCGGCAACAAATCCAGGCGGATTAACACCAAAATATCCTGCTATACATACAGCTACTACAGCAGATAAACGTGCCGCAATTAATTCACTTTTTTCAGAAATTTTTGGATTTATAATTTTCTTTATTAAATCGTGTGATACTGATGCAGAAATTACTAGTAATAGTCCAGCTGCTGTTGATAAAGCTGCTGCTAATGCACCTGCTGCAACTAATGCTATTACCCAGTCAGGAAGCTCTGCAATTTCAGGATTAGCTAAAACCATAATATCATTATCTACAATTAATTCGTTAGTATCATTATCGGCTAAATACTGAATCAATCCATCATTATTTTTATCTGTAAATTTTATTAAACCTGTAGTTTCCCATTTTTTAAACCAATCTGGCACAGATGCATAAGGTTGATTAGAAACAGTTTCAATCATATTAGTTCTAGCAAAAACTGCTACTGCTGGTGCAGTAGAGTATAAAATAACAATAAGTAATAGTGCAATTCCTGCAGATTTCCTTGCATCTTTTACCCGCTTTACAGTAAAAAATCGGACAATAACATGTGGTAATCCAGCTGTCCCAACCATTAATGCAAGAGTTATTGAAAATACATCTATAATAGATTTTGAACCCTCAGTATACTCAGCAAATCCTAAATCTGTACTTAATCCATCTAACTTATCTAATAAAAAAACTCCAGATCCATCCGACAATTGTCCTCCAAATCCTAGTTGTGGAATTGGGTTGCCTGTCATTTGTATTGAGATAAAAATTGCAGGTACCATAAATGCAAAAATTAGAACGCAATATTGAGCTACCTGAGTGTATGTAATTCCCTTCATACCTCCAATAACAGCATAAAAGAGAACTATTATCATACCAATCACAACTCCCGTATTTATATCAACTTCCAAAAAACGTGAAAAAACTAATCCAACTCCTCTCATCTGCCCGGCTACATAAGTAAAAGAAACAAGTAGAGCACAAAGAACAGCTACAAAACGAGCTGTATTAGAATAATAACGATCTCCAATGAAATCAGGTACAGTAAATTTTCCAAACTTTCGAAGATATGGTGCTAGCAATAAAGCTAGAAGGACATATCCACCTGTCCAACCCATTAAATAAACAGCTCCGTCGTATCCTGCAAAGGATATAATACCAGCCATCGAAATAAATGATGCTGCACTCATCCAATCAGCAGCAGTAGCCATTCCGTTAGCCAATGGAGAAACCCCTCCTCCTGCTATATAAAATTCTTTTGTAGACCCTGCTCTTGACCAAATAGCTATTCCAATATAAAGTGCAAAAGTAATACCAACTATTATGTAAGTCCAATTTTGCACTCCAATTCCTACGTTGATTAAACTATTTATCATAACCATATTTTTTATCAAGTTTATTCATTAAACGAACATATATAAATATTAAAACAACAAACACATACATTGAGCCTTGTTGTGCAAACCAAAAACCTAATTTAAATCCACCAAATTTAAATTCATTTAAAAAATCCTTGAATAATATTCCCGCTCCAAAGGATACAAAAAACCATATAAACATTAAAATAGCAACGTATCTAATATTTTCTTTCCAATATAAATTAGCATTTTTATTTGTCATATTATTATTTTTATATCTCAATGTATTCTTTTTTTATTAAAAGAAAAAAATAAAGATTTTTTATTAAAATTTATATCTCTTGAACGCCTCAATAGCAGCATAATCTGCTAAACCTAGTAAGTGATATTTAGTAGCTGTTAATCTATTTCTCTCTTCTGCACGTAACCAAAACTCTCTAGAGTCATCTCCCTGAAACATAACTCCATCTTTTTGAGATTGATGACAAAAAATAGCATTTCTTTTTTTTAATACTTGATTAGGGCTTAGTGGTACGGCCATTTCAATTTCGTATGTTTCCCATTCATGC
Organism: uncultured Flavobacteriaceae bacterium; assembly: GCA_949372955.1. GTDB lineage: Bacteria > Bacteroidota > Bacteroidia > Flavobacteriales > Flavobacteriaceae > SGZJ01. The sequence continues at coordinate 78,937 of CASIAX010000010.1, read as the reverse complement.
CAAGCTCCTCTATACAACCAGATCCAACAATCATTCATGAATTTTTTTGATTTTAGTCGCTCTATGGATTCAAAAAGAGAATTTAAACAAACCTTATGCGTGCCATGAGGATCCGCTAAATCACCAGCTGCATATATTTGATGAGGCTTAATATCTTCAATAATTTTTGTCATAACAGAAATATCATCCTCAGAAAGCTTATTTTTTTTTATTTTTCCAGTTTCATAAAATGGTAGGTTTAAAAAATGTACATTTTTATCAATTAGCTTGAGAGACCTTGTTGCAGCTAAAGATTCACTTCTTCTAATTAGACCTTTTAGATCTCGAATATTTTTTGTGTCTATTGAATCAATATTTTTATTAATCAGATCTCCAATAATACTACTAGTTATTTTGTTATTGGTTAAACTATTGCTTACTTCAGCAAATTTTAACGCCTCTTGATCTGAAACAGCAATATTTCCTGATGTTTGATAAGCTACATGAACTTCATGACCTTGTTCAATAAGTCTGTCTAATGTTCCACCCATTGAAATAACATCATCATCCGGATGAGGACTAAAAATAAGTACTCTTTTTTTTGCTGGAGCTGATCTTTCTGGTCTTTTTAAATCATCTGATTTAGGTTTTCCACCTGGCCAACCAGTTATAGTATGTTGAAGTTTATTAAACATTTCAATATTTAGATTATATGATTTTCCTTGTTCAGCTAATAAGCTAGACATACTATTGTCATTATAATCTTTATCTGTTAATTTTAATATGGACTTATTCGTTTTTTCACATAACCAAACAATTGCTTTACTTTTTAATTCTTCGTTCCATACACAAGGTTTAACTAGCCAAGGAGTTTTAGTTCTTGTTAATTCACCTCCAGCTTCTTTATCCAATACAAAAGTTATATTGGGGTGATTTTGAAGGTATGTAGCAGGAACTTGTGAAGAAATCTGTCCTTCAATAGCTTCTTTTATAATTTGAGACTTATGTTGACCCCAACCTAACAAAACAATTCTTTTGGCTGCCATAACTGTACCAATGCCCATGGTAATAGCCATTCGTGGTACATTTTCTATTCCTTGAAAAGAGGAAGCTGCATCAGATCTAGTTAAGTGATCTAAAGTAATACTTCTGGTCCCTGAATTTAAGTGTGATCCAGGCTCATTAAATCCTATATGGCCAGTTCTTCCTATTCCAAGTAATTGATAATCTAAACCTCCTGCTTCTCTAATTTTTAGCTCGTAGTCAATGCAATATTGATATAAATTTTCATTAGAAATCGTACCGTCAGGGATATATATATTTTCTGGATAAAGATCTACATGATCAAAAAGGTGTTCATGCATAAAATAATAATAACTTTGAATATCTTTTTTCTGCATTGGCAAATATTCATCTAAGTTAAATGTGATAACATTATGAAAACTTAATTTTTCCTCTTTATGCATTCTTATCAGTTCATTATAAACTGCAATTGGTGAGGACCCTGTAGCTAAACCAATTATACATTTCTGATTTTTTTCTTGTTTTGATTTTATTAAATCGGATATTTCTTTTGCAACTACCAATGATGCTATAGTAGAATTATCAAAAATTACATTATGTATTTTTTCATACCTACTCTCTTCAAATTTACCAGCACTTTTATAGCTTATGTCATTGTGTTTCATTTTTTAATTTAAAAATTAAGTATATCTAAAATAATTTTTAGAGGACTAGTTGTGAAATTTAATATACCAACAACATTTTATATACTATGAATGTCGTATTAACAGAACAATTAAAAACGGGACAGATCTTAAAGGAAGTTCTGTCCCGTTTTGTACTCAAGATGGGAATCGAACCCACACGACCTAAGTCACTGGATTTTGAATCCAGCGCGTCTACCAATTCCGCCACTTGAGCAAGTTAATGGAATTGCGAAAATAATAATAATAAGTATTAATTCCTTAAAATATTGGTCATATAATAACAACTCACTGAAAATTAATTTATATTTTAGCTAGTAATATTTTCAACATCTTTAACAGATTAATTAACAGCTAATTATAATGAGTAAAACACAAATCCAACCTAAACTATTTCATTGTTCTAAGACTGAAATACTTGCTAAAAATATTGCCAATGCTTATGGTGTTGATTTAGGAAAAATCATCACTTCTAAATATAGTGATGGTGAATTTCAACCATCTTATGAGGAATCTATTCGTGGGACTAGAATATTTATTATAGGATCTACAAATCCATCTTCAGAAAATTTAATGGAAATGCTACTTATGATTGATGCTGCAAAACGTGCATCTGCTAGACATATAACTGCTGTAATTCCTTATTTTGGATGGGCTAGACAAGATAGGAAAGATAAACCCCGAGTACCTATAGCTGCAAAAATGATAGCTAAAATATTAGAATCTGCAGGAGCTACAAGAATTATTACTATGGATTTACATGCAGATCAAATACAAGGGTTCTTTGAAATCCCAGTTGATCATCTTTATGCATCAACAATCTTCTTACCATACCTTCAAAGTTTACAATTAGATAATTTAACTATAGCATCTCCTGATATGGGAGGGTCAAAACGAGCCTATGCTTATGCGAAGGCCATGGAGAGTGATGTGGTAATTTGTTATAAGCAACGAGCAAAAGCAAATATAATTTCACACATGGAATTAATTGGTAATGTAGATGGAAAAAATGTTGTTCTAGTTGATGATATGGTTGACACCGCTGGTACTCTTACAAAAGCTGCTGATCTTATGATAGAAAGAGGAGCCTTAAGTGTAAGAGCTATATGTACTCATCCAATTTTATCTGGTAATGCTTATGACAATATCAGAAAATCCCAACTTAAAGAATTAATTGTTACAGACTCTATTCCGTTAATTAATTCAAGTTCTAAAATTAAAGTGTTATCTTGCGCCGATTTATTTGCTGATGTTATGAAGAAAGTTCACAATAATGAGTCAATAAGTTCAAACTTTATTATGTAAATAATTAACCTTAAAATAAAACAATGAAATCAATTACAATTAACGGATCTAAAAGAGAAAGCGTAGGCAAAAAGTCAACAAAAGCCTTACGTAATGCTGGACAGGTACCTTGCGTTATATACGGAGGAGATACCCCAATGCATTTCTCTGCACCAGAGTTGGCATTCTCCAAATTAGTATATACTTCAAAAGCGCATACAGTTGTAGTTGCTTTAGATAGTGGAGAGAAATTAGAAGCAGTTCTACAAGACATACAATTTCACCCAGTAACAGATAGAATTTTACATATTGATTTTTATCAACTATTTAGTGATAAAGCAATAGCTATGAATATTCCAGTAAATATTATAGGAAATTCAATTGGAGTGAAAATGGGTGGTAATCTTCAGAAAAATCAACGTAAATTAAGAATTAAAGCTCTTCCAACAAATTTACCTGATTATATTGAAATAGATATTTCAAATCTTGAAATCGGGCAAAGAGTATATATTCGCGAAATTTTAAATGATTCTTATTCTTTCTTACAACCTGATAGCACTGTAGTTTGTCAAATTAGAAGAGCTAGAGCTGCTTTAGTAGAAGCTACTCTTGAAGATGAAGATTCTGATTCAGAAGAAACTGGTGACTCACCAGAAACATCTGCTGAGGCTTCAGCTGATAAGCCTGCAGAATAAAATATACACTCACTAATTAAGTTATTTAAAGCATTCTGGCTATTTGTCAGAATGCTTTTTTATTTTTGTAGTATTATATTTAATAGATGAAAAAATATTTAATTGTTGGCTTAGGGAATATTGGAGATGAATATGTTAACACTAGACATAATATAGGTTTCGATATGTTAGACTTTCTTATCAATAAATTAGACTTAAATTTTTCAAATGCTAGCTTTGGAAGTGTTTGTAAGTATAAATATAAGGGTAGATCTTTTATTTTTTTAAAACCAAACACTTATATGAATTTAAGCGGGGCAGCCGTACAATACTGGTTGAAATTTGAAAAAATTGAAATAAGTAATTTATTGATCATTAGCGATGACCTTAATTTACCATTTGCAAAATTAAGATTAAAACCTAGCGGAAGTAATGGAGGCCATAACGGCTTGAAAGACATCGAGAGCTGTCTTAACACAACAGAGTATAATAGATTAAGAATTGGTATTTCGAATGAATTTAAAAAGGGACATCAAAGTAACTTTGTGTTATCTAAATTTTCTAATGAAGAGTTATCAGATCTTAAAAAATTAAAAGAAACTGTTAGTGATTTAATTTTTTCATTTGTAATGAGTGGTATTTCATTAACAATGAACAGCTATAATTTAAAAAATTGATTAGAAAGAAACTAGAAAATTACAACTCAAAAAGCCATTCGGTAATAACTATCGGTACGTTTGACGGAGTACATATTGGGCATAGAAAAATAATCAATCAATTAACGACTATATCCTCTACAGATAATCTTGTCTCTATTTTGTTATCTTTTTTTCCACATCCAAAAATGGTTTTGCAAAGTAATAATGAAATTAAATTAATTAACACAATTAACGAAAAGCAAGATTTGTTAAACACTCTTAACTTAGATTTTCTAATAATTAAAGAATTTACTAAAGAGTTTTCTCGCCTAAGCGCTCTTGAATTTGTTAGAGATATACTGGTTAACAAGTTAAATGCTAAGCATATTATAATTGGTTATGACCACCATTTTGGAAGAAATAGAACAGCTAATATTCAGCAGCTTAGAGAGTTTGGAGAACTATATGATTTTACAGTTACAGAAATCTTAGCTCAAGATATTGATAACATAGCTATAAGTTCTACAAAAATTAGAAAAGCCCTAAATAATGGCGATATTAAATTAGCTAACAATTATTTAGGCTACAATTACTTTTTTAATGGTACTGTTATTCATGGAAATAATATTGGAAAAACAATTTCATTTCCTACAGCTAATATTAAAATTGATGAATCTTACAAATTAGTGCCTAAGAATGGAGTTTATATAGTCAAGTCTCTTATTGATGAGAAATGTGTTTTTGGGATGATGAACATAGGTACTAACCCAACTTTTAACAGAAAGAATCAGTCTATAGAAATTCATTTTTTAGATTTTAATAAAAACATCTATAATCAGAGTTTATCTGTAGAAATGATCACTAGAATTAGAAGTGAAAAGAAATTTAGTTCAATTGAAGATTTAAAAAAACAACTAGAGTTAGATAAAGTTACCACTTTGAGTTATATTAATAGTCTAAATATTTAATATTAAATCAATTATTATAAATTTGCAATAATTATTACTTTTTATGTTAGAAATAAATTTTATTAGAGAAAACAAAGATTTAATTGTTGATTCACTTTCAAAAAGAAACATAGATTCTTCATCCGTGATTGAGTCCGTAATTGATGTTGATACCAAAAAAAGAAAAATTCAAACTGAGTTGGATAACATCTTGCATCAGTCTAATTTAATTTCTAAAGAAATTGGTGATTTGTTTAAACAAGGTCATGTAAATCAAGCCTCTATTTTAAAAGAAAAAACTGTAGAATTAAAAGAAGCTAGTAAAAAATTAAATGAAGAATTAAATTCTGTAAAAAACAATCTCCAGCAGTTATTATATAAGATACCTAATATACCTCACCACTCAGTTCCTAAAGGGAAAAGCGAAGAGGATAATGTTGAAATAATGTGTGGTGGAGAGTTGCCAGATTTACCAAAAGGATCTTTACCACACTGGGATTTAGCAAAAAAGTATGATATAATCGATTTTGAATTGGGTAATAAAATTACCGGAGCTGGGTTTCCTGTATATAAAGGTAAAGGTGCTAAGTTACAAAGAGCACTAATTTCTTACTTCTTAGATATGAACACCAAAGCTGGTTATAATGAAGTTCAAGTACCTCATTTAATAAACGAGAAATCTGCCTTTGGTACTGGTCAATTACCAGACAAAGAAGGGATGATGTATTACATTCAAGAAGACAATTTGTATTTAATCCCCACGGCTGAAGTGCCAGCTACAAATATATTTAGAGACGAAATAATAGCTGAATCTAATTTGCCTAAACTATTAACTTCTTACACCCCTTGTTTTAGAAGAGAGGCTGGAAGTTACGGTTCTCATGTCAGGGGTTTAAATAGGCTCCATCAGTTTGATAAAGTCGAAATATTAAGAGTCGAACATCCGGATAAATCTTATGAAGCACTAGATAGTATGGTTGATCACGTGAAGTCGATTATAAATAAACTAAACCTTCCATTTAGAATTTTAAAATTGTGTGGATCAGATTTAGGATTTACATCTTGTCTTACTTATGATTTTGAATTGTTTTCAGCTGGTCAAAATAAATGGCTAGAGGTTTCATCTGTATCTAATTTTGAGACTTTTCAAGCAAATAGATTAAAATTAAGATACAAAAACTCATCTGGAAAGACTCAATTAGCACATACATTAAATGGTAGTTCATTGGCACTACCTAGAGTTTTAGCTACTCTAATTGAAAATAACCAAACTTCAAAAGGGATTGTTATCCCTGAGGTTCTAGTCCCTTATACAGGATTCTCTATAATCGATTAAATATGAGGAATGTCAAGCCAAAAAAATATTTAGGTCAACATTTTTTGAATGATGAAAATATAGCTAGAAAAATTGTTAATTCTTTATCCTTGTCAGGTTACTCAAATGTTATGGAAATTGGTCCCGGGACAGGAGTTTTAACCAAATATTTATTAGATTTAAAATTAGATTTAAAATTAGTTGAAATTGATAGTGAGTCAGTGGTTTTTCTTAAGACAAAACTTGGAATAGACCCATCTATTATTTTAGAGAGCGACTTTCTTAAATTAAAATTAGATGACGTTTTTATAAACAAGTTCGCAATTATAGGTAATTTTCCTTATAATATTTCAACTCAAATAATTTTTAAAGCTTTAGAATACAAAAATCTGGTTCCAGAACTAATTGGGATGTTTCAAAAAGAAGTAGCTGAAAGAATATGTGAAAAAAAAGGGAGTAAAAAATATGGTATTCTTTCAGTTTTGACCCAAGCCTATTATGAAACTGATTACTTGTTTTCTGTCCCTCCCTCTGTATTTACCCCACCACCAAAAGTTACCTCTGCAGTAATAAGATTGATCAGAAAAGAACAATTAGATATTAATTATAATGAGAGACTTTTTTTTAAAGTTGTAAAGTTGTCTTTTCAGCAAAGAAGAAAAACATTAAGAAATAGTTTAAAAACTTTTAATTTATCCGATAGTTTGAGAGAAGATACTATCTTTGATTTAAGGCCCGAGCAATTATCTGTTGAAGAATTTATTTCTTTAACAGATTTAATCGATAAAAATAATTAGACTTTTTGAGCAAAGTTGAAAAAAATATAAAATTTAAATTAACTGATTTACTGATCAGTGAAGTGATTGTTTTAGTCACTTCGTCTGACGATAAATCGTTGTTAGATAAGTTAAGCACTTTCCATCATGCAGATATTGCAGAAATTTTAGAGGAATTAAATTTTGAGCAGGCAACTTATATAATCAAACTTTTAGAAAGTGATAAAACTTCTGAAGTTCTTATGGAACTTGATGAGGATTTTAGAGAACAAATACTAAAAAACCTTTCACCTAAAGAAATTGCAGAAGAAATTGAAGAATTAGATACTGATGACGCTACGGATATAATTTCCGAATTATCAGTTGAGACTCAAAAGAAAGTTATCTCAAAAATAATTGATGCTGAACTTAAAGCTGATATTAAAGAGTTATTAAAATATGATGAAGACTCCGCTGGAGGCCTTATGGCAAAAGAATTAGTTAAAGTTAACGAAAATTGGACAGTAACTAAATGTGTCAAGGAAATGCGAATCCAAGCTGCAGAAGTTACCAGAGTACATTCTATTTATGTAGTTAATGATGACAATAAATTAGTAGGGAGATTATCCCTCAAAGATTTATTAGTATCTAACACGAGATCAAGTATTCAATCAATATATATAACTAAAGTGGATTCTGTAAATGTTAATGATGAAGCAGAGAGTGTCGCAAATATTATGCAAAAATATGATTTAGAAGCTATCCCTGTTGTTGATGATGAAAATACTTTGTTGGGTCGTATTACTATAGATGACATTGTTGATTTAATTAAAGAAGAAGCTGAAAAAGATTATCAATTAGCAGCTGGTATACTGCAGGATGTTGATGTTGATGATACAATATTGCAATTATCTCGCGCTAGACTTCCTTGGCTGCTTTTAGGTCTCTTAGGAGGGATAGGCGCAGCGATAGTAATGGGAACGTTTGACGTTATCCTGCTTAAACATCCGATCTTATTTTATTTCACTCCTTTAATTGCGGCAATGGCAGGAAATGTTGGCGTACAATCAAGTGCAATTATTGTACAAGGACTCGCTAATGATGATATAAGAGGTAGTGTGAATAATAGGCTACTAAAAGAGACTTTTTTATCCATATTAAATGGAGTTATTTTAGCTATCATTTTATTTTTATTTATTATCACATGGAATCCAGATGAATATCTGGTCGCTTTAGCTATTTCGATTTCATTAGTGATTGTAATTATTGTAGCTGGAATTATAGGTACTTTTATTCCACTTTTTTTAGATAAAAGAGGTATAGATCCAGCAATAGCAACTGGCCCATTTATTACCACAAGTAATGATATTTTTGGTATTTTAATTTACTTCTATATTGCTAAATTAATATTGCCTTTTTAATGAAGATTCTTCATATTGATTCAAATCATCCATCACTAATTCCAATGTTAACAAAAAATGGTCATGTTAATCATACTGATTTTATTTCATCAAAAAATGATATAGGCTTGATTATTAAGAATTATGATGGATTAATTTTGCGTAGCAGGTTTAAAATTGATAAAGTATTTATAGACAAAGCTACCAACTTAAAGTTTATAGCTAGAGTGGGGTCTGGAATAGAAAATATTGATTTAGAACACGCCAGAACTAAAAATATTAGAATCATATCATCTCCCGAAGGTAATAGTAACGCTGTTGGAGAACATGCCATGGGTTTACTTCTATCTTTGTTAAATAATATTAACACCTCATCAATAGAAGTTAAAAAAGGATTATGGATTAGAGAACAAAATAGAGGTTATGAATTAGAGGGCAAGACAGTAGCTATATTGGGCTTGGGTAATACTGGAAAAAGTTTTGCAAAAAAAATAGCTGCCTTTAATTGTAATGTAATTTTTTACGATGTAAATGACAATATTAAAAGTGATATTGCGAAAAAATCTTCTTTAGATAACATTTTCGAAAATGCTGATGTTCTTAGTCTACACTTACCACAGACAAATTTAACATTTAATTTATTTAATAAAATTTTTATTGAAAAATTTAATAAACCTTTTTGGCTGTTAAACACAAGTAGAGGAACTATAGTTAATACTACAGATTTAATTGAAGCTTTAAAAACTAAGAAGGTTTTAGGAGCAGGTCTTGATGTACTGGACATTGAAAGTTCTTCATTTACTGAAATCATAAATGATAAAAATGAAGATTTTTATAAATTAAATTCTTTAAAAAATGTGATTATTACTCCTCATATTGCTGGCTGGACTTTTGAAAGTAATATTAAATTATCTCAAATTATTGTAGATAAAATTGAAACTTATTTTAAATTAATATGAAAAACATTTTAGTACTATGCACGGGAAACTCTTGTAGAAGTCAAATGGCACATGGCTATCTAGAATTATATGCAACCTCAAGATTTAAAATTTATAGTGCTGGTGTGGAGGTACATGGAGTCAATCCGACTGCAATTGAGATCATGAAAGAAGATAATATTGACATTTCAAATTACTCCTCAAATCACATAGACGAATACTTATCTATTGACTTTGATTATATAATCACTGTTTGCGATCATGCTAAGGAAAGCTGCCCTTTGGTTGATTTTAAAGACGCTATTAAGATTCATAAGAATTTTTCAGACCCTTCAAAAACAGACAGTAAATCAGATTTATTTTTAGAAAACTTTAGAGCTGTGAGAGAGGATATAAAAAAATATTGCATTGATTTTATTGATAAAAGAGCTTAGGTTTTAGCTGCAAATAAACTGTAAAGTGTTGTTGTATAATTGTTCAATTATTATGTTTTTATCTTTTTTAAACTGATCAACAGATTTTTTTTCTAAATTTCTAACAGTATATAACTTTAATTTTTTTTCAATATGAATTTTGAAATTAGATTTCAACTCATTTATTAATTTATCAATATTACTATAGTTATCATCAACACATAAAGTTAGGCTAATTGCGGAGTTCTGAGTTAAGTTTATTTTTATTTTATAGTTAGATAATAAATTTAAAATTGATTTTGTTTTATCATTAATTGTAAACGAAAAATCTAGGGAAGAAATACTTATTAAAATTTGATTCTCTTTTAAAATATAGCAAGGAATTTTAGGGAATAGCTCCTTTGATTTGCTAACGCATGTCCCAATTGCATTAGGGTTATTGTAGGATTTTACATATAAAGGAATTTCTTTTTTTTGTAATGGCTGAATAGTTTTTGGGTGTACGACAGAAGCACCATAAAAGGCTAATTCAATCGCCTCGTCATAAGAAATTTTTTCTAAGAGGACAGTGTTTTTGAATTTTTTAGGATCTGCATTTAAAATACCATCTACATCTTTCCAAATAGTTACTGAGTTTGCGCTTAAACAGTACGCAAATACAGCAGCAGTATAATCGCTAGCTTCCCTACCCATTGTTGTCGTAAAATTATCTTCATTACTGGCGATAAAACCTTGAGTTAAGGTTATGTTTGGATTAAAATTTGTTGCCAGAATATTTTTTTTAGTGATCTTCCAATTAATATTTGAATTCCTGTAATATGAATCCGTTTTAATCAATTCTCTAACATCTTTAAAGCTGCTTTTTATATCAATAAAATTAAGATATTCATTTAATATTTTTGATGATAAAATCTCTCCATATGATATTACTTGGTCATAAATAAAATTATAGTTTGGTGACTTGTTCTTTTTAAAAAAATTATGAATCTCCATAAAATCCTCTTTTATTATTTTATAGATAGCATGATTTTTTGTAAATAATTCATTTAATATTTTAATATGAAACTCATGTAATTCATTTATTGAATTTTTAAATTCGTCACTGTCCTCAAGATATAATTCAATAATATTCTCAAATGCATTAGTTGTTTTGCCTATCGCTGATACAATTATGATTGTATTACTACAGTCAATTGTATTGATTATTTCAGCAACTTTTTTAATATTAGTCGAGTTTTTTATAGATGCACCTCCAAATTTTAAAATTTGCATAGTTTATTTATATTTTTTTAATCCATTATTATCTAGGTGAAAAATACTCCAGTCTTTTTTTATTAGCGCTCCTTTTTTATGGTAAAATTTTATTGCTTTCTCATTCCAATTAATCACCTCCCAGGATACTCTTTTAACATTTAACTTTTTAGCATAATTAATGACTGAATCAAACAGTAAACTTCCAATTCCGTTACCTCTCATTCTTTCTGTGACTATTAAATCTTCAAGATGAATAGTTCTACCTTTCCATGTAGAATATCTATTATATATTACAGCAGCTCCAATTGTTTTGTTATCATTTTTTGCTACAAAACATTTAAAGTATGAATTTTTTATAAACCCATCGTTGATAAGTATTGTAGAGTCAATGTCAACTTCTTTAGGTTCTTTCTCAAATTTAGCTAACTCTTTTATAAGGGCTATTACATCTTTCATATCCTCTTTTTTAGCCTCTTTTATTATAATTTTCATAATCTAAATATATTCTCAAATATAGGTATATAATAAAAATTTATATCTAAATTTAAAAAATATTAAGATTTACGTTTTGACAAATAAAAACCAAACTCTCGGAGAATTTATTATTGAAAATCAAAAATCTTTTCAATATTCCTCCGGCGAACTTTCATCATTAATTAATTCTATAAGACTAGCAGCTAAAGTTGTAAACTTCCAAGTCAATAAAGCAGGCCTTGTGGATATAATTGGAGATCGAAATACTATAAATACTCAAGGTGAAGAACAACAAAAGCTTGATTTTTATGCTAATAATATATTTATAAATGCTTTAAGAAATAGAAATATTGTCTGTGGTATTGCTAGTGAAGAAGAAGAGGATTTTATATCAATCAATAGTCTTGATGAATTAAACAATAATAAATATGTCGTTTTAATTGATCCGCTTGATGGATCATCTAACATCGATGTTAATGTTTCTGTAGGCACAATTTTCTCCATTTATAAAAGAGTTAGTAAAACAGGATCTAAAGTAGTTCTTGATGATTTCCTTCAAGAAGGTTGTAAGCAGGTAGCTGCTGGTTATATTATTTACGGAACCTCTACAATGTTGGTTTATACAACAGGTCATGGAGTTAACGGATTTACATTAAACCCTGCTATTGGAACTTTTTATTTATCCCACCCAAAAATTACATTTCCTGCAAATGGAAGTATTTATTCCATAAATGAGGGTAACTATGTGCAATTTCCAAAGGGTGTAAAAGATTACATCAAGTATTGTCAAAGTGAAACAGATAAATCAGCTTATACATCAAGGTATATTGGATCTCTAGTTTCTGATTTTCATAGAAATATGATTAAGGGTGGCATATATATGTATCCAAATACCTCAAAAAACACTAGTGGTAAGTTGAGATTATTATATGAATGTAACCCAATCGCATTTATTTGTGAACAAGCCTATGGGATAGCAACTGATGGATACTCCAGAATACTAGATATCAAGCCTAGTAAATTACATCAGCGTATACCATTTTATTGTGGTAGTTCAGACATGGTAAAAAAGTTGAAATATTTCATGAATAATAATTAAATTTCAAATTTCAAATTTTATATTTGCATCAAAATTTAAAAAGTGAGTAATATAGATATCTCGCAATCTTTAGCTGAGTCTTTGCAAATGCAAAAACTTGAAACTTCTATATCTAAAAATGAAAATAATACACTTTTAAAAGGGTTAGTTGGTTCTTCATTATCCTTCGTGATATCATCAATTTTTTCTAAAAAATCAACTTCAATTTTATTTATCTTAGAGGATAAAGATACTGCTGCGTATCATTTCAATGATTTAGAAAAATTAAACAACAATAAGGTTCTTTTTTATCCCGAGAGTTATAAAAACCCATATTCATCTAACAATATTGATAACTCAAATATCCTATTAAGAGCAGATGTTCTTAACAAGATTAATTCAGTTAATGAAAGTTTTATTGTAGTTACCTACTATAAAGCTTTATTTGAAAAAGTAGTTACAAAATTAGAACTGCAGAAAAACACACTCGGAATTAAAGTCGGAGATGAATTATCTATAGATTTTATTAATGAGATGCTATTTGAGTACGAATTCTCTAGGGTAGATTTTGTAACTCAGCCTGGTGACTTTTCTGTAAGAGGAGGGATCATTGATGTCTTCTCTTTTTCGAATAACGAGCCATATAGAATTGAATTTTTTGGAGATGAAATTACTAGAATAAGATCATTTGATTTAGAATCTCAACTTTCAATTACTAGTTATAATGACATTAAAATAATCCCCAATATTCAATCAGATATAAAAATAGAAAACAGAATAAGTTTTCTGGATATTTTACCTTCAGAAAGTATAGTATTTTCTAAGAGTTCAAAGTTTTTGTTAAATGAAATTAAAACTTTATTTGACAAGTCTGTTACAATATATAAAGAACTGTCTAGCACTACTGTTCAACTACAACCAAAAGAGTTATTTAGCTCATCTAAAGAGATTAAAAAAAGCTTAATTAAACATAAATTAGTTGAAATAGGATCAAATTCTATTTTTAGTAATAATATAATTAATTATAATACCAAGCCTCAGCCATCTTTTAATAAATCCTTCGAGTTATTAATTGATAATTTGAATAGTTATGCTAAACTTGGATTTAAAAATTACTTATGCTGTGCTAATAAACAGCAACAAAATAGATTCACAGATATTTTTGATAATCTTGATTTAGATGTAAATTATATCCCAGTTATTCTTCCTCTTTTTAAAGGTTTTATTGATAATGATAATAAAATAATTTGTTATACAGATCACCAGGTATTTGACAGATACCATAAGTATAAAATAAAAGATGTTTACGCTAAAAAACAAGCGTTAAATATAAAAGAGCTTACAAAGTTAAAAGTAGGAGACTATATCACTCATATTGACCATGGTATTGGTAAATTTGGAGGCTTAAAAAAAATTGATGTTGAAGGGAAAATGCAAGAATCAATAAAGTTGATTTATGGAGATAGAGATACCTTATATCTTAGTATACATTCTTTACACAAAATAACCAAGTATAATAGTAAAGATGGCAAAGCTCCAAAAATATACAAATTAGGTAGTAAAGCTTGGAAAATATTAAAGCAAAAGACAAGATCAAAAGTTAAAGTAATTGCTTATGATTTAATTAAGCTATATGCGAAAAGAAAAAATCAAAAAGGGTTTCAATATTCCCAAGATAGTTCTCTTCAGCATGAATTAGAGGCCTCTTTTATTTATGAAGACACACCTGATCAAGTAAGCTCTACTGCAGATGTTAAAAAAGACATGGAAAGTCTTCGTCCAATGGACAGGTTGATTTGCGGTGATGTTGGTTTTGGAAAAACTGAAATAGCAATTAGAGCTGCTTTTAAAGCTGTTGATAATAACAAACAAGTAGCTATTTTGGTACCTACTACGATATTAGCTTTTCAACATTACAAAACATTTTCTTCCAGATTAAGAGATTTTCCAGTGTCTATAGATTATCTAAATAGATTCAGAAGTCCATCTGATAAAAAAAATATTATCGAAGAAATATCTAATGGTAAAATAGATATCATAATTGGGACCCATCAACTAGTTAATAAAAATATAAATTTTAAAGACTTAGGTTTGTTAATTGTTGATGAAGAGCAAAAGTTTGGAGTCTCAATTAAAGAAAAATTAAAAAATATTAAAGAAAATGTTGATGTTTTAACTTTATCGGCTACTCCGATTCCAAGGACACTTCAGTTTAGTTTAATGGCTGCTAGAGATTTATCTATAATAAATACTCCCCCGCCGAATAGGTATCCAATCTCAAGTGAAGTTGTTCGTTTTAGTGAAACTATAATTAGAGATGCTATTACATTAGAAATCCTTAGAGCAGGTCAAGTATTTTTTATTCATAATAGAATTGAAAACATTAATGAAGTTGCTGGTTTAATACAAAGATTAGTTCCCGAAGCAAAAATAAAAGTTGGTCACGGAAGACTTGAAGGCAAGAAACTAGAGCAATTAATGTTGGACTTTATGGATGGATCTTTCGATGTATTGGTGAGTACTACGATTGTTGAAAGTGGCTTAGATGTACCTAATGCAAATACTATTTTTATAAATAATGCTAATAATTTTGGTTTAAGCGATTTACATCAAATGAGGGGTAGGGTAGGTAGAACTAATAAAAGAGCTTTCTGTTATTTCATAACTCCTGATTACTCAACCATGACTGATGATGCAAGAAAACGAATTACCGCTTTGGAAGAACATACAGCATTAGGCAGTGGATTTAATATAGCTATGAAGGATTTAGAAATTAGAGGTGCAGGAGATTTACTTGGAGGAGAACAAAGTGGATTTATTAACGACATGGGGTTTGAAACTTATCAAAAGATATTAAATGAAACTATAACAGAGCTTAAGCAAAATGAATTTAAAGATTTGTATAGTGATGAAAAGCCTGAAGATTATGTGAGAGAAGTTTCTATAGATACAGATTTTGAATTATTATTTCCAGATTCATATATAAAATCTGTAAATGAAAGGTTACAGCTTTATTCAGAGCTAAATAAAATATTTAATGTATCACAACTTAGTAATTTCGAAATAATGCTAGAGGATAGATTTGGAAATATTCCATATCAAGTTGAAGATCTTTTAATGACTGTTAAGATTAAATGGGCTGCAATAGAGTTAGGTTTTGAAAAACTAGTTATGAAAAAAGGAATTATGAAGGCTTATTTCATAAAAGACAAAAATAGTAATTACTTTAAGTCCTCTATTTTCACTTCAATTTTAAATTTTGTGAGTTTAAATTCTCAAAATTGTAATCTTAAAGAAAAGTCAACTTTAAATGGATCTAAATTAGTGTTGACCATCAAAAAAATAGAAAATATTGACAAAGCTTTATTATTTTTAGAAAATATAAAATCTTAGTTATAAAAATCAACTTCACTTTCGCTTTCACTAACACTAAGTCTTACTTCTCTGCCTAAAATCATTGGATAGTTTAATTTTTCGTGTCCAGCAGGAAAATCAAATAAAACAGGAAAATCATATTCTTTTAGTAAATCTAATATTAGTTCATTTATAGTCATCCCAAAATCTGTGCTATTTTTCTTAATATCACTAATTTGACCGACTATTAACCCACTACATTTTTCAAAATACCCAGATCTTTTCAAGCTATGTAGCATTCTGTCAATATGATATGCATACTCACCAACGTCTTCAATAAACAGTATTTTATTATCTGTTTCTAATTGAGTATTTGAGCCAATTAAAGTTTGAATAAGAGTGAGATTACCTCCAACAAGAACTCCCCGTGTATCCCCTTTTTTATTATTTTTATTTGAACTTATCGTATAAGATAAACCTTTCCCAAATAAAATGTTTTTCAATTTAGTTATGGATTCATTACTAGGTTCTAAGTTTTCAATTCCAGAAGGCATAATAGCATGAATGGATTCACTGTTAAGAATATTTAGCCTATTGTGAATTACTGTTATATCTGAAAAACCTATAATCCATTTAGGATTTTTTAAATAGGTTTTGAAACTCAAATCATCAATAATTCTAACTGTACCGTAACCACCTCTTGCACACCATATAGCTTTAATGTTTTTGTTGTCTAGGGCTATTTGAAAGTCACTTGCTCTTTGCTTATCAGTTCCTGCAAAATGACCATTTTTATTATAAATATGTTTACCTAATTTTACATTAAGTCCCCAGCCTTCAAATATTTCTATTGCTAGTTTGATTTTATTTTCGAAATCGTTCAGCACCCCTGAAGGAGCTACAATTGATATTGTATCACCAGATTTTAGATACTCAGGTTGTATTAATTTTGTTTTCAACTTGCTTGATGTCTTATAATCTGTTTGGCTATGAACTGTCATATTTATAATAATAGTAATATAAATAAAAGTATAATATATAATTTTAAATTTCATAATAATAAATAATGTTAATATATTAAAGTTATATAAAAATCATTTTTATATTAACTGATAAAATGTTTACTTTTACAGATATACCAATAAATATACTTTGAGTAAAAGATACACAATAACAGCGGCATTACCTTATACAAATGGACCTATTCATATAGGCCATCTTGCTGGAGTTTATATTCCTGCAGATATTTATTCAAGGTTTTTAAGAATTAAAGGAAATGATGTGTTATTTGTTTGTGGTAGTGATGAGCATGGTGTTCCTATTACCTTAAAAGCTAAAAAAGAAGGAGTTAATCCTCAAGTTATAGTTGATAAATACCATACGATAATTAAAGATTCCTTTGTTGAATTTGGAATTTCATTTGATAATTATTCTACGAACTTCTTCTAAAATTCATCATAAGACTGCTAGCGATTTTTTCGTACAAATTAAATGATAATAACCAATTTAGTGAGATTGAATCTGAACAGTTCTATGACGAATCTGCGAACCAATTTTTAGCTGACAGATTCATAGTTGGTACATGTCCTAAATGTCATAATCCAGATTCTTATGGTGACCAATGTGAGAAGTGTGGAACTAGTCATAATGCGATAGACTTAATAAACCCTAAATCTTCTTTAACTGGACTTAGTCCACAGCTTAAAAAAACTAAACACTGGTATCTAAAATTAGATGCTCATCAATCATTCTTAGAAGACTGGATTTTAAAAAGTCACAAGTCTGACTGGAAATCTAATGTATATGGACAGTGTAAATCTTGGTTAGATGATGGTTTAAGACCTAGAGCGGTAACTAGAGATTTAGAATGGGGTGTTCCAGTTCCATTGACATGATGCCGAAGGTAAAGTATTGTATGTTTGGTTTGATGCTCCAATTGGTTATATATCATCAACAATAGAATGGGCGAAAGAAAATAATAAAAACTGGGAAAGTTATTGGAAGGATCCTGATACAGAACTAGTACATTTTATTGGTAAAGATAATATCGTTTTTCACTGTATTATATTCCCGGCAATGCTTAAAGCAGAGGGATCTTATATTTTACCAAAAAACGTTCCTGCTAATGAGTTCTTAAATTTAGAAGGAGATAAAATATCTACTTCAAAAAACTGGGCTGTTTGGTTACCAGAATACTTAATTGATTTCCCGGAAAAACAAGATGTACTTAGGTATGTTTTAACCTCTAATGCGCCTGAGACTAAAGATAATGACTTTACCTGGAAAGATTTTCAGGCTAAAAACAATAATGAACTAGTTGCTATTTTTGGAAATTTCATTAATCGAGTAGTAGTACTTACGAACAAATATTATGAAGGTTCTGTTCCAGACAAAAACAAATTTTTAGATATTGATATTCAAGTATTGGACACTATCTATGAATCAATATCTAAAATCGAAAAATCCGTACATAATTATAGATTTAGAGAAGCGTGTAACGAGTTAATTAACATTGCTAGAATTGGTAATAAATACCTTGCTGAGCAGGAGCCTTGGAAAGTCATAAAAGAAGATAAAATAAGAGTTGAAACAGTAATGTATGTCTCTTTACAAATATCAGCTATATTATCTGTAATATGTGAACCTTTTTTACCAAAGACATCTATTAAGCTACAATCTATGTTAAACTCCAAATCTCATACTTTAGAATGGTCTTGGGAGAATTTATCTCAAAAAAAGTTAATTGTTAGTACAGGAGTTATAATTAATAAAGCTGAATTATTATTTAGTAAAATTGAGGATAAAGAGATTGATTTTCAAATTATAAAACTTAATAATTCTAAGAAATCTAGAGCTATTCCAAATAAAAAAAAAGAAATAAGCTACTCAGATTTTTCTAAAGCTAGTCTTAAAATAGGAACAATTTTAGAAGCTTCGAAAATCCAAAAATCCAAAAAACTTCTTTCACTAAAAATTGACATTGGAAACGAAGTTAGATCTATAGTAAGTGGAATTGCTAAATCATATGATCCAGCAAAAATAATCGGTACAAAAGTAGTTGTTTTAACGAATCTAGAATCTAAAATAATTGCTGGTGTAACAAGCCAAGGAATGGTTTTGCTTACAAAAGATCAGAATGATAATGAGGTTTTCCTCTCAACAGAAAATATTAACATAGAAAGTGGATTAAGTATAACTTAATTAACTACTTTTTATTTCAACATATCTAGTTAAGTAATTATTAAAATAAGTTGTCTATCTTTTTTCTTTCTATTGCTTGATTAGCAACTAGTGCTAAATCATTTATTACTATGTCTAGCTTCTCAAATCTTTTATCTTTAGTTAGGCCAAGTTTGTACCTATAATAGATTTGTTGAACTATTATGGATATTTTAAACACACCATACACATAATAGAATATTATATTATTTATATTTTTATTTGATTTAAGAGAGTATCTATGGACAAGTTCTTCTCTAGTTGGGTTTCCAATTACTGAACTTGGATTAAAATTTAATTTTTTCATAAGATCAGTGTCATTATGGTTAGTCCAATACCCCAGGGTAGTACCAAGATCCATTAATGGATTTCCTATTGTACACATTTCCCAATCTAAAACAGATCTAATTTGAGATAAATCATTTGTATCTAAAACTATATTATCATACTTGTAATCATTATGAATTAAAGAAGTTAAATCATCGTTAGGTGTGTTATTATATAGCCATTTAGCTGTTTTTTCTAATAATGGAAAATCATCAACTTTTGACTTTTCATATCTTTTAACCCAACCTTCGATTTGTCTTTTATTATAACCGCCAGCTTTGCCAATTTCGTTTAATTTCGTTTTATATATATCAATCGAATGTATTTCATTAAAATTTTCGATAAAACTGTCCGCGATTTTTGACATTTTCTCGGGTGAAATTAATTTATCACTTATATTATTTGATCTTAATATTACTCCTCTAACTCTCTCCATTAAATAAAATGGTGCACCAATTATAGATTTATCTTCACAATAGTGAATTGTTTTAGGAACCTTGCTGTAAACTTGTTTTAGTTTTGTCAAGATCTTAAACTCTCTATGCATATCATGCCCTGATTTTACTGTCGCACCATGAGGCCCCCTTCTTAGAATGTATTCTGTTGAATCTTGCTTAATTAAATAAGTTAAATTTGAAAATCCATTTGGAAATTGTGAGATTTCAATATTAGTGAATTTTGATAAGTTAATTGATAAATACTTTTGGAGCTTGAGAATATCTAACTCTTCTCCTCTTCTAATATTAATAGGCTTATCTGTCTTTATATTATTCATGTATAACTAATTGTTTTACAAACTACACGACTTTGTAAGTTTTTAAAATTTGTCTGGCGAGTCTACTTTTGTGAACTTCATCTGCTCCATCATAAATTCTCGATGCACGTTCATGCCTGTAGTAAGCTGCTAGAATTGTATCGTCAGTAATTCCCAATGCTCCATGTACTTGTATTGCTCTGTCAACAACATTTTGCATAACATTAGCTGCGTAAAATTTTATAATTGATATTTCATTTCTTGTCTTATATGCCCCTTGAGTATCAATTTTAAAAGCTGCATCTTTTATCAATAATCTTGCTGCATTTATTTCTGCTCGTGATTCTGCAATCCAATTTTGAATAGTTTGTTTATCTGCTAAAGTCTGTCCATCTGCTAGTTCTCTAGACACTGCTCTTTTACACATTAAATCAAAAGATCTTTCACATATTCCCATCCATCGCATACAATGATGAATACGTCCTGGGCCTAATCTTTTTTGAGCAATTGAGAATCCTTCTCCATCTGCACCAAGCACATTACTTTGAGGTACTACAACATTATTGAATTTTATTTCTGCATGACTTTCCCATCCTGCTCCTGCATGTCCCATAATTTGAACATTTCTAACAAACTCTACCCCGTCTGTATTTATAGGAACAATTACTTGACTTGCTCTTTTGTGAATATTATCATTTTCAGGGTCAGAGATCAACATCACTATTGCAAACTCTGCTCCGTCAAAACTAGATGTAAACCACTTATGGCCATTTATAATATAATTCCCTTTTTCTTTTTTCGCAATAGTCCCCATTCTTACTGGGTTAGACCCCGCATGATCAGGTTCTGTCATAGCAAAACAACTCCTAATATCTCCATTTAAAAGAGGTTTCAAATATTTTTGTTGTTGTTCTTTGGTCCCAAATTCTATAAGTATTTCCATATTCCCTGCATCTGGTGCTTGGCAATTGAAAACATATAGGCCATAAGGACTAGAACCTAAAATTTCACAGATCTCTCCGTGCTCAGCATTAGTTAATCCCAAACCTCCATATTTTTTTGGTATTTGTGGTAACCATAAACCAATGCTTTTGACCTTTTCTCTAAGTTCATTTAGTTTAGGTAATTTTTCATTCCACTCTGAGTTTAGTATCCAGGGTTCAAGTGTATATAACTCTTGCTCTACAAAATCTTTAATCTTTATTTTAATTTGTTCAAATTTCATTTTTTATTTTCCTTTAAAATTTGGTGTTCTTTTACCAATAAATGCTCTAACTCCTTCTTTATGATCTTCAGTTTTAAAAGCCTTAACTTGTTGTTGTGCTTCAAATGCAATTGTGTCATGCAAAGAATTGCATTCTGAAAATATTAAATCTTCTTTAGTTAAACCAATAGTTAGTGTGGGTTTTTTAGATAATTCTTCAGCCCATTCTATAGCTTTAGCTAGTACATCTTGGTCATCAACTAATTTATTCGTTAATCCTAACTTATTACATTGTTCCCCAAATATTTTTTTACCACTTATTGCAATTTCTAATGCTTTACTATACCCAATAAGTCTAGTTAGTAACCAACTTCCACCACCATCTGGTCCTAATCCTATATTTATGAATGCAAAATAAATAGAGCTTTTTGGCCCCATAACTCTAAAATCGCAAGCAAGCGCTAGTGAAGCTCCAACTCCCGCTGCACTTCCATTTATAGCTCCAATAATAGGCTTACTTAGTTGTTGAAACTTGCGCATCAATGGTTGAAAAGTATTAATTATATTATCTCTTCCTTGCTCAGGTGTTTTATCACTACCAAAAGCACTCATGTCTGCACCAGCACAAAAGCCATTTCCTGAACCTGTAATTATAACTGCTCTTACATCAGTATCTTCTTTAGCTTTACATAAATAAACACTAAGTAACTCTGTTAAGCTATCGTTTACAGCATTGTATTTTTCTGGTCTATTTAATGTTATTAAGGCTACACTATTTTTTACTTCGTATAATACAGAACTCATAATTATTAGTTTTTTTGATTATATGCTATTGCTATAAATTCAGCAACACAAGCAGGTTTTTCTTTGTCTTTTAATTCAAAAGTTATTTTCATTTTATATTTTATCCCATTTTGGATTTCTTCTGACGAAACTAGTTGAACTCTACCTCTTAAAAGTGAGCCTACAATAGTCGGATTCATAAATCTAACTTTATCTAATCCATAATTAACCCCCATACTAACATTTTTTAATTTAAATGTTTCATAACAAAATTTAGAAGCTAGAGATAGTATTAAGAATCCATGCGCGACGGGTTTTTTAAAAGGAGATTTTTTTTTGCATAATTCGGCATTGGTATGTATCCATTGATTATCTCCAGTCACTTTTGCAAATGTATTTATTTGGTCTTGTGTTATCTCAGTCCATTCTGACAAACCTAGTTCTTTACCCACAAAATTCTTCAATTCTGAAATTTCTGAAATTTCAGTTGAGTATGGAATGTTAGTAATGTTTTCTTCTGACATTATTTCTTATTTTTATATTCCTGCTATCATATGTCCGCCATCAGATACATGCACTGATCCAGTAGTGTAGCTAGAAGCTTCGGAAGCAAGATAACATGCTAATGAAGCCATTTCATCGGGATTAGCCATTCTCCCAAGAGGCAATTCTTTAGTGACTTGGTTTAGCATTTTTTCATTATTCCAAAGCCCTTCACTAAATTTAGTTTTGATTAAGCCTGGACATATTGCATTTGATCTTATTCCATATTTACCCCATTCTTTAGCCTGTGATTTGGTTAACATTATTAGTGCAGATTTACTAATACAATAAATCCCTAAATATTCACTCGGACGTAATCCCTCCACTGAGGATATGTTTATTATACTACCACCACCATTTTTTTTCATTATAGGGAAACAGAGGTTTGCTAGATTAAAAGGAGCTTTAACATTAATATCCATCATCTTATCAAATATTCCTCCATCTGCTTTATCTAAAGGCCCATAATATGGGTTTGTAGCAGCATTATTTATCAAAATATCAATTCTTTTGTATTTATCTAAAACAATATCTACTAGTTTTACTAATTGCTCTTCTTTGCCAACATGACAAGCTATTCCCTCAGATTTAAAACCCATAGAGCGAATTTTTTCAGCGGTTTTTTCTACAGCATCTTGATTTCTAGAACTTACAATCACAGTTGCTCCTAGTTCAGCAAGACTTATTGCTATAGCCTCTCCAATTCCTTTACTGGCCCCAGTTATTATTGCTACTTTATTTTCTAAATTGAATTTATTTTTCATAATTATTATTTTTTACATTGGCATTGCTCCTCCATTTGCATGAAGTGTGATTCCGCTAATAAAACTAGCTTCTTTAGATGCTAAAAACAAATAGGTATGACCCATGTCTTCAGCAGTACCAATTCTACCAACAGGAATCATTGCAATACCAGCTTTAACAATTTCGGCTGGCATAGAATCTGACATCTCAGATTTAATAAACCCTGGAGCGACTGCATTTACTGTAATATTATACCTCCCGGTTTCTTTACATAAAGCTCTTGTAAATCCAGTAATAGCAGCTTTTGATGCTGCATAATTTGCTTGCCCAAAAGCGCCTTGGAAAGCGTTAATTGATGATGCAGATATAATTCTTCCATAGCCTGCTTCTTTCATATGTGGTAACACTGCCTGGCATGTTACATACAATGAGTTGATATTAACATTAACAACTTGATCCCAGTGATCTCTTGTCATTTTCAAAAATGACTTATCTCTAATTATTCCTGCATTATTAATTAAAACATCTATTCTTTTATAATCTGTAATTATTTCCTCAACAGCTCCGTTTACGGATTCTTGATTTGTAACATCTACTTTTTGAAAAAATATTTTTCCGCCAGTTTTTTTTATTGATTCTGCAGTTTTTATCCCTTCGTCAATTACGTCCCATATAGCTACTGTAGCTCCTTCATTGCAAAAAACTTTGCAAATTCCTTCTCCAATTCCTCTTGCTCCACCCGTAACGATTACTACTTGCCCATCTAATTTTCCCATAATTTACTTTCTATCAATTACTAATTTTGAAATATTATCATGTAAATCCATACAACTATTTGAGATTTGAATCATTTTTGATTTTTGAAATATTTCTTCAAGTGGATGATTATCTAAACTTTTGTAATTACCAAACATTTTGTAACATTGAGACACTACTTTATCCATTAATTGTATAGAAATTAGCTTTGCCATTGTTATTTCTTTTTCAAGATTCTTATTGTTGGCTAGGTCATTATAGGTAGTCTGAATAAATTGTTTATAACATTCAATTTCTGATGCAAGTTGAGCTATTTGATGCCTAATGACTTGAGAATCACTTTGTTTTTCACCATCATTGTTTATTGTATTAATAAACTTTATTGTAATTTCTAATGTATTTTCAGCTAATTCTAAAGTTTCTATCGCTAATGATAAATTATAGTTATCTGACTTTTTTAAAGATGATAAAGATTCCACATTTGAAAAAGTGTTTATGGATTCAGTTGAATTATTATTTGAGCTAACATTTGATTTTGCTTTTTCATATTTAACATCATCAATTACCATTTTTGAAATAATATCTCTCATTATTTCGGAAGTACCTGCGCCAATGGTTCCTAATCTGCTATCTCTGTACATTCTTGCCATTGGATAATCTTCAGTATACCCATTACCTCCAAAAAATTGTAAGCATTGAGTAGATATCTTTTCGTGAAGTTCTGTGCAAATAAGTTTACCCATTGAACAAAGTTTAACATCATAAACATCATTGTCAAATAAATCATAGCAATAGTAACTAAAAGCTTTTAAAGCTTCAACTTCAGATGATAATTGAGCAATTCTATGTCTTAAAACTTGAAACCTATCAATAGTTCTTCCAAATGCTTTTCTTTGTGACATGTAATTTAATGATTCAGATAAAGCAAACTCCATCGTAGCTATACTGCTTGGAAGAAAAATTAATCTCTCTAATTGAAGCCCATTCATTAAATAATAAAAACCTTTACCTTCCTCACCAATTAAACTATCCAAAGGGACTTTAACATTATCAAAACTTAATTCAGCTGTATCAGAAGAATGCCACCCTAATTTATTGATTTTATTTTTAGTTATTCCAGCTTGATCTAAGTCTACGCATATTAAACTAATTCCTTTGGATCCAGCTTTTTGGTCTGTTTTAACAACTAGAACTACAAAATCTCCGTAAACTGCATTAGTGATAAAAGTTTTAGATCCATTTATAATATAACACCCATCTTTTTTTATTGCTTTTGTCTGTATATTTTGGGTATCAGAACCTGCGTCTGGCTCAGTAATCCCAATACAACCTATAAGATCTCCAGAAATTATACCAGGCAAGTATTTATCTTTTAACTTATCGCTTCCGTATTTGAGTATATACGGAGATGACATGTATTGAACAACCTGTTGACTTACAACAAACCCTCCACTATTTAATTTACCAAGCTCTTCATTAAAAACAATTTCAAAAAAGAAATCAAGACCACTACCACCATATTTTTCAGGGTAAGATAATCCAAGAAAACCCATGTCTCCCATTTTTTTCCAAATTGACTTTGGAATTCTTCCATCTTTTTCCCATTTTTCTATATTTGGTCGCACTTCTCTTTCCAAAAATTCACTTAAGCTCTCCCTAAATAAATCGTGCTCTTCAGTAAGGTATTTCTTCATTTATTTTTTTTGATATATAAATTAATATTTAAGTGTAAATTCAATTTATTATTTGTTCTTAGATATTTAAATGTTATGCAAATGTAAGAAGATAAGTTAAATGAATAAAACATAACGCTATTTGATATATAACGAATAAGTTTAGTAACTACTGTTGATTGAATTTATTTATTCAAATTATTATTCTTCACCCTGCCTGAAAGCCCCCATCAACTGCTAAGCTCTCTCCATTTATATAACTTGATCGGTCACTTAATAGCCATAAAATACTCTCAGCTACTTCCTCAGTAGTACCAATTCTTTTCATAGGAATTCTTGTGTTTTTGGTATAATTTAGGACTTTTTCTGGTATATCATCTATAATGGCAGTTTGAACAAATCCAGGGCACACAGAATTAACTCTGATGTTATATTTACCGTATTCTAGTGCTGCAGATTTTGTAATTCCAATGACCCCATGTTTCGCAGCTGAATAATGACTCCCAGCCAATACTCCATTTAAACCAGCTAGTGATGAAATATTTACAATTCGGCCATTACCCTGAATAAGCATATATTTTATCTCTTCTTGCATAGAATAAAAAACTCCTGATAAGCAAACAGCTATCATTTTTTCCCATATTGAAGATTCAATTGTATGAAGTGGTCCAACCATACCACCTATACCAGCATTATTAACCGCCAGATCAATTGCTCCATGTTCTTTATAGATACTTTCTAAAACAATTACTGTTTGCTCTTTTGAAGATGTATCTAAATTATAAAAAGATGCAAAGCCACCAGAATCATTTATAATTTTAGTTGTTAAAAGGCCTTCTTTTTTATTGATATCAGTAACCATTACTTTTGCTCCGTATTTTGCTAAAAGTATAGCAGTAGCTTTCCCGATCCCTGATGCAGCTCCAGTTATAACGACTACTTTGTTTTTTAAATTTTCATTCATTGGTTTAAATGAGTAATGTTTTTATAAAGCTAAAAATTATTATCGCAGAGATTATATTTATTCCCAAATCACAGTTTCCTCACTATCATGCCACTCACTAAATTGTGAAGTATATTTGTCATTTACTTTACCTCTTTTAATTTTTAATGTAGGGGTCAGTATTTCATTTTCTGGATTCCAATCATCTTTTACAATTATTACTGTAGATATTCTCTTATAATTAATGAGGTCTTTGTTTATTAAAACTAATTTTTCTTGAAGACTTGATTTCAATGATTCTTTATTTTTAGATTGACCAATTTCAGACAATACAACTAATAACATCGGCTGGGGATTTCCAAGACCAACGATACAAGTCTGCTCAAATTCAATAATATCTCCAAATAATTTCTCTAAACCTAGAGGTTCAATGAACTCACCTTTACTTGTTTTGAAGGTATCTTTAACTCTCCCGGTAATGTATAGATAACCGTCTTCATCTATCCTTCCTTGGTCACCTGTACATAACCAACCATCTTTTATAGTCTCATCGGTTCTTTCTTTATCGTTATAATAGCCTTTCATTACAAAAGCTCCACTCATCATAATTTCACTATTTTCAGGATTTATTTTAATTTTTACTCCTGCTTGAGGCAATCCAACTGAGTTTTTTTTATTAGTTGTTGTAGCTGGAATTTGAGTACAGATTGCACAATTTTCTGTCATTCCATAAATATTAGTAATATTTATACCTAACTTTTTGTACCACTGTTTTTGAATTTCCATCATAGGAGCTGCACCGGAAATTATTGATTTTGCGTTGCTTAGACCTAAAGCTTTTTTAATAATTTTTTTAATAACATATGATATAATAGGAATGCTAGTTAAAAGATCTAATTTTTTTTGGGTGAATTTAGAAATTATACCCATTTGAAATTTAGTATATAATCTAGGAACACCTATAAATATTGAAGGTTGGACCGATTTTAGATTTTCACCAAATCTTTCTAAAGATTCCGTGAATGAAATTACACCCCCATGTCTAAAACATGTATATTCAACCCCAACTCTTTCAGCAATATGATTAAGAGGTAAAAATGAAAACCAGCTATTTTTGCCTGTAAAGTTAATTTCTAGTGGATTATGATCTTTATTAAATAAATCCCATGTTCCCTGTATTACTTCAAAATCTAACACTACACCTTTTGGAGATCCAGTTGTGCCAGAAGTAAAAATAATAGTCCAAATATCATTCATATTTGGGGAATAATCCTCAGTTTGAGCTTCAAACTTATTTATAAAATCAAACCATTGAAAACCTTCATTAATTTGGGAAAACCCGTCATAATGAGGAAAAGTTATCATAGGCATCTCATTTGGAATTCCTTTTTTAATTTCATCCCAATCTTCAATTTTCCCCATAAACAATGCTGCTACATCTCCTTGATCTAGGAGTGCTTTAGTTTCAGAAGAATTTAAATTTGGAAAAAATGGTACAGAAACATAACCAGCCATAACTATTGCTAGATCAGCTATTATCCATTCTCTACAGTTTTTTGACATTAGTCCAATGTGACTTTTTTCAGGAAGTCCTAGACTTTTAAGCCCTGTAGCTAATTTTCTTGCAAGTTGTCCAGCCTCACCCCAAGTGTACTCCTCCCAATTATCTCCAAAAGGTTGTCTTAGGAAAGGTTTGTTTTTAAATTTTTTCTCCCAATCATAGAATTTAAAATCAAATTTAGATTCAGTACCCATAATAATTAGTTTTTGTTGGTTAGTTGATCAATATTAGTGTCTCGTATTACTGTTAAATTATGCAAAAGGTATATTTTTTTATTGTTATCAGCAAAAATATCAGATTATAAAACTATAAATATTTTTAAAATCTTTATCTATTTGTAAATTAACTAATACAATAAAATAAATTTATGAAATTAATCCGGTTTGTCTTCAACTCTTAACTAAAGTATATATTATTTATTAACTTGCTAAAAAATGAGTCCCTATGGATATTAACTTCAATAAAAATGAAGATTTTAATAAGCTTTTAATTTCGGATCTTCGTAAACGTTTTGCTAAAGTAAAATTAGGTGGAGGCCAGAAACGTATTGATAAGCATCGTGAAAAGGGAAAAATGACAGCACGTGATAGAGTTGATTATTTGTTGGATAATAAAACAAAATCAATAGAAATTGGTGCTTTTGCGGGCGATGAGATGTATAAAGAACATGGCGGTTGCCCGTCTGGAGGTGTTGTTGTGAAAATTGGTTACATAAAAGGAAAACAATGTATCGTGGTAGCGAATGATGCTACTGTAAAAGCAGGTGCTTGGTTTCCAATTACTGGAAAAAAGAATTTACGAGCACAAGAAATATCTATTGAAAATAAAATTCCAATAATTTATTTAGTAGACTCTGCAGGTGTTTATTTACCAATGCAAGATGAAATTTTTCCGGATAAGGAACATTTTGGTCGCATTTTTAGAAATAATGCCATCATGAGTAGCATGGGAATTACACAAATTTCTGCGGTGATGGGGAGTTGTGTTGCGGGTGGTGCTTATTTGCCAATTATGAGTGACGAAGCTATTATTGTTGATAAAACTGCTAGTATTTTCTTAGCTGGAAGTTATTTGGTAAAAGCAGCTATTGGAGAAAGTATTGATAATGAAACATTGGGAGGGGCAACTACACATTGTGAAATTTCCGGAGTTACAGATTATAAAGCACTTGACGACAAAGATGCATTAGACAAAATAAAACGTATAGTTGATAAAATTGGTGATTTTGAAAAAGCTGGTTTTAGTAAAATAAAAAGTGAAGACCCAAAAGAAAATGAAGATGACATTTTTGGAATTCTACCAAAAGAAAGAAATGCACCATATGATATGTTGGAGATTATCAAACGTTTGGTAGACAAATCAGAATTTGATCAATATAAAAAAGGTTATGGACAAACTATTTTAACAGGATATGCAAGAATAAATGGTTGGGCTATAGGTATTGTTGCAAACCAACGAAAATTAGTAAAAACAAAAAAAGGAGAAATGCAATTTGGGGGAGTTATTTACAATGATTCTGCAGACAAAGCAACCCGCTTTATTGCTAATTGTAATCAGAAAAAAATTCCACTAGTTTTCTTACAAGATGTAACAGGATTTATGGTTGGAAGTAAATCTGAGCACGGAGGGATTATAAAAGATGGAGCAAAAATGGTAAATGCTGTGAGTAATTCAGTTGTTCCTAAATTCACAGTTATTATAGGTAATTCATACGGTGCAGGTAATTATGCAATGTGTGGCAAAGCTTACGATCCAAGGTTAATTGTAGCTTGGCCAAGTGCTCAGTTAGCTGTAATGAGTGGAAACTCAGCAGCTAAAGTTTTACTCCAAATAGAAACTGCTTCATTAAAAAAACGTGGAGAAAAAATTACTCCAGAAAAAGAAGCTGAATTATTTGATCAAATAAAATCTCGATACGATCAACAAATTTCCCCATATTATTCTGCAGCAAGAATTTGGACGGATGCAGTAATTAATCCACTTGATACTAGAACCTGGATTTCTATGGGTATTGAAGCTGCAAACCATTCACCTATTAAGAAACAATTTAATATGGGAGTTTTACAGGTTTAAAAAAAATACAATTTATTAAAAATAGAATATTTTTGAAAAATGAATTATTATAAAAAAAATCAAGTAGAGGATCTTTCTAAATATCATTTTGCATTTATAAATGTAGAAGAAAACAATAATGTTTTTAAAATAACTTTAAATAGACCAGAAAAAAAGAATGCGCTTCATCCTCAGATGATTAATGAGATTGCTTTTGCAATGCACCATGCCCATTTTAAAAATTCTATTTGGATTGTATTATTCGAATCTACAGGTTCTGTATTTTGTTCAGGAGCTGACCTAAAAGCTATGATAGGGCAAATAGAACCCAATAACTCTACCATCCCTCAGCCTGAAAAGGATGTTTTAATTGGTGAACTTTTTAATACAATTTACAAGCCTACTGTTGCTGTGGTTAATAAAGATGTTTATGCTGGAGGTTTTTTAATCTTAGCAGGCTGTTTGTTTGTAGTCGCAAATAAAGAATTGAAATTCTCTTTACCAGAAGTTAAAAGAGGTCTGTTTCCAATGCAGGTCATGGCTAGTTTGATTAAAATCATGCCACAAAGAAAAGTATTAGATTGGTGTGTTCGCGGTTACAGCATATCGGCAAATGAAGCTAATAGTTTAGGTTTAATATCTCATATAACAACAGAAGAAAAAATTCATAAAACAACAGCTAAATTAATTGAAGAACTTAAGGAAAATTCTCCTACTGCTATTAGACTTGGGTTAGAAGCATATGATTATATCTCGAATTCAAATAATGATCATGATTATTTGTTCAAAATGCTAAAAAAAGCACAAGAATCCAATGACGGTAAAGAAGGACTTTTGGCATTTAAAGAAAAGAGAAAACCAAATTGGAAAGGAAATTAATTAATTAAAATTTATGATAAATAAAAAAATGATATTGGTCAATAGGCCAATTGGAATTCCAGATAAATCTACATGGAATTTAGAAGAGGAAACTGTCGGAGATCTTTCCGATGGTCAAATATTAATAAAACAAAAATATATTTCACTTGATCCTGCTATGAGAGGTTGGATGAATAATACAAAATCTTATATTCCACCTGTTGAGATTGGAGCAGTAATGCGAGCTGGAACGGTAGGTGAAGTAATTCAAGTTAATAATAACAACAATTTCAAAATAGGAGATTTAGTCTCTGGATGGGGAGGAGTACAAGAATATTCATTGACAAATGGGGTAGGATATAAATTAATCAAGGATCAAAATACTCCTATATATAGATACTTAGGTGCTCTTGGAATGCCTGGAATGACTGCTTATTTTGGCATCATCAATGAGGGGAAAATAAAGAATGGAGATGTAGTGTTAGTTTCTGCTGCTGCTGGTGCTGTTGGAAGTTTAGTTGGACAGATTGCAAAAATCAAAGGGTGCAGAGTAATTGGTATAGCAGGAGGTAAAGATAAGTGTGATTATGTTAAAAGTGAACTAGGGTTTGATGAAGTAATTGATTATAAAAACGATAATATTTACTCAGCTTTAAAAAAATATTGCCCAGATGGAATTGATGTGTATTTTGATAATGTGGGAGGGGAAATGTTAGATGCAGCATTGGCAAAGCTAAGAATGAATGCAAGAATTGTAATATGTGGTGCTATTTCACAATATAATAACAAATCTAAAATGAAAGGGCCATCAAATTATCTTTCTTTATTAGTTAATAGAGCTACTATGAAAGGGATGGTCGTCTTTGATTATCAAAAGGATTATTCAATTGCTGAAAAACAAATTAAAGAATGGTTTGATCAAGATTTGCTAAAAAGTAATGAGAGTATTTTTGAAGGTATAGAGAATTTTTATGAAATTTTCTTAAAACTATTTAACGGAAATAAAAGAGGGAAATTAATTTTAAAATTATAAATAAACATGAAAAAACCATCATTTATTAGTGAATTAACTATTCCTGTTATTGCAGCTCCGCTGTTTTTAATATCAGGTCCAAAATTAGTTATCGAGTGCTGTAAAAATGGAATTGTTGGAACTTTCCCAGCATTAAATCAAAGGACAACTGAAGGATTCGAAGAGTGGGTAGTGCAAATTAAATCAGAATTACAAGCCTTTGAAAATGAAACAGGAAAAAAACCTGCTCCTTTTGGAGTGAACTTAATTGTACACCACTCTAATCCTAGAGTTCAAGCAGATTTAGCTATATGTGTAAAACATAAAGTGCCCTTAATTATAACGTCTTTGGGTGCAGTATCTACTTTAGTTGATGCTGTACATAGTTATGGAGGTTTGGTTTTTCATGATATTGTTAAAAAACGTCACGCTGAGAAAGCGTCTGAAGCTGGTGTAGATGGACTTATTTTGGTTGCTGCTGGAGCTGGAGGTCATGCTGGTACTATTAACCCAATGCCGTTAGTTGCTGAAATCAAAAGATTTTTTGATAAGACTATCATTCTTTCTGGTTGTATAAGCAACGGAAGAGATGTAGCTTCTGCTATGCAAATGGGTGCGGATATCGCCTATATGGGAACTAGGTTTATTAATACTCATGAAAGTAAAGCTACAGACGATTATAAAAACATGATAATTAATAGTGGTGCAAGTGATATAGTGTATACTGCAGTTGTTTCGGGTGTTCCAGCTAGTTTTTTAAGACCAAGTTTAGAAAAGATGGGAATTAGTGAAAAAATGTGGGGCGGTACTCCAACATTTACTCAAAAGCTAAAAATGTATTTTAAAGTATTAACATCAAAATTTAGTTTTGCAAAAGAATTAGATCTTGCAAAAGCAGAAGCAAAAGCTTGGAGTACAATTTGGTCTGCAGGTCAGGGTGTTACCAATATTCAAGATACTTTATCTGTAAAAGAGTTAGTTAATAATATTAAGATTGAATTTAAAGAATCTTTAGCTCAGCAAGCGAAGTTATTAGACAAATATTTATAATGGCGTGACTAAGTCCCAAAAATAAGGAAGCACATAATATATTGTAAAAGTCAAAGTAATAATAGAGATTAAATTAAGCCATAATCCTTTTTTAAACATGTCTTCAATTTTTAATAGTCCTGATCCAAAAACAACAGTATTCGGAGGTGTCGCGACAGGTAACATAAATGCGCAGGATGCTGCTAAAGTTGCACTAACTAACAAATAATAGGGATGTAGATCAAGGACAACAGCTAAGGAGACTAGAATAGGTAATAACATTGCGGTAGTTGCCATATTAGATGTTACTTCCGTTAAAAAATTAACGCTAGCAATTAATATTAGTAGTAATATTACTAATGGGACATCACTTAAATATGTTAGTTGATTGCCAATCCATATAGCTAATCCACTACTGTCAAATCCTTGAGCAAGAGCCATACCAGCTCCAAATAATAATAGTATTCCCCAAGGAAGTTTCATAGCATCTTCCCAATCAACAATTTTGGTTAATTTATTTTTAATTGTAGATTTTTTAGAAGGTAATATAAATAGCACTATAGCAGAAATAACAGCTATAATTGTATCATCTAAATTCGGAATTATTTTTACTAGTATGTAAGATCTTGAAATCCATGCTAAAGCTGTTAAAATAAATACTATTAAAATAGTTTTTTCTTCATAAGATATTTTTCCTAATCCTTTCAGTTGAGACACAATTTCTTCTTTTCCAGCCGAGAATTCCTTTTGTTTAAACTTGAAAGCTATTTTAGTTAAATAAAACCAACAAATAAACAGAAAAAATATACTTAAGGGTAAGCCGAATTTAAACCAATCAAAGAAAGAAATCTCAATATTATAACTTTCTTTAATTACTCCAGCAAAAATCATGTTAGGGGGAGTTCCTATTAAAGTTGCCATTCCTCCGATTGATGCGCTGTAAGCTATTGCAAGCATTAAAGCTTTCCCAAATAAAGAGTTTTCATTTTCAGGGGTGTTAGGATCATCTTTAAGTTGCGAAATAATTGCTAAACCTACAGGCAAAATCATAACTGATGTCGCAGTATTACTAATCCACATGGATAAAAATGCTGTAGCAATCATGAACCCTAAAATTATATTACTTTTATTTACTCCAACTTGATTAATGATGTTTAGAGCAATTCTTTTATGCAGTTTCCATTTCTGAATAGCTATAGCCAAAATAAAACTTCCGATAAATAAGAAAACGTATTTGTGCCCAAAAGCAGCCGTTGTGGTTTTTATATCTAAGCCTCCTGAAAGAGGAAAAATTATTATTGGTAACAATGAGGTTGCAGCAATCGGAATAGGTTCTGTTACCCACCATATAGCTATCCAGGATGCACATGCTAAAATAGCTTTCCCTTGAAATTCTAAATCATCAGGATTGAAAAACAACATTATTAAAATAAAACATAGAGGCCCTAAAACAAATCCTATTTTATTTACGGACATTTTCATCTTAATTAAATATTAAGTCACATCCATATTCAATAGAATCACCAGTGTCATGAGATAAACCATTTATGATATTAAGTGTCCAATTAAAAGATAATGAATTCGTTTGTGCGAAATTTTGAGCTTGGTTATAAAAATGAGTTGCTCTATCGACCCTATGTAGACCTTGAGCATCTGCAAATTCATTATGTCTTAATCCTGGAAAATCAGGATCGTTATCCAAAGTTCCAACCTGTACTATATGGTTTTTACTTAAAATATCTATTAGGTAGCTATTGTTAGATAAAGGCGGTTCTTGTGTTAATATACTATTATTCAGGCCGTAGGGAAACTGAATGTTATTATCTAAAACAGTAAACCATCCAGCAGCAGAGGTTAAGATTTTATCATACCTAGCATTTGGATTAAAAAGCATAAATCGATGTGCAAATTGAGCTCCTGCTGAATGCCCAAATAAATGATATTTATCAACGTTTGTGTTTGTATTGGCTAGAAACACATCAAAAACTGGTTCAATTATTGAAAATGCCCAATCTCCTACATCATTAAGTGATTCTGGTGTTGGATTGTCTCCATCTATATATACGTTCCCTAAATTAAAACCATCTCCACCCGGAAAATTAACATTACTAATTTCAGGTGCGATAATTATAAATCCATATTGATCTGCTTTACTCTCCATCATGTTTCTTGTTGATTCTCCACTTCTTCCTCCTCCATGAATATTAAACACTACTGGAGTATTTGAACTAACGTTGTTAGGAATGTAGTAATAGATAGGAATGATTTTTTCATTAAAAGTTTGATAAAACAAACCGCGACCTAAACCTTCTAATGTTACATTATTATTATTATTATTATCAATTGGTTCATTTGGTGTAAATGTAGTCTCTTGGTCTTGGCAATTGAAAAGCAACAATAATAGAAAAAATAGGAACTTGTTAATATGCATAATTTATAGTATAATTTTGTTAAATATAGAAGGATTTTTCTTTATTTTAGAGAAAAATTTAAAAAAAAATAGGTTTATGAAAAATATTATTATTTTAATGTTTCTATTGTTAGGAATTCAGTCTTGTGATACTGAAGATGTCTTGCCTGGTGTCTCTGTAGAGTTAGAAAGCGAAACTATCTCTGAAGATAATGGCTTAGTTCTTTTAACTGCTACTTTAAATGGTTCTGTATCTAATGATATAACTATTCCGTTGCAATTTTCTGGTATGGCTGATATAAATTCTGACTATTCAGTTAGTTCTAATAATATTTCAATAAATAGTGGAGATACTACAGGTTCAGTTACAATTTCTGCACTTAACGATGAAGGAATTGAAAGTCCTGAAGAGATACTTATTGATTTAATAGCAAATAGTGATTATCTTTTGTCAACTAATTCTCAGTTAGTATTAACCATACTTGATGATGATACAGATACTGATGGTGATGGTACTCCAGATTCAGAGGATAACTGCCCCCTTGTTACTGGTGTTGTAGAAAACAATGGCTGTCCTTGGCTAGGCTTTATTATAAATGAAGTTTTATATGATCCACCATCTGGAATTGCTGGTGATGCTAATGGAGATGGAACAAGACATCCACATGAAGATGGGTTTATTGAATTTTATAATTCTGGTTTAGAAATTGACATGTCTGGCTACACTGTTTCTGATGCAAGTCAATTAAGACACACTTTTCCTTCTGGATCTATAATTCCTTCTAATAGAGTTCTTGTTTTATTTGGTGGAGGTAATCCATCAGGTGATTTTGGAACTTCCATAATACAAACTGCTTCTGAAGGGACCTTAAACATGAATAATGCAGGAGATCTAATGACTATTAGTGATCCCTCAGGTAATACATTTTTAACTTTTGATATAGAACCATTGTCTGCCAACCCAGACGAATCTTATACCCGCAGTCCAGATATAACTGGAGAAACTTTTGAACAACACTCTAGCATTGCTACAGCAAACGGAGCTTTGTTTTCACCAGGTCATAAATTAGATGGTACAGATTTTTAAATTTTAAAAAATTAATATGAAAATTATAAAAATTACTTCTTTATTTCTTCTGTTAATATCCCTTAATATTAATTCTCAATCTACATTAGATAGTTATTCTTTTGGAGAAGGAATTAGCTTCACAGCGGATAATGGAAGTAAGATTAAATTAAGCGGTTATGCTCAACCGCATGTTGAAATAAAGAATTACAATGATTTAGAAGAAAATTCTTCTTCTACTAGATTTAGATTAAGAAGATTAAGATTAAGATTTGATGGTCAGGCTTCCAATCCAAAATTCGCATATAGATTTCAGGTTGATTTAAGTGGATCTTCAGAAACAGGAGAAGCTACTGGTGATTTTTTATTAGATGCATATGTAAGTTATGATATTACAAATAGAATAAAAGTTATATTTGGTCAAAGGTCAACTTATACAGATAACAGAGAGTTATTTATGAATTCTAGCTCTTTGCAACTAGTAGAAAGAAGTAGGCTTACCTCTGCATTCTCATCCATTAGAGAATTTGGTTTATTTTTAAGTGGAAATTTTAGATTAAACGGAAAAGGCGCTTACTTACGCCCTTATTTTGTTTTAACAAATGGAGACGGAATAAATAATTTTGATAAAGATTTAGGAGGACTGAAAATAGGAGGAAGAATTGATTTTTTACCTTTTGGTTTATTCACTAACAAAGGACAGTTTAGGCAAATTGATGTCATGAGGGAGTTAACTCCAAAATTTGTAATTGGAGTTAATTACAGTCACAATTCTGGTATGACTAGTAGACGAGGAAGAGATAGCGGATCGATACTTTATTTGGATGAATTTGGTCAACAAAGTTTACCCGACTACACTAAGTATGGAATTGATTTCTTATTTAAATATAATGGCTTTTCTGCACTTGGGGAGTATGTCAAATCAAGTTCAACTGTTCCTGCAAATATTATTGAAAGAGTAAGAAATGATGGGTCTACCTCATCCTCTTTTTTAGTTAATGGTGTTCAAGATGTTGAAAGTTATGTTAATGGAAGAATGATGCTTGGAGAGGCTTATAATATTCAAATGGGATACTTGTTTAAATCTGGTATTACTATTGACTCTAGATACACCCATTTAAGGGCAGATGAAAACTCTTTTTTAAACAATGCTACTTTTTATAATAGGCCCAATTACTATACTATAGGCATTGGTAAACTACTTGGAAGAAATTATGGTGCTAAGATTCAAGGGTCACTAACTCTTGTGGATGGTAGTTCGGGTGTAAACCATGATAATGATACTGCTACTGATCCTGTTTTTAAAGATGAGTTACTTTTTAGATTAATTACAACTATATCTTTTTAAACACATATGATTAAATATTTTTACATATCGTTTTTTTTATTGGGGACTATAATCGCTGTCAGTCAGCCTAACCCACAAAGTAAAAAAATAACAAATGATTTTTTTCCAGACTATCAAGAATTATTGGAAATAACTCCAGCTTTAAAAAAGAAAAAAGGGTTTACTAATTATGAGGAATTAATGACTTTTCTTAATAGTTTGAAAAATAAATTTCCAGATAAAATAGAAATAAAATTTATAGGGGAGTCACAAAAAGGATATGAAATACCAATTGTTTTTCTTAATTCAGAAAACAAAAATAATTTAAAAGTTTGGTTTAAAGGAGGACTTCATGGCAATGAGCCTGCTGGAACAGAGGGTTTATTGTATCTTTTAGATAGATTACTTAACGATGGTAGCTTAAAACAACTTTTGGATAATACAAATATTGCTATTTTACCAATGGCAAATATTGATGGCTATATAAAGCAAAACAGATACGCATCAAATGGACTGGATTTAAATAGAGATCAGACTAAATTAATGGCCTTAGAATCTAT
Source organism: uncultured Flavobacteriaceae bacterium (assembly GCA_949372955.1). Classification (GTDB taxonomy): domain Bacteria; phylum Bacteroidota; class Bacteroidia; order Flavobacteriales; family Flavobacteriaceae; genus SGZJ01. The sequence goes on along the minus strand of CASIAX010000010.1, from coordinate 39,907 downwards.
TAATATTAAACAAGCATTTACAAATTTTAATCCTGACATTGCTGTAGATTTTCACGAATATAGACCATACAGAAAAGATTTTGCAAGAATGAGTGATTTTGGGATTACCTCTGTTTATGATGTGATGTTTTTATATTCTGGTAATTTAAATGTATCAGGAAATATTAGAGCAATCACGGATACTTTATTTGTTGAGAATGCTAGATCTGTCTTGGATAATTTTAAACTTAGACATCACGACTATATCTCGACTACTAAATATCTTGGAGAGATTCAATTTAATCAAGGGTCAACAAACGCTAGATCTAGCGCTACTTCATATGCCTTAAATAACACGATATCTACACTGATTGAAATTAGAGGGGTAGGAATTGGAAAAACTTCTTTTAAAAGAAGAGTGAATTCAGCTTTTTCTATTGCACTTTCATATTTAAAAACAACTGTTGAAAATAGTGATTTTATTAAATCAGAATTAAAAAAATCATTAAACTATAATTCAAGCGATATTGTAGTTACCAGTTCCAGAACTGTAGAAAAGGAAATAATTCAAACTATTGATTTGAATTCAAATAAAATTATTGATTACGAGGTTACAATAAGAGATGCACTAAGATCCAATCCAACATTAGTTAGAGATAGACCTTTGGGTTATTTAATACTAGAAGAGAATATTGAATTAATCGAGAAATTAAGAGTTTTAGGACTTGAAGTTAATATCGTTGAAAACGATACTATTATGAAAGTCGAGAAATTTAAAATTACAGATTACAACGATAATTTTGATAAATACGAAAAAATGAATTTACAGTCCGTAAAAGCTTTGCTTGTTGAAGATGAAATTACGATAAAACAAGGGACTTATTTAATTTTGACAAATCAAAGAACTTCCAACATTTTGACAGAATTATTGGAGCCAGAAGCTCCAAATAGTTTTGTCAGTTTTGGAATTTTAAAAACAGAAATAAACCAAATATTACCTATATACAGATTAATAAATTAAAAAAACATAGTCATGAAAAAGATAGCATTTTTAATAATAATATTTATTACGACATTTATCAGAGCTCAGCAAGCAAATCAAAATCAATCAGATTTTGACTTTGGTAATGGAGTTTCATTATCCTTTGAAGGAGATTATAATTTCAACATCAATGGTTTTATAAAACCTACATATGTTTATAATGAAATGACTAGTATTGTTGATGGTGGTACGATAAATGAAATAAATAGACAATTTAAGTCAAAGAACTCTGTCTTAGAAATATCTGGAAATGCAAAAAAAGAAAAAGTAAGCTTTAGCATTATAATGGATTACAGTCTAAATGATCCATTATTAGAGGCTTGGCTTGGATATCACCCAAGTAAAAGTGTTAACATATATTTTGGTCAAAAAAATACATTTTTAAATAATAGAGAAATGATTTTTAATGAAGATATTCTTCAATTCACAGATAGAAGTTTGCTTAGTCAAAATCATACTGGGTCAGATGGGGAAGAATTTGGGCTATTTATAGAAACTAGTTTTGGAGAAAAGTTTATTTTCTCTCCAAAATTTGCGATTACATCTGGTGATGGTAGAAACTCTTTCGGAGAAGACTCTAGAGATAGTGATCTAGGTGGTGTTAAATTTGGAGCTAGATTAGACTTGTATCCTTTTGGGAATTTTTCTGCAGGAAATGAAGGGTCTGTAGATCTAGTAGGTGAACAAAAACTAATTATGGAGCTTGGTTTTGCTTACAGTAAAAATATTGGAACTAGTCATAGAACAGGTGATGGTCATGGTGATATTATGTTTTATGATGCAAATGCAAACAATAATTTACCAGATTACGAAAAAGTATTTGTTGATCTATTATTGAAATATAAAGGATTTTCTTTTTTAGCTGAATATGCTGATGCAGCAGCTTCTGGTTTAAATGAAACTTACACTGATACATTCAATTTATTAATTCCACAACAAATTAGTGAATACTTAGTTTTAGGAAGCAGTTATAATTTTCAGCTAGGATATATCTTCCAAAATGATATTGGAATTGATTTTAGATATGAATTTTCTTCACCTGAATTTACAAATGAAACTAATAATGCATATGAAAACTCAATTCTTAGAGATTTTGAAAACATGAGTTTAGGTATCTCAAAATACTTTGACGATAATAATCTAAAAATTCAAGTAGGAGTTTCGTCAATAAAATATTTTTATGGAAATGAGACTACTATTGCTGAATTAGTTTGTCAGATTCGATTGTAATTATCATATTTTTATATTAGACTATAAAAGAACTAAAAGGTCAATGTTTGCTTTAGATTCATTTACAAAAGATCCTGAAATAAAAGCAGTAATTGTTCCAGTATCAAATTAGACAAGTCTGTTAATTAGAATGAATTGTAATATTATTAAATTTCATTTTTTGTTAGTTTTAAAATTATCACTAGTTTCGTTCACTTAAAATCTATCACAATGAAGCAGTATTTATTTATCTTATCTTTTTTAGTATCCTTATTTGCATACCCACAATCAAACACATCATTGTTAGATCATTATAAAGAATATTATAATCAAATGAGAACTCAAGGAGATGTTCAAGGTGTAATTAACGCTTTAACACATTTAAATATACTATCACCTAACCAAGCTAGAAAAGATACTTTAGCTGTTTTGTATATGAACGAAGGAAAGCATATACAAGCCTTAAACACTATAGGAATAGATAAAAATGAAAATGATTCTGATATGGCGGTTGAGGTAAAGGCAATGTCATTACAAGTCTTAAATCAGATAGAAAGGTCTGTTGAGCATTACGAAGAACTTTACAGAAGAAAGCCTAGCCCAGTTGTGGCTTATGAATTAGCAGATATGAAAATACAATTAGATGATTTATTAGGGGCTACAAAGCATATAACTTTTGGAATAGCTAATTCTAAAAGTGATGTTATGAGAACTTTTTATGAGTCTCAAAATCAATATCAAGTTCCAATGAAAGCTGCTTTTATGTATTTAAAAGGGCTTGTTAGATTTAAAGAAAATAAATCATTAAATATTGACTCTGCAATTGAAATTATGGATGAGGCTTTAGCTATAGCTCCTAATTTTAATTTAGCGCTTATCAGTAAAGATGCCTTGTTATCTCAAAAAACTATTCAATAATTTGTAATTCTTTCTCAATAACTTTATTTATTTGATAAATAAAATTATAGTATGACTCAATTAATTTATTTTTAATTGAAGTTCTGTTTTTTGGTTTAAATTCTGAATTAGATAATATTGATTTTAGCTGTAGAATATTAGTTTCTAGTACAATAAGTCTAGATGTTATTGGTAGATTATTTAATTTTTTAGGTAAAGTTTTTGTTAAATCATTAATAAACTCTTCTAGATATTTATCCTTTTCTTTGAAAGCAGAATAGTTCTCTTTTTCTAGTCCATTAATAATATTTTGCAATTCTTTTAGATTAGCCCATTGTTGAGTGATTTTCTCAGCTTCCTTAGTGAATTTTCGAACAATTATTTCAGAGTCTATGCTTCTAACATACTGATCTTCATTATTATAATTTGATTCACTTTCAACTTTAATTGCATTATTACAATTTTGAAGTAAAATAATTAATAGTAGGTATTTCCTCATTCTTATTTTCTTGGCTTAAAAATCATGTAAAATAGAAATAACAAAATTAGCAATTCTACCTCAAACCCAAATACATAATCTGGTAAACCTAAAATGGTTTTTTCTCCAGTACCTAAAATCAGAAAGTTTTTTACAATAGGCGGTTCAGCCACATATAAGTAATTTGATCCAAGCATAGAATTAACAGGCATAACAATAGCCAACAGAACGTTAATCCCTCCAAAGGCTTTAAGCCATGAATACTTCCCTAATTTCATCTTCAATCGATACATAATAACCAAAGGAATCACTATAATTGAAGCATGTTTAAAATAAAACATCACATAAAAAAAGTAGTTGTCATTATATAAGGTGATTTGAGGAGTTAAAATTGAAACAAGACCTCCAATTACACCACAATAAAATAAAAATTCAAATAAAAACTGTTTCTTTTTTACAAAGAAAATAATACAACAAATAAATGCACTAACACTGCATAAATGTAGCGGTAAATCTTCTTTTAATGTCCAAGATCCACTAGATGCTAATATTATGTGATATGCTAAGGTCATACCAAAAACAATTATAGAACTGCTCTTTAAAAATAGCTCCAACTTTTGATTTTCAACTCTGTAAGACATGTAGAAATAGAGACAAGTAAAAAAAATAGTGATGGACATATTTATAATCCATTGTTGAGAAAGAAATTCTATTGCAAATATTTTATGCATTATTTTTATAATTATAGTCTAATATAATTATAAAAATAATAACTCTGTAATTAGTCTTTAATAATGTTAAACCATTGACATAGTATCTAATAGATATTATAATTTTAAATTAATTTAATTTAAATATCCTACTTTTATTTTTATAAAAATGATTTTTACTTGTTTAGTAATAAGTAAACCTTCTTACTTTAGAAATATATTTTGCCAATCTTATTACTTGGTGTGTATACCCATATTCATTGTCATACCAGACATATAAAACTACTGTTTCTTCATCTGTAATTGTTGCTTCGCTATCAAAAATACATGGTGCCGTGGTACCAATAATATCTGTTGATACTAATTCCTTATTTATTGAATATTTAATTTGTTCAACTAACTCGCCATCTAGGGCATTTTGTTTGATTAAGGCATTCAAATGTTCTTTACTAACTGATGTTTTTAATTGTAAATTTAAAATTGCTAAAGAACCATTTGGTACTGGAACTCTAACTGCATTTGAACTTAATTTTCCTTTAAGCTTTGGGAATGCCTTCGCAACTGCGCTTGCAGCGCCAGTTTCAGTAATAACCATATTTAATGCCGCTGCTCTACCTCTTCGATGCTTGGTGTGCATATTATCCACTAAATTCTGATCATTTGTGTAGGCGTGTATAGTTTCTATATGTCCTTTTTTAATTCCAAAGTTTTCTTCCATAACTTTTAATATTGGAGTAATTGCATTAGTTGTACAAGAAGCAGCAGAGAATATTGACTCTAAATCTGGATTATATTTTTTATGATTAACTCCGTGTACAATATTTGGAATTCCTTTTCCTGGGGCTGTTAATAAAACTTTATCTGTACCGATAGAGGCTAAATGCCTACTTAACTCTTTAAAATCTCTAAAAGCTCCTGTATTATCTATTACTAATGCATCTTTTATTTGATACTTGGTGTAATCTATGTTTTCTGGTTTTGAAGCAGAGATCATATAAACTGTAGTACCATTAATTAATAATGCTTTGTTTTCTAAATCTAACTCAACAGTTCCTAAAAAGTTTCCATGTACAGAATCTATTCTCAAAAGTGAAGCTCTTTTTTCTAATACAGATAGGTCAATTTCACCTCTTGTAACAATTGCTCTTAAGCGTAATTGTGATCCTGCACCAATTTGAACCATTAGTTCCCTTGTCAATAGTCTTCCAATTCTTCCAAAGCCATACAAAACTACATCTTTAGGGTATTTGTTTTTTTACTTTTTTTATTCCTTTAAGTTGCTGCTTTACAAAGTCTGTCTTTTCTAAGTTCTTGTTTGTGTCTAAATGATATTCATATACTAGTTTCCCAATATCTAATTTAGAGGCTTGAAGGTTAAACTCTGTATAGATTTAGAGATTGTTAAGACATCAATAATAGAAATAGGTTTGTTAATAAATTTTTTGGTATAAGTAATTAAATTCAACACTTCACTAGCTCTTTTATCAATTAAAGAGTTTCTAAAGAGAACTAGTTCTATTGACTTGTTATACCACAAGTCGTGCACTATATTAATAAATTCAATGGTTAATTTTCTATTTTCTGTTTCTAATGAAACTTCATTATCATAGTTTTTTTCCAAAGACATTATCTGAAATATTAATTTATTAAGTAAAAGTATTTATTTTTTAAAAATAAACTAAATCAATCCCCAGATTTTATAGACATGTTGTTAACACTTAATCTATTATAGGATAACATTGAAAACCAATAGGATTCAATCTTTTTTGATTTCAGTTCAACATATTCAAACCAACTAACAAGGATTTAAACCTGCGAGCAACCTCGAGCAACTCTAAAAACCAAAAAACCCGTAAATCATTGTTTATAAATGAGTTACGGGATAATTTTGTGGTACCTCCAGGAATCGAACCAGGGACACATGGATTTTCAGTCCATTGCTCTACCAACTGAGCTAAGGTACCTTATAAGGTCTGCAAATATAGATTTTTTTATTATTCCCCAAAAGAAATTCGTAAAATTCCTTTTTGTAAATTTGTAATAATATAATATTATGAATTTAACTTTAGACATAGGAAATACACAGGCTAAATTAGCAGTTTATAATAATTCACTAGTTTTTGTTAAAACCTTTGATGCGAAATTTATTATAGATGAAATAGATGATTTTTTATTGTTATATCCATCTATTAAAAATCTTATAGTTTGTTCAGTTACTGATATAGATTTAAATCTTGATAAATATAATTTTGATAATATTCATTTTGTTTCAGAAAATTCAAATATTCCTTTTGAAAACTTGTATTTATCTAAGAAGTCACTTGGCAATGATCGCATTGCTTTAGTTTCATCAGCTTCATTAAGCTATCCAGGCAAAAATGTATTAATTATAGATGCAGGTAGTTGTATTACTTATGACTTTATAAATGATAAAAATCAATACTTAGGAGGCGCTATTTCACCAGGATTAAAAATGCGATATAAATCTTTAAATAAATTCACATCAAAATTACCTTTAGTCTGTCTTGAATCATCAGAAAATCTGATAGCTAACCAAACAATTGATTCTATTAATGTTGGTGTTGTGAATGGAGTAGTCTTTGAAATCGAAGGTTTTATAAGCCAATATTTAGCAAAATATGAAAATTTAACAGTTATTTTAACAGGTGGTAACTCTGTTTTCTTGTCTAACCAATTAAAAATTAGCATCTTTGCGAATCAAAATTTCTTATTAGAAGGTCTAAATAACTTAATCAAACTAAATAGTTCAAATTGAAAAAATATATATTTTATATAATCTTAGCCTTATTATCTGCAAATTCTTTTTCTCAAGGCAGTGCTTCTCCATACTCATTTTATGGAATCGGAAGTTTGAATTTTAATGGTACAACTGAAAATAGAGCAATGGGTCGCTTGAGTATATTGACTGATAGTATTCATATGAACTTTAGAAATCCAGCTTCGTTCACAGGGAATGATTTAAAAGCTTTTAATAATGAAGGAAGGTTAGTTAAGTTTACTGTAAGTGTTGGTAATACAGATATTAATTTTAAAACTGATAATACTTCGGCTAAATCATCAACAACTTCTTTTGATTATTTAGGTTTATCTATTCCGATGGGTAAATTTGGAATGGGCTTTGGTTTAATGCCACATTCATCAGTAGGTTATAAGCTTGAATCTTTAGATATTGATGATTTAATTAAGTATAAATACTCTGGGAAGGGTGGTTTAAACAAAGTTTTACTTGGATTTGCTTACCAGTTTTCTGAAAGCTTAGCAGCAGGAGTAAATTTTGATTATAACTTTGGTAATATTCAAAACAATGCTGTTGAATTTTTATATGATGTTAATTTAGACCCCTTGGATTATCATAGTAGAGAGGCTAATAGGTCTGATTTAAGCGGTTTTAGTTATAACTTAGGACTTACATTTAAACCTATGATATCAGAATTAATTCAATTACATTCAGCATTTACTTATGCTCCTAATTATAATTTAAATTCCGAGAATAATAGAACTTTTTCATCAATTGTAATTAACTCAATCGGTGAAGAATTTCCGATAAATAATATTGATGTTAATTTGGAATCGTTGGGATTAAAAAAAACAAATTTGTCAATGCCATCCAAAACTTCAATTGGTTTAGGAATTGGAAAACTTAGAAAATGGTTCATTGGAACAGAATATACATTTGTAAAGACTAGTGTATTTAAGTCTGAACTAATAAATATTGATAATAGTAGTTATGAAGACGCTTCTACAATTTCGTTTGGAGGTTTTTTTATTCCTGAATTTTCATCGTTTAACAGCGTCTTAAAAAAGTTTGTTTATAGATCTGGTATATATTTTGAAAAAACAGGACTAATAATAAACAATCAATCAATTAATGAACTTGGTATGACTTTTGGAGTAGGTATTCCAGTTGGGAGTTTGTTTTCTAATTTAAACTTTGCTTTAGAAGTGGGCAAACGTGGTACAACTGACGCGAATTTAGTTGAAGAAAAATTTATGAATTTAAAAATGAGTTTATCTTTAAATGACAGATGGTTTGTTAAAAGAAAATATAATTAATTATGAAGAAGTTATTTAGTTTACTGTGTCTTTTAATGTTTTTCACCTCTTCTTACACACAACAAAATGAAGATGATATAAATTCACTTTCAATTTTTAGTGAATATGCAAAGGCTAAAAACTACGATGCTGCTTATGCTCCTTGGATGGAATTAAGAAATAGAAACCCAAAATTTAATTCAGCAATATATAGCTTAGGGAGAAAGAATTTTAAAGGACAAAATCAAAAACTCTTCTGCAGAAGAAAAAGTCCATTTTATACAATGATCTTGTATTACTTTGGATTCAAAAAAGAGAAAATTTCCCCAAAAAAGCTCCATTAGGTGCATATCTATGGCCAAGACTGCACAAGCTTCAATATGATTACAGAAGTATATTAAATATATCTACTATCGAATTGTTTAGTTCATTTGATAAAGCCTTACAAGACTGACTTACAAGACATTCAACAACCCTAATGATCTATTATACTTACTTCAAATTAATGAGTTGAATTGTTTGATGCTGGTGAGAAAGCTGCGGAAGAGCTTTTTACCAAATATGATGAGGTTTCAGAAAAAATTGAATCAGAGGTCAAAAACTATCACAAATAAGTTAAATCAATTTATTCCCTGAAAATGAACGGAGAAGATCCAGTTCTTTCAAAAAAAGCAGAAAAGTCAATTTAAGTCTTATACTAGCTTTTTGAAAGGCTTATACACAAATCTCTAAAGGGCATGGATATTGATTTAGGGGAATAGAGGTAACTGCGAGAATCTTAGTTAATCTGTACGAGAAGAATTATGAGGAAAATAAAAATGATGGTATTTGGCTACAAAGGGCAATGAATAGGCTAGCTAATAAAGACTGTATTGACACAGAATTATTTGTCACTATTTTGCAGCAAAAAAACAATTTAGAACCAAATCCAGATACCTCATATTACCTAGGTATAATCAAAGATAAAGAAGGTAAAAGTGAGGAAGCTTTTAATTATTATACTCAAGCCATTGATTTAGAAACAGACGGATATGAGAAAGCCAAAATTTTATATAGAATAGCTACAAAATTTAAAAAAAGTGGTTCTTTTTCAAAAGCTAGAAATTACTATAGAAAAGCATTAAAATATAATCCTTCTATGGGTAAAAGTCACATAGCTATTGCCCAGATGTATGCGTCAAGCGCAAAAAACTGTGGGTCAGATAATTTTAGCCAAAGAGCAGTATACTGGTTAGCGTCAAATGAGGCTTTAAAAGCAGCTAAAGTAGATAGTAATCTTAAAAAAGCAGCAAATAACACCTCTAAAAATTATCTAGCTAAAGCTCCACAGAAAAGTGAAATATTTTCATCTGGTAGAGAAGGTGAGCTGATAAAAATAGGCTGTTGGATTGGCTCAAGTATTAAAGTTCCAAATTTGTAATGAAATATTTAAAAATATCCCTTATAATTATTTCATTTTTTTCATGTAAAAACGAACTTTCTCAAATAAGAACTTTAGACTATAACAGCTCCCCTGTAACGATAGCAAAACAAATTAATTCAATTTATACGGATTCAGGATTAATCTCTTCCAAACTTATTAGTCCTAAAATGTATAATTTTTCTAATATGGATTTTCCATATTTTGAATTTCCTGAATCTGTAGAGATAATTTTTTATGATGAAAATAAAAATGAAAGTATAATTACTGCTGATTATGTAATTTCATATAACGATACTGATCTTGTAGATTTAAGAAATAACGTGGTAATTATAACGAGCTCTAAAGACACACTTTATACAGATCAGCTATATTATAATAAAGGTCAGGAATGGTTGTTTACAAATCACCCATTTAAATACAAGTCCTTAGATAAGGATATTACTGGAATTGGCTTTGATTCAAATATTAGTTTTTCCAAAATAAACTTTCTTGATGTTAATGGCTATGTACTGTTAGAGGAATAATTACTATATTTATTTTAAATTTTTTTATGAGAAAACTAAGTTTTTTTAAATATGCTTACCTTGTTTTTGCAATTCTTTTTTTTAATGAGTTTATTATAAACATTAAGCTTAATTCTACAAAGTCTATTGTTTGTTTATTATTATGCTTTTTAGCTGTATTTATGTTTTTTTTTAGAAAAAAATTTCAAAATCGTCATAACTCAAGAAATAAATAATTTAGATGTACATTGATTACCTTATAGTTGTGGTTTCTTTATTATTTTCTGCTTTTTTTTCTGGAATGGAGATAGCATATATTTCATCAAACAAAATTTCTATTGAAATTGATAAGAAAGAAAAGACATTTAGCTCATCTGTCTTAGCTAAACTAACTTTAAAGCCATCTAAATTTATAGCCTCAATGTTAATTGGAAACAATTTAGCATTAGTTATTTACGGATTTTATATGGGTGACTTACTAATCTCATTATTTGATTATTTATTAATATTTGAAAACTCATTTCTAAACATATTGTTGCTAGATTTTAATCTTTTAACAAAAACCTTTATATCTACAGTAGTTATATTATTTACAGCGGAGTTTCTGCCTAAAGTATTATTTCAAATATATTCTTTTCAATTTCTTAAATTCTTTTCATTACCTGCGTATTTTTTTTACTTGTGTTTTTATGTTATTTCAGACTTTATACTTTGGATTACTAATCTAATTTTAAAGACCTTTTTTAAAACACAAGGAGATAAGGTTCAATTACTCTTTAGTAAAGATGAGCTAGAAAATTATATTGATGAACAAATTGACGGATCTTCTAAAAATCAACAAATAGATAGTGAAGTTCAGATTTTTCAAAACGCCTTAGATTTTTCAGATTCAAAAGCTAGGGATATTATGGTTCCTCGCATTGAATTATGCTCTTTAGAAATACATGATTATATTTCAAAGCTAAAAGACGTATTTGTTTCGACTGGTTTTACTAAAATTTTAATTTACAAGAATACTATTGATGATATAATAGGTTATGTTCATTCACACGATTTGTTCAAAAACCCAAAAACTATTAAATCAATGTTACTTCCAGTAGAATTTGTTCCTGAGTCTATCTTAATAAAAGACTTATTAAGTCTATTAACTAAAAAAAGAAAAAGTATTGCTATTGTTTTAGATGAATATGGAGGCACATCAGGGATGATAACAGTAGAAGACATAGTAGAAGAGTTATTTGGTGAAATAGATGATGAATTCGATGTAAAAGACTTAATTGAAGTCAAATTAAAAAATAGTCATTTTAACTTTTCCGCTAGACTAGAAGTAGATTACCTAAATGAACAATATAATTTAAAACTACCAGAGTCCGAAGACTATGGTACATTAGGAGGTTTGATAGTTAATTTTACTGAAGAAATACCAAAGGTTGGGGAAGAGGTTTTAATAAAAAACTATCTTTTTAAAATCATGGATGTTTCAAACACAAAAATTAATATAGTTTCTTTGTTGATCAAGGAATAATTTGTTTTTATTATTAATAAGAAAATGGTACTTTTGGCGACTATATATAAATTAAGCAACAATGGCGATATTAAACAAGATTAGACAGAGATCATTATTTTTAATACTAGTTATAGCAATGGCATTATTTTCTTTTGTTTTAGCTGACCTTTTCAAAAATAGTGATGGTTTTTCAAGTACTGAGCAAAATGTGGTAGCTACTGTTAATGGTATTGATATAGAACGTGATGATTTCATGAATAAGGTTGAAAGTACTGAAAGACAAAATAATGGAGCAAGATCAAACATACAATCTATGAATCTTGTATGGGATTCTGAATTAAGACGTGTCATTTTAAAAAATCAATTTAACAAAATTGGTATTTCAGTAGAGAGAGATCAAATGAGATCTTTATTAAAAAACAATTTAATTTCTTTTAATGAGTTCATAAATACGGATGGCTTATTTGATGAAAATAAATTAAATGAATTTATTGCTAATTTAAAAGAAATATCTCCTGAAACTACGGGACTTCAGGGTAACCTAATTAACTATGATTCTTGGATTACCTTAGAAAGTAATATTGCCCAAAATGGTTTAGAGGCTAGTTATTTTAATTTAATTAACTCTGGATTAAGGTCTACTCTTTTTGATGGTAAAACAAATTATCATTTTCAAAATGATAATGCAGATATAAAATTCATTCATTTTCCATATAGTACAATTTCGGATTCACTTATCTCAGTATCAAAAGCTGAATTAAGAGGTTTTATAAAAGAAAACCCTAAAAAATATGCACTTGAAGAATCAAGAGATTTGATATATGTTAAGTTTGATGAAACACCTTCATTAGAAGACAAAAATGATATTTCTGAAAAATTATCTAGTTTGATTCTAGACAAAGAACAGTATAACCCAGATACTAACAAAACTGAAAAAGTACTAGGTTTAAAAAACACATCTGAATACGAATCTTTTTTAAACAGATACTCTGATATAAAGCTATATGACTCTTATGTTTTTGAAAATTCTTTTTCGGATGAAGTTTCACCCAATATTTTTAAACTTAAAATGGGAGGTATTTACGGTCCCTATGAAGACGGTGATTATATGAAGTTAACTAAGTTAATTGATACAAAAAAAATATCTGACTCCGTTAAAGTTAGACATATTTTAGTCCCTTATGCTGGTGCGATTAGAGCAGGAGATTTAGAAATGCGAACTTCTGATCAAGCGAAAAAAACTGCAGATAGTATTTATATTCAAGTTAAAAGAAATAGAAATAATTTTACAAAATTATTAAGTCTTTCATCTGATAAGGTTAGTAATGAAAAAGGAGGTGAAATTGAATTTGCATACACTGATGGCTTTGCACCTGAATTTAAAGACTTTTCTTTTGAAAACAAAGTAGGTAAAATATCTGTTGTAGAATCTGGGTTTGGTTTTCACATTATTGAAATTTTATCTCAAACTAAAAAAAGAAAAGCTGTAAAAGTTGCTAACTTGGGTTTAAGAGTTGAATCTTCAGAGAGAACTATTGATAGTATATTTAATATTGCATCTAAGTTTGAAGTAATGTCTTCTAAATCTAATTTTAGAGATGTAGCAAATGAAAATAATTACTCTGTTCGAACTATTAATGCTCTTAAAGATTTAGATGAAAACATTCCAGGAGTTGGTGCTCAAAGAAGTATAGTTAGATGGCTCTACGAAGAAAGCACAGATGAAGGAGACTTTAAAAGGTTTAATTTACAAAATGGTGGTTATGTAGTTGCAATGTTAACTGCAATTAATAAATCAGGGTTAATGTCCAATGAAAAAGCCTCTATAACAGCTCTACCAGCAGTTAAAAACAAAAAGAAAGCTGAATTAATTTTGAAGAGAATAAACGGTAAAACTCTTTCTGAAATATCATCAAATCAAAATCAAAGTATACAAACAGCTTTAGCTGTAAATATATCTAGTCCAACTCTTTCTGGTGTTGGTAAAGAGCCAGAAGTTATTGGAAATTCTTTTGGATTGGAAATTGGTCAAACTTCAAAAGCTATCTTAGGAAATAGTGGAGTTTTTTACATATATCTAGACAAGTTAAATCTAGCTCAAGACTTACCTAATTACTTAACTTTTTCCAACAACTTAAGTGCTTCAAAACTTAACAATCTCAATACTAAGATTTACGAAGCTCTTAAAGAAGTTTCTGATGTAGAAGATAAAAGAAGCTTATTTTATTAATTTAGAGTATTCAAAGATCGTTTTATACCCTTTATTTAAGAAATAGTTCATTGCAGTTTTCGAGCCAGTTACTAGAACAAAGTCTCCACCCCATGCTCCTAGGCTTTTAACCACTCCTTGATCATAGTCTTTAAATAGTCTATCTTTTATGGGTTCAATATCTATTAATTTAGAGATTAATAATTCATGCATAGTTAGGCATTGTTCAAACTCTTTTAATTCATCTGTTATCACTATTTTTTCGTTAATAGATTTAAACTGTTCTATAATATCTTGGGTTAATTTGTTTTTTTTAGACTTATAGTCTTTAATTCCATCTCTACTATTTTGTTTGTTTCCTAAATATATAAAGAAAATACTTTCTTTATATATTGGATCAAATTTAGAATTTGATATACTTATTTTATTATTATAATTATTGAAATGAATAGGATTTTCAGCTCCAGCACAAGCGATATCATAACCACTTCCACCAAATGTTAATTTTAATAGCTCATATGAATCTACTTTTGCCCAATTAGCCAAATTATTAATAAGTGTTGAAGATGTCCCTAAACCCCAATCTTTTGAAAAAGATAATTTTGAAACAAAATCATAGCCTATTTTATTATTAATTTTGCCACTATTTAATTTAACTAAAGCCTTAAGTATTTTTAGTAATGTTTCTGAAATATTATTTTTTTTACTGCTGTATTCTATTTTATTTTTTGAGCTTATGGTGTATTTATCTTTAAACCATATATTGTTATTATAGTCATAGCTTGTCCAATTTATACATTTTGAATTATTCTCAGTAACTGACAATGTTTGTCCTAACTTTGTTGGTAATGCGATACAATCAACACCATCTAATACAACATACTCTGAAGTTAATAATATTTTTCCATTACTTTTAAAGTCAGTCATTGGATCTTAATTTATTTATAAATTTTTCAACATTTAAGTGACTTACAGTATTTTTTTTAAAGTATTCAATTGCATTTTCTTTCTCAATATCAGAGGCTTTATGCTGGTTAAGCATATTAATTAAGTGCATTTTCATATGCCCATGTTGAATCCCTGTGGTAATTAATGATTTTATAGCTGCAAAATTTTGAGCTAGCCCAGCTACAGCAGTTATTTGCATTAGGTCTTCGGCGCTCGGGTTGTCAAGCATTTCTAAAGCAAGGTTAGCTAAAGGATGTAATTTTGTTAATCCTCCTACTGTACCTAGTGCTAAAGGAACTTCAATAGAAAAGCTAAATCTGTTATCATTAATACTAGCTTTTGTCAAACTTTTATATGTTCCACTTTTAGAGGCGTAAGCATGGGCTCCTGATTCAACTGCTCTAAAGTCATTTCCTGTAGCTATTACTACAGCGTCTATTCCATTCATAATTCCTTTATTATGAGTTACAGCTCTATATTTGTCCACTTCAGCTATCCTAACTGCTCTTACAAAGTTCTTGGCAAAAGATATTGGTTCGACTATGCTATTGTCATATAATTCTTCAATTGGACATGAAACTTCAGCTTTTACAATACATTCAGGAACGTAATTAGATAGAATAGACATAATTATTTCAATTTTGGAGCTATCTTTAAAATTATCTTTAAAAGTCTTACTAAATTGTTCAAGACAAGAATTTATAAAGTTTGCACCCATTGCATCTTTTGTCTCAAATGATGCTTTAAGTTGAAAGTAGTTTTCTATTTGGTCGTTTAAATTTACTAACTCTATATTTTTTATACCACCACCTCTATTATTCATGTTTGTAGTTAAAGAATCTACATCTGTAAGTAATTTAGGTTTGATATTTTCAAAATAGTCTTTTAAATCTTTAAAATTACCCTCAAAAATAAAATGAACTTGACCTATTTTAATTGTTGAAATAACCTCAGCTTTAAACCCGCCTTTTTCTAACCAAAATTTAGCAGCCTTACTTGCTGCAGCTATAACTGAACTTTCTTCAGTCACCATTGGAATTATATAGAGCTTATTGTTGATTAAAAAGTTTGGTGCTATAGCAAATGGCAGATAAAAATTTGATAAAGTATTTTCTGCAAATTCATCATGAAGTTTCTGTAGCTTTCCGTCATCATTATAGTACTGCTGAAGAACGTTTTTTATATTGTTGTTAGAGGAGAATGAATTTTTTATAACCCATTCAATCTTATCTAATTTGTTGAGTTTTGAGAAACCAGAAATTGGTTTTTTCATAAAAAAATTTTAATTCAAAGATACTATTCTATTCTAAATTAATTAACTAATAATATAATTTGAATTATTTATGGTTAATTATATTAATTATGCTAATTTAGGACGTGAATTTATAAACAAATAAAATGAATAACTCAGACACATTATCTTCCCAGAAGCAATTATTTGGACATCCAGTTGGATTATATGTTTTATTCTTTACTGAAATGTGGGAGCGATTTTCTTATTATGGAATGAGAGCTATTCTAGTGCTATATCTAGTTGCTGAATCTACTGCAGATTCAATTAATCCTGGTCTAAATTGGGAAACAGGTGAAGCGTTAGGCTTATATGGCACATACACTATGTTAGTTTATGTAGCTTCTATTCCAGGTGGATGGATTGCAGATAATTTACTAGGGCAAAAAAAATCAGTCCTTTATGGGGGAATATTGTTAGTCTTAGGTCATTCAATATTAGCTGTCGAGGAAATGTGGGCATTTTATTCTGGTTTAGGCCTTATTATAGCTGGTGTAGGTATGCTAAAGCCAAATATTTCATCAATGGTTGGTGGTCTTTATTCAAAAGGAGATGTTAGAAGAGACAAAGGGTTTATAATCTTTTATATTGGAATAAATATTGGGGCTTTCCTTTCTAGTTTAATAGTGGGGTATGTTGGTGAAACTTATGGATGGCACTATGGCTTTGGTCTAGCCGGTATTGGAATGACCTTAGGTTTAATTCAATATATGTATGGGCAAAAATATTTAAGCCAAGTAGGTAATTTTATTGGAGATAAAAATTCTTCTGAGGGTGAAAATGTTTTAAAAAAACCGCTAACATTAATTGAAAAAGACAGATTAGTTGTGTTATTTTTATCTTTTATACTTGTAATAGTTTTTTGGGGAGCTTTCGAACAAGCTGGAGGTTTAATGAATATATATGCCTCTGAAAAAACAGATAGAATATTAATGGGTTGGCTAGTTCCAGCTTCTTGGTTCCAATCATTAAATGCTATGTTTATTATATTTTTAGGTACTACTGTAGCAGCATATTGGGCAAAAAGAAAATTTAAAAATCAACTATCATCATCTTTATTTAAAATGATCATTGGGTTAATAATAATGGGGACTGGATTTTTCTTTATGTCTGCCGCAGCTACACAATATGAATCACAAGGTAGTTCAGCTATGTATTGGTTAGTATTAGCTTATTTATTTCATACAATTGGAGAGTTGTGTATTTCACCAGTTGCATTGTCATTTATCACAAAATTAGCTCCTTTAAAATATGCCTCTCTTACTATGGGAGTATACTTTGCGATGACAGGTTTTGGTAATAAGTTAGCAGGGGTTTTAGGTGAAGCATCACAAAGTATGGGAGAGTTTACTATTTTTACTGGTATAGCTATTTTTTGTGTTGTATTTGGAGGTTTAGTTTTACTTTTTAGAACCAAGCTAGAAAACCTTACTCATGGAGCTGAGGATGATAATTAATTTTAAATAATATGAACAAGACGACAACTGATCATTTTTTTGAATCTACAGTTTTAGGGCATCCTTCTGCCTTATTCGTATTATTTTTCACAGAAATGTGGGAAAGATTCTCCTACTACGGCATGCGTGCTTTACTAGTTATGTTTTTTACTGCGGCACTAATTGATGGGGGTTGGGGATGGCCTAGAGAATATGCTTATGCAATATTTGGAACATATACGTCTTTAGTATACATATCTACATTGCTTGGTGGATACATGGCTGACAAAGTTATTGGTTACAGATACGCAGTTTTAATTGGTGCTCTTTTGATGACTCTTGGTCATGGTTCAATGGCGGTAGAAACTCCCTTCTTTATTTATCTAGGTCTGACATTATTAGTTTTTGGAAGTGGCTTTTTTAAGCCAAATATGACATCAATAATTTCTGAAATGTACAAAGGTAAAGATGAGAAAAAAGATGGTGCCTACACTATTTTTTATATGGGTGTAAATGCTGGTGCATTTTTGGGAATTCTACTTTGCGGATACATTGGCGAACAGGTTGGCTGGAGATGGGGTTTTGGTTTAGCAGGAATTTTTATGCTATTCGGCTTATTGCAGTTCTGGTTTGCGCAAGAAATTTTTGGAGATATTGGAACTAAGCCTGTTGTTTCTGAACTTGAAATATCAAATACTAGTGACAATGAACCAAAGTTAAATCCTTTTACAAACTTCCAACTAGTTTTGATTGCTGTTGCTGGAATATTAGGACTTTCTTGGATTATCAATGATCCTGTTTCTAAAATATCTGAAGGAGTATACAATCTTTTTAACTTTAGTGTTTTTGGTATGGATGGCTCTAATTTTGCAATAATTAGTGCGTTGGTTCTATTTATTTCGTTGTTAATAATAAGAGTCCCTAAGTATGACAAAATCACTAGAGATAGGATGTTAGCTGTGATTTTCTTTGCATTTATCACTATATTCTTTTGGGCCCTTTTTGAACAAGCACCAGGCTCGCTAACAATTTTTGCACGTGATTATACACAGCGTGTTTTAGAGGGTGATTCTGCTTTTATTTTTAAGATAGTTAATGCTCTAATGACAATTATTCCTTTAGGTATTATTACATGGGTTCTCTGGTTATTATTCAAACAAACATTCTCTAAATTCTCTAAATCTAATATTTTTTTAGCAACTAGTTTTGTCATAATATGGGCTATAGCTATTTGGATGTTAAGTATAGAGTTTACGAAAGATGTTACTGAAGTTCCTGCGTCTTGGTTTGGTGTATTAAATTCATTATTTATTATTGTATTTGCTCCTTTGTTTTCTAAGTGGTGGGAGAGTAAGTACAACCCTAATGCAAATATGAAATATGCATTAGGAATGGTTTTATTGGGATTTGGTATGGCGTGTGTGGCCATTGGAGCATCAGATATACCAGCGGGAGCCAAAACAGCCTCAGTTAGTATGATATGGCTTATTTTAGTTTATTTCTTTCATACAATGGGAGAGCTTTGTATTTCTCCAGTTGCCTTATCATACGTAAGTAAATTGGTGCCAGGTCGTATGATAGCTATGATGTTTGGTATTTGGTATTTAGCAATAGCTATAGGTATGAAATTAGCAGGTGTATTTGGAGAAGCCTCTGAAAGTATAGCTAAGAATGAAGGGTTAAGTTATTTTTTCTGGATTCTTACTGCGATCGCTTTTGCTCTTGGTCTTTTATCTGCTTTATTATATCCAGTAATTAAAAAATTAATGCACGGAATTAAATAGTCTTATGAAATATTTATTTATTGTTATATCATCATTGTTTTTTGTTAATATAAGTGCCCAAAATATTGATTGGATGAGTTTAGAGCAAGCTTTAGAAATGCAAAAGAAAAGCCCTAAAAACATCATTATAGATGTTTATACTAATTGGTGTGGACCATGTAAGTTATTAGATAAAAATACTTTTCAAAACAAAAAAGTAGCAGATTTTATTAACAAATATTATTATGCTGTAAAATTTAACGCAGAGGGCAATGAAGTAATAAATTTTGATGATAGAGAGTTTACAAATCCTAACTATAAGCCAGCTATGGCAAATAGAAGAAATGGCAATCATCAGCTTACCAGATATTTGGGTGTTAGGGCTTACCCAACAATTGTTTTTTTAGATACCAAATCTGATATTATTTATAATCTCAAAGGATACAATACACCATCTCAAATTGAGATTTGGCTTAAATTATTTAAAGACGAAAGTCATAAAAATATAAAAAGTCAACAAGATTTTAATAATTTTCAGAAATCTTTTGTATCAGAATTTTAATTCTTCAAATACATTTTAATTAGATCAGCAGTTTTTTTACTAGCTCCTTTTCCTCCTAATTTATTATGAAGCATTTTATATTCAGCCAACATTGATGATCGATTTTTTTTATCTAGTATCTTTTCTAGTTCTATAACTAAATTTGTTTTATTGCAATTATTTTGAATTAATTCCTTTACCACTTCTTTATCTTGAATTATGTTTACTAATGAAATGTATTTTAAATTTCGAATTAACAATCTTCCTATAAGGTAGGATGTCCAACTTGTTTTGTAACACACTACTTGTGGAACGTTAAATAGTGCTGTTTCTAAGGTGGCTGTACCGGAGGTTACTATTGCTGCGGTAGATACACGTAATATGTTATAAGTTTGATTAGAAATTACTTTAATGATATTAGTATTTGAGTCAGAAGATTGAATTATTTTCTCATAATATTCAACATTCTTACTTGGTGCCCCAGCTATAACTAATTGGTAATTAGTTAAATTTGAAACTGCATTAAGCATAACGGGAAGTAATTTGTTAATTTCTTGATTTCTACTTCCTGGTAAAAGGGCTATAATTGGTTTTTCAGAAAGATTATTCGTTAATAAAAAATTATTCTTATTGAATGTGTTTTCACTTTCAATTGCATCTAATAAGGGGTGTCCAACAAAATCTACTTTATAATTATGCTTTTTTTTATAAAAGTCTTCTTCAAATGGAAGAATGACATACATTTTATCAATAACTTTTTTTATTTGTTCTACTCTTTTCTCTTTCCATACCCATACTTTTGGTGAAATATAAAAATGATTTGTATAGTTTTTACTTTTCGCCCATTTTGCAATTCTCATATTAAAACCAGGGTAATCAATATAAATTATAAGATCTGGATTGAATTTTTCAATATCATTTTTACAAAATGAAATATAGCTAAGAATTTTATTAATATTTAAAATAACCTCTAAAAACCCCATATATGAAAAATCTTGATAGTGCATGACTAAATTATTGCATTGGCTTTTCATGAGATCCCCACCCCAACATCTGAAACTTGCGTCAGGATTATTTTTTTTTAATGCTTTGATTAAATTAGACCCATGTAAATCACCAGAAGCTTCACCTGCAATTATATAATATTTCAATTTATTATTAATTTAAGATTAGTGTAAGTATTGCTAAAAATATTGTCATTAGTAAAATCCCTTTAGCTCTTTGGTCTTGATTTTTTTTTATAAAAACAAAGAACACAACAACATTTAATATTGCTCCAAGACTAATTAATTTCCCTAAGAAATTTTCGTAATAGGAGTTCTTTAAACTTTCTATAATTGAACTGTTTTCTGATAGAATTAATATTGCTAAGATTAATCCAATCAAACTAGATACAAATCCATAAATTACTCCCAACAAAACTTCTTTTTTATTACTCAAAACTCCATAATTTTAAATCTTTAATATAATCGTGAGCAGTCAAGTCAAATTGTGTTGGTACTATGGAAATATAATCATTTTCTAAAGCCCAATGATCTGTATCGCTTCCCTTATCTAGATTTACAAATTGGCCAGTTAACCAATAGTAATCTTTTCCAAGTGGACTAACCCTCTTGTCAAACTTCTCTTCCCAATATGATTTTGCTTGTCTGCAAACTTTAATCCCTTTAACTTTCTCTTTGGTTAGATTAGGTAAATTAACATTTAAAACAACTCCTTTTTTTAGGCCATTATTTAATACATTTTCTACTATTTTTTTGATGTAATCATTGCATTGACTAAAATCTGCATCCCAATTGTAGTCTAGCAAAGAAAACCCTATTGCAGGAATTCCCTCTATCCCAGCTTCTATTGCAGCGCTCATTGTTCCAGAATATATCACATTTATTGAGGCATTAGAACCATGGTTTATACCCGAAACACATATATCAGGTTTCCGTTCTAATATTTCATTAACTGCAAGCTTTACACAATCAGCAGGTGTTCCTGAGGAACTATATTCTTGCTGAGGGCCATTATCAATCTTTTCTTTTTTACAAAACAATGTATTGTTAATAGTTATAGCATGTCCCATTGCACTTTGTGGACTGTCTGGAGCTACTACTACTACATCACCGATTTGATTCATCACTTTAATTAACGATCTTAAACCAGGAGCAGTTATTCCATCATCATTGGTTATCAGTATTAGTGGCTTTTTTTTCATTGTTTATACTTTTTAACAAAAGTAATTATTTTCAATAGAAATTAATAAAATTAAATTCTTTAACAAAAGTTTAGTACAAAGTAATTATTTTAAGGAGGTTTTTTTATTTAATTTGTATATAGTTTAAATCCAAAGATGAAAAATAAATACTTTATAATATTACTAACTACAATTTTTGCATTAGCTTCTTGTAGTTTTACTTCAAACTCCTCTAAAGAATCTGATAAAGACCAGTTGCTATTGCAATTAGTTTCCTACATATTAGATGAAGGACATTATGTTGATAAAGAATTAGATGATGAATTTTCCTCTAAAGCTTTTCAAACTTATATAGAAATGATTGATCCTTATAAAAGATATTTTTATAAATCTGATATTGAGAGATTTAAAGAATTTGAATATTTAATTGATGATCAATTTAAAAGTTCTGATTTAACTTTTTTTGATTTAACTCATGAAACTTTACTAAAAAGAATTAAAGAGTCCAAAGAGATATATACAAGTGTCTTCAGTTCACCATTTAACTATAAGGTTGATGAATTCTTAACGGTTAGTACTGATGAGGATTTTGTGTCAACTAAGTCAGAATTAACAGATCGTTGGAGAAAAACTTTTAAGTATTATACTTTAAATAATTTAAATGATTTATTAACAGAAAACGATTCCATAAATTTATTAGTGAAAAATAATCAAGATTTTAATTTTATCATTAAAGATTTTGAAGAAAAATCTAGAGCCTCCACTCTTGAATTTTGTAATGAGATCTACCAATACTACTCTGATCGTTCTAGGCAAGAATGGTTTAGTGAGTATGTTAATTCTATTGTTTATCAATTCGATCCACATACATTTTACTTTAACCCAGATGACAAAGAAGATTTCGATGTGGATATGTCTGGGAATTACGCTGGAATAGGGGCTAGGCTTCAACAGAAAATGGATAAAATATCAGTTGTAGAGCTTATATCAGGTGGACCGGCTTGGAGGCAAAATGAATTAGAGGTTGGGGATATTTTACTCAAAGTTAGGCAAACTGATCAGGAAATTCCAGTCAGTATTGTGGGAATGAGAATAAAAGATGCAGTAAAGTTAATCAAAGGTCCAATTGAAAGTAGTGTCATATTAACTATCAAAAAAGTAGATGGTCAAATTATAGATTTACAAATCCCGAGAGATATTGTTCAATTAGAAGAAACTTACGCAAAATCTTCCATTGTAGAAAGATCCAATTCTAAATATGGTTTAATTAATTTACCTAAATTCTACTTTGATTTTGAAGACTACTCTGAAAGAAATGCAGCCAGTGATATCAAAAAAGAAATTATCAGATTAAAAGAACAAGGTATTGAAGGTTTAATTCTTGACTTACGAAATAATGGTGGGGGAGGACTAAAACCAGCTGTTGATATGGCAGGACTTTTTATTGAAGAAGGTCCAATAGTTCAAGTACAATCTTTTGAAAAAAAGAAAGAGATACTTAAAGATCGAGATAGATCAATTGTTTGGGAAGGACCATTAGTTATTTTAGTTAATGAATTTTCTGCTTCATCATCTGAAATACTAGCTGCTGCAATGCAGGATTATAAAAGAGCTATTATAATTGGTAGTAATCAAACCTATGGAAAAGGTACTGTTCAAAATGTAGTGGATTTAAACAGGATGATTAGAAGTAACACTAATGGAGATATGGGGGCCTTTAAGTTTACAATTCAAAAGTATTACAGAATTAATGGAGGCTCTGTGCAGTTAGAAGGAGTTAAAAGTGATATTGTGATCCCTAACAGATATAGTTATATTGATTTTGGAGAAAAGGAACAAGATAATCCTCTTGAATGGGATAAAATAACACCTGTAGATTATACTCCATGGACTAGTAACTTTGATTACTCTAGTGCAATTCAAAAAAGTAAAATAAGGATTGAGTCTAATGAATATTTAAAGTTAATTGATAGTAATGCAAAATGGATAAAAACTGTTAGAGATACGGAGGATTTTAGTTTAAATTATTTTACTTATAATGATAAAATTAAAGCAGATGAGTTAACTGCTAAGAGTTTTGATAAGCTTAAAGATTTCAACACAGACTTAGAGTTTAAATCTTTACCATATGAAATTATGTTGTTTGAAAAAGATTCTACTTTAAAGCTAAAAAGAAACAGATGGCATAAAAACCTTTCTAAAGATCTTTATATTGACGAAGCTTTAAATGTTCTTACAGATCTTAAAATAAGTTATAATAATTTAGATTAATAAATTTACCTTTTTGATAAAAAACATAAGTATAGCGTATATATTACTGATAGCTTTTTTATCAATATTTGCATACTTTTTTATCCCTGATAAATCCAGTAATGCTAATCAAATGCATTTGTCTATTCATTCTGAATCTCCAGGTTTTGAAGTTGATTTATTATTAATTGATAATTCTACTAATTATGAGCAAAATTTATTTGAAAAATTATTCTTTGGTGATAAAAACCCACCCTTAGAGATTCCTTTACAGCAATACGTATTTATAGATGATATTTTTTATTATAACGAATATGGAAATCTTTCTGATTCCTATGATAATAGTTTAATAGTTGAAAGCCCTAGAGAATTTAAAAGTAATAGTGTAATAAACAGGGTTTTTTGGTTAGGTACCGATAAATTTGGAAGAGATGTTTTAAGTCGACTAGTAATTGGTGCCAGAATATCTTTTTTCATTGGTTTTGTCTCTGTTTTAATTTCATTAATTATCGGTTTATTTTTAGGTGGTTTATCTGGGTATTACTCTGGTAATATAGATAGGTTAGTTATGTGGGTGATTAATGTTACTTGGTCTATTCCTACTTTATTATTAGTTATCGCTATTACTCTAGCCCTAGGTAAAGGATTGTGGCAAGTATTTATAGCTGTTGGATTAACCATGTGGGTTGATGTTGCTAGGGTGGTAAGGGGGCAAGTAATGATAATTAAAGAAAGACAATATATAACCGCAGCTAGAGTACTTGGATTTAGTGATTTAAGAATTTTAACTGTACATATTTTACCAAATATTATATCACCACTTATAATTATTTCTGCTGCTAATTTCGCAGCATCTATATTAATTGAGAGTGGTCTTAGTTTTTTAGGTTTAGGCGCTCAACCCCCTGTGGCTAGTTGGGGATCTATCATTAAAGACCACTATAACTATATAATATTAGGAAAACCTATGCTTGCGCTAATTCCTGGAATATGTATAATGTCGTTAGTTATGGCATTCATGTTGTTAGGAAACAAATTAAGAGATAATTTAGATGTAAGAAATTAATTTATTTCGTGGGGTATTGTAACAAAATCTTATTTACAAATGTCTTTATTTGTTCTTCTTTCTTTGAAACATTATCTGATATATATCCTTTCCCAATCCCTTGCCAAACTAATTCGTTTTTGTTATAATCGATTATATCAATATATAGTGTACCCTGAGTTGTTGATGTATTGTAATTGAAGTCATACCATGAACCTAGCCCATAACCTAAATAATTATATGAGTTATAAACATTTATTTGCTCATTGACTCCAGTAAAAATACTAATAACTATGTCTGGATTAATAGAGTTTTTTCTAAGACCAATAGATGACAACTCAACTTCTAACGCTTTTAGTATTCTTTTTTTATCCAACTCATTTATTTTTGCTTTGTCAATTCCTTTTTTAGTAAAGGCATAGGTCTTATAAGACGAAAAGTCAATTTCGTTATTGTAGTCTGTACTTACCCTAACTGAAGAGCAAGATAAAAATATTAATGAAATTAATAGAATTAAAAATTTGTTATGAGCTTTCATAATTATATGTTTTTTAAATATTTATCCTCAACCTCGTTAGGTAAAGTTACCACTAGATCTGAATTAGATTTCATTGCTTTTTTTATAGCAAAAATCGCCCCACTATTTCTAGCCCAGCCTCTTCTTGCTACGCCATTGTTCACATCCCAGTGAAGCATTGATTCAATCTTCTTTTCACACTCTTTAGAACCTTCAATAACCATGCCAAACCCTCCGTTTATAACTTCTCCCCATCCAACTCCGCCTCCGTTATGTATACTTACCCAGGTAGCTCCTCTAAAACTATCTCCAATCACATTTTGAATTGCCATATCTGCTGTAAACTTAGATCCATCATATATGTTTGAGGTTTCTCTATAAGGAGAGTCTGTTCCTGAAACATCATGATGATCTCTACCAAGAACAATAATTCCAATCTTATTTTCAGCAATAGCATTATTAAAAGCTTTTGCAATCTCCACTCTTCCAATAGAGTCCGCATATAAAATCCTAGCTTTTGAACCAACAACTAGAGAGTTACTTTTAGCAGATTTAATCCAATCGATATTATCTTGCATTTGGACTTTAGTCTCTTCAGGTGAATTGACCATTAACTTTTCAAGTACTTGACATGCGATTTCATCTGTTTTATCTAAATCTTCTTGCTTATTAGATGTACATACCCACCTAAAAGGTCCAAATCCATAATCAAAACACATAGGCCCCATTATATCTTGTACGTAACTAGGAAATTTAAAGTTAATTCCGTCTTCAGCAAAAACATCTGCACCTGCTTTAGAGGCTTCTAATAAAAATGCATTACCATAATCAAAAAAATAAGTTCCTCTTTGACAATGTTTGTTTATTAAATCCGCATGAAGAAGAAGGCTTTGTTTTACTTTTGATTTAAATAATTCAGGATCCTTTGAGATCATTTTATTTGCACTATTAAAATCAAGGCCGTATGGGTAATAACCACCTGACCAAGGATTGTGCAAAGATGTTTGATCACTTCCAATGTCAATAAAAATATTATGTTTATAAAATTCTTCCCATATGGTAATTATGTTACCTTGGAAGGCAATTGAAACGACCTCTTCGTTAGATTTGGCAACTTTAACTCTTTTTATTAATTCAGCTATATCAGTAAAAACTTCATCTATCCAGCCTTGGGTATGCCTTGTTTTTACAACTTTATCATTAACTTCTGCACATACTGTAATACATTTAGCTATGTTTCCAGCTTTTGGTTGAGCTCCACTCATCCCACCTAAACCTGAAGTTACAAATACTTTTCCTAGTGGATTCTTATTAATTTTTCTGAAAGCATTTAAAACTGTGATTGTCGTTCCGTGGACAATTCCTTGAGGACCGATATACATATAACTTCCAGCTGTCATCTGACCATATTGAGTAACTCCTAATGCATTAAATTTTTCAAAATTTTCTTTAGAAGAATAATTTGGAATCATCATTCCATTGGAAACTACTACTCTTGGCGCGTTATTATTCGATGGAAAAAGTCCAAGCGGATGTCCAGAATTAATAACTAGAGTTTGGTTGTTATTCATTTGAGAAAGGTATTTCATGCATAGCCTGTATTGAGCCCAGTTTTGAAATACTGATCCGTTCCCTCCATAAGTAATTAATTCGTGTGGGTGTTGCGCTACATCTTTATTTAGATTATTCTGTATCATCAGCATAATAGCGCCTGCTTGTTTTGTTTTACAAGGGTACTCTTCTATGGATCTAGCATACATTTTATAAGAAGGTCTTAGTCTATACATATAAATTCGACCAAACTGATTTAATTCATCACTAAATTCTTTAGATAATTCCTTATGATGAATTTTGTCGAAATATCTAAGAGCATTAGAAATAGCTAGTTTTTTTTCAGTTATTGATAATACTTCTTCCCTTTTTGGAGCGTGGTTTATTGTTGGATCTAAATCTATTTTTGTAGGTAAAATATTAGGTATACCTTCTTTAATTTGATCTTTAAATGTCATAAATTAATTAGTTTTTGGGTCATATCCATATGGGCAATGTCTGCAATTGCTTTGACAGCAATAGCCTCTTTTTAAATGATATTTTTCTGTAAAACACTTATAACCTTCCTTTGTTATATAGTAATTTTTCTCCTCCATTAACAGAAAATAATTGTTGACTACAAATATAAAGCAATTTGAATTATCTTTGATTATATGGATGTAATTTTAAATAATAGTAAGAATGAAAAGCTGCCTTTTATTAACGATTATGGTATTAAGTTATACTTAAAAAGAGAAGACAAAATTCATAATATTATTTCAGGAAATAAATACCGAAAATTAAAATATAATTTAATAAATGCTAAAGATTTAGGGTTTAAGGGTGTTTTAACTTTTGGAGGAGCTTATTCCAACCATATACCAGCTGTGGCATATGCTGCAAAAAAACAGGATTTACAATCTATAGGACTTATAAGAGGTGAGGAACTACATAGTAAGTATTTAAATAATCCAACTCTTAAATATTCCTCTGACTTAGGAATGAAGTTTATATTTTTATCACGAGATGTTTACAAAAGCAAAAATGATGTAAATTATCTATCTGAATTAAAAAAAAAATATAAAGATTTTTATTTAATACCTGAAGGTGGTACAAATAAATTAGGAGTTTTAGGTTGTCAGGAAATTTTAACTAAAGAAGATGAAGTATTTGATTATATATGTTGTTCTGTAGGAACTGGAGGGACATTAAGCGGTTTAATTAATAGTTCTTTAGATAGACAAAAAATAATAGGATTTTCATCTATTAATAAAAAGTATTTATTAAATGATATTAGTAGATTTGTAACAAATAAAAACTGGCTGATAAATGACAGCTTCCGATTTGGAGGGTATGGTAAAGTAAATAAAGAATTAATTGAATTTATGAATGATTTCAAATTAAAATATGACATTTTATTGGACCCTATTTATACATCTAAACTTGTTTATGGAGTTTTTAGTATGATAAAAAACAGTTATTTCAAGCCAAAATCCAAAGTTCTGATAATTCACACAGGTGGACATCAAGGTATATTGCCAATGAATAACTTTTTGAAAAGTAAAAATTTAACAACTATTAATATCTAATGATAAAACTTAGAATACTAATACTACTATTAATATTTAGCTGTGGATCTAGAAAGGTTATTATTAATTCTACAGCAAATAAGATCAATAATAAAAATATAGCAAAGAAATTAAAGTCCTCTGATAAAAACAAAATCTTAGCTCCAGTTATAAATAATGTTAATGATTATATAGATTATTTTAGCCAAGTTGCTATGGATGAAATGAGAACTTATAAAATACCTGCAAGTATTACGCTCGCTCAAGGAATTCTTGAGTCCGGTTCTGGAAAAGGTAGGTTATCGGTAAAGGCAAATAATCATTTTGGAATTAAGTGTCACGACTGGAAGGGTCCTAAAATATTTCATGATGATGATGAGGAGCAAGAATGTTTTAGAAAATATAGTGCTCCAGAATATTCCTATAGAGATCATTCTATTTTTTTAACATCAAGACAAAGATATTCTGATTTGTTCGATCTTTCTATTAGTGATTATAAAAACTGGGCAAAAGGGCTTAAAAAAGCTGGTTACGCGACTGATAAAAATTATCCGAAAAAATTAATAAACCTTATAGAAAGCTATAAGCTGTTTATATATGATGATATAGTTTTAAAAAAGAGAAAACAAAAAAAAACAAACAATAAGGCTAACTATCTTAAACATGAAGTAAATAAAGGAGATACTTTATATTCTTTATCAAAAAAATACAATGTTGCAATTGATGATTTGATGAAAATAAATAAATTAAAAGATGGAACATTAATTATAGGTCAACTATTAATAATAAGTAAATGATATATCAAAGAAGTAGTTCGTTATTTAAAAACGCTTTAAAATTTATCCCAGGTGGAGTTAATTCACCTGTAAGAGCTTTCAAAGCTGTTGGTGGAACACCTATATTTATTAAGCAAGCAAAAGGAGCTTATTTGATTGATGAAGATGATAATAAGTACATCGAATATATAAACTCATGGGGCCCTATGATACTTGGACATTCTTACTTACCTGTTGTCAATGCAATAGTTGAGAAAGCCAAAAAAGGCACTTCATTTGGCGCTCCTACTGAAATAGAAAGTAATATTGCTGAATTGGCTGTTAAAATGGTTCCTAATATTGATCAAATTAGGTTTGTTAACTCTGGTACAGAAGCTTGTATGAGTGCTATTAGACTAGCTAGAGGTTTTACCAAAAAAGATAAAATAATTAAGTTTTCTGGTTGTTACCATGGTCATAGTGATTCTTTTTTAATTCAAGCAGGAAGCGGAAGTATCACTTATGGAGAACCTAATAGCCCAGGCGTAACTAAAGGAACAGCTAAGGACACATTAATAGCAGTATATAATAATATTAAAAGTGTTGAAGATATTATTTTATCTAATGAAGGTGAGATTTCTTGTATTATATTGGAGCCTATAGCGGGTAATATGGGATGTATTCCTCCTTCAAAAGGTTTTTTAATAGGGTTAAGAAAACTGTGTGATAAACATAGTTTGTTATTGGTTTTTGATGAAGTCATGACTGGTTTTAGAGTTGCTAAAGGTGGTGCACAAGAACTTTATGGTATAAGGGCGGACATCGTATGTTTTGGAAAAATTATAGGAGGTGGATTGCCAGTTGGAGCCTTTGCTTCTACTCACAAAATAATGTCTTATTTATCACCAAATGGACCTGTTTATCAGGCTGGTACATTAAGTGGAAATCCATTGGCAATGGCAGCAGGTTATTCATTGTTAAATGCAATTAATAATGATAAGGAACTATACCAAAGGTTAGAAGAAAAAACTAAGTATTTAGATTCTGGAATTACTGAAGTATTAAAAAGAAAAGGAGTCGAATTCTCAACTAATAGAGTAGGTTCAATGTTTTCAATTCATTTTACTTCAAAAAAAGTAGTTGATTTTAATTCAGCGAAAAAAAGTGATAACAAAGTATTTCCTATCTTTTTTCATGAAATGCTAAAAAATGGAATTTATATCGCTCCTAGTTCATATGAGTCCTGGTTTTTGAGTGATGCATTAACATACGAGGATTTAGACAAAACAATTGCTGTAGTAGAAAAGATATCAACTAAGCTATTGTAATTAGAATATTTTTTCTACTTTTAAAAAAAATTATCATACCATGAAAAAAACAATTTATACTCTTTTATTTTTTCTTTCCATAAGTCTAAATATTAATGCACAATCTCAAAATAGTTCAATTGATGATGTGAAAAGATTAAATTATGACCTTTTACAGGAAATTGGGTTTGATGATTCTCAAATTACTCTTGTATCTAGACTATTATATTCAACTGCGAAAAAAGCAACTTATGTTTCTGAAAAAGGAGTTTTTCCTAACAAGGAAATTCTTGATAATGAATTTAAAACTAGTTTTTTAAAATTCTTTACAGAAAAAGACTTTACTAAATACAAAACTATTCAGCATAAGATAAAGTTTTAAATTACTTTAACTCTACAAATAATTTATTATCAGTTTTAGAAACTAGTGCTAGACCATTTTTGGTCAAGCCTTTAATTCCTTTGTCCCAAGCTTTGTTACTTAAGTTAGATTTAATTTTTAAATCACTAAGTTCAATTTTTTTGATTTCTTTTAAGATATTATAAATAGCTTTTTCATTTTCTGAAAGTTCTATCGATTTTTTCTCTGGTCTCATTTGTGGAAAAAATAATACCTCTTGTATTGAACTATTGTTTGTCATTAGCATAACTAATCTATCTATTCCTATTCCAATTCCTGAAGTTGGAGGCATTCCGTACTCTAATGCACGAAGAAAATCATTATCTATAAATTCAGACGCTTCATCATCACCTTTTTTTGATAATTTTAATTGCTCTTCAAACCTAACCCTTTGTTCAATTGGATCATTTAATTCACTATAAGCATTAGCTATTTCTTTTCCATTTATTATTAGTTCGAATCTTTCTGTAAGTTTTGGATTAGATCTATGTTCTTTAGTTAATGGACTCATTTCTTTTGGATAATCTGTAATAAAAGTCGGTTCAATAAATTTTTTCTCACACTTTTCGCCAAATATCTCATCAATTAATTTTCCAACACCCATAGTTACATCAACATCGATCCCCATTTTGCTAGCAGTAACTCTCAGTTCACTTTCGTCCATATTTGAAACATCTACACCCGTATGTTTTTCTATAGCGCTAAATATTGGTACTCTTGGGTAAGGTGCTTTAAACTCTATTTCATTATCTCCAACTTGAATTTTAGATTTACCATTAGATTCTATTGCAACTTTTTCAAGTAAGCTCTCTGTAGTTTCCATCATCCAGAAGTAATCTTTATAAGCCACATACAGTTCCATTATAGTAAATTCAGGATTATGAGTTCTATCCATACCTTCATTTCTAAAATCTTTAGCAAACTCATAAACTCCATCAAAACCACCAACTATTAGCCTTTTTAAATATAATTCATTTGCTATTCTTAGATAAAGCGGAATATTTAATGCATTATGATGAGTTAAAAATGGTCTAGCAGTTGCTCCTCCAGCTATAGGCTGTAATATTGGAGTTTCGACTTCTAGATAATCTTTTTCGTTCAAAAAGTTTCTAATTGTATTGGTAATCTTTGTTCGTTTTAAAAATGTATTTTTAACATGAGGATTCACTATTAGGTCAACATATCTTTGACGGAATCTTTGTTCAGGGTCACTAAATTCATCATATATATTTCCTTCAGCATCTTTTTTAGGAAGTGGTAACGGTCTTAATGATTTACTAAGTAGAGAGAATTTTTTTACTAATATTGTTTTTTCACCTACTTGAGTTTCAAATAATGTACCGTGAATACCAATTATGTCACCAATGTCTAATAATTTTTTGTAAACTTCATTATATAATGTTTTGTCTTCTCCTTCACAAATTTCGTCCCTGTTAAAGTAAACTTGTATTTTGCCATCTTTATCTTGAAGTTCAGCAAAACTAGCTTTACCTTGAATTCTTCTTGACATTAATCTTCCAGCTACAATTACTTTTTTATGCTCTTTGAAATTATTAATAATTTCTTTACTAGTATGATCAATATTAAATGTTTCTGCTGGATATGGGTTTATTCCTAAAGAAACTAATTTCTCTAACTTCTCTCGTCTTACTAATTCTTGTTCTGAAAATTCACTCATTATTAATATGATTTATCAAAACAAATATAATTCTTATTAATAAGGATATCAATAATAAAAAATGAAAAGTCAAATTAATGTAATCAAATACTATTATTTATATTTGATAAAAAAATAATGAGTCTTGTTAGAGTTTTTCTTTCTGTTATATTTCCTCCTTTAGCGGTTTTTGATAAAGGATGCGGTTCTATACTAATTGTATTAATATTAACAATACTTGGATGGATTCCTGGAGTTATAGCTGCTCTTATAATTTTAAACAATTCAAATAATGAAAATTAAAAATAAATTAATCAAAATTAAGGATCTTGGATTGGTTGACTATAAGGATTGTTGGGATTACCAAGAAGAGCTTTTTAAAGGTGTTATTGATGTTAAAATAAAGAACAGGAGAGAGGGATTAAATTTAATAACTTCAAATTATTTATTATTAGTTGAGCACCCTCATGTATACACCCTTGGTAAGAGTGGGGACATGTCTAATTTATTAATAAGTGAAGCCCAACTTACACAAAAAGATGCTAAGTTTTATAAAATAAACAGAGGAGGGGATATCACTTACCATGGGCCTGGCCAAATAGTTGGTTACCCTATTCTTGATCTAGATAATTTTTTCACAGATATTCATAAGTACTTGAGATTTTTAGAGGAGGTTATAATACTAACGCTTAAAGATTATAACTTGATAGCTTCTAGGAACATTGGAAAAACAGGTGTTTGGCTAGATGCTGAAACTCCTTTTGCAAGAAAAATATGCGCCATGGGTGTAAGAGCAAGCAGATGGGTTACCATGCACGGTTTTGCTTTAAATGCAAATGTTGACCTTAGTTATTTTGATAATATAATCCCTTGCGGTATAACAAATAACTCAGTAACTTCTATTAATAAAGAATTGGGTGTTGCAAAAGTTGATGAAGACGAAGTGAAACAAAAAATTATAAATAATTTCAAAAAACTATTTGAAGCGGAGATTAATCAATAGCATAGACAGATATTGATTTCTTAATCTTAGAGGCTATAACATGAATTTTTTTGTCATTATTCATATCTCCAAATTCAGTAGGAATTAAAGAATATATTGGAAATGAACTGTTTGTTTGAAGATTTTTATTAAACAAATAAGATTTGTTATTTTGTGAGTCAAAAAGTGAAACAAATAAGTTGTTATTAATTTTTGTAAGCTTTGGAGTACTGTAATTACTAAAAGGAAGGTCAATATAAATAGAATTCAACTTCATCTTATTTTCATCTAGAATAATAATATTATTATAATTATCTGTATTTAATTTTAAATTTTTTGAATTAATTAAATTAGTTAAAGATACAGATCCAGAAATATCTATTTCAACTAGTTTTTGATCATTGGTAACAGTGATTAGCTTGTTATTTAACTTAAATATGTTTTCAGTAGATAAAAAAACATCATCTTTTAATTTTATTCTTTCTCTACCTCTTCTGTTAAGTATTTTTAATTTCCCCCCTGTTTTAAAAACAATAAAGTCTTTATTGAGAATCCTAAAATGTTTGGGAGATGAAGTTATTTCACTATTAGATTTAGAATATTTAAATCCATTAACCTTTTTACCGATTTTATCATAAAGAAGAAGTTCTTTTCCTTGAGTAACTAAGATTCTATAATTTTTACTTTTATCATAATCAAATATGGAGATTGGTTGAGTTATGTCGTCATTAAAGCTTTTTGGAAATGGTTTCACTTCTTTTCCATTTTTGTCTAATACAAAAATTTTATTTTTAGTGTTAAAAACAAGTTGAAGTCTACCATTTTTATATAAATCTATTTGAGAAACTTTACCTAAAATTGGCTGTCCAATTTTTTTCTTCCAGACTACATTTCCTTTACTAGATATTAGATATAAATTATTTTTTTTGTCTTGAACTACAATGTCTAATTTTTTTGATACATAATTTTTTATGAAATGGGGGTTCATTAAAATTTCCTCATCAATTTTAACTTCAAACTGTTTGGATATTTTTAAATTAGTTTCACTAACTTTTGCTTTACTAATTATAGCATTAAAATGTATAATTTCCTTATCCTGCACTAATTGAAAGCTATTTTCAGTGAAATCATTTTCACTACTTAGAATATTCAATTCCTTGAAAAAATTGTATTCAGAATTAGTAAAGTAATTATTGTTTAATGTGTTAAAACTGCTTATCTCTGTAAGAGAATTATTAAAACTCGAATCTTCTTGTAAAGTATTTCCATTTAAGTTTTCATTAATAAAATCTATTAAGATGGTTTCATTATCTGAAAAAATAATACGGTTTTTGAAAACTAATATCTTTTTTTTATAATTATATTCAATGACTGAATTAGTCAACTTATAATTTAATAATATATTATCATATATATTAAAACTTCTATGAGTAGACTTGATGTTGTTATTTTCTGATAAATAATCTTCAAATAATTTAATATCCTTAAGTCTCATAATAAAAAGTTGATCTTCATTTAATATTAATTCAGAATATTCTATTAAATTTTCATTTATTATTGAGGTGAGTCTGTTTTGTTTTAGGGTTTCTAATTCTCTATTTTTTTTGTAATTACTATTACTTGATAAGTTGAAAGATTTTAATCTACTTACATTTTTCGGAACTATTTCATAATTCTTCATTTTTCCAGGCTTTAACCCATCAAAAATATTATTCGATATTTTAGTTGAATCATCCACATAGCTTAAGCCGTTTAGTAAAATCTTATCATTAAAAACATTGACTACAAATCCTAAATTATTTTTAAGATTTAAAGCTTTAAAATTAAAAGTTGAGCTTATTAAGCTTTCAGTTAAAGATTTGTTTAGTATTATTCCAAAAGAGGAACCGGCATTAAATATTTTATTGTATTTGTTATAATCAATATTTGCTTGCTCCTTTATGCTATTTATTGTTGATAATGAGTTTGAGAATATATTGATATCTCCTATTTTTCTAAAATGTAAGTCATGGTTATTACTGCTATCTTTCGTGATTACAGTGAATATCTTTTCATCGCCATTTTCATTAAGACATATTATTATTTCAGATTCATCTTGGAAATTATTGATTAGTTTTATTTGTTTTTTAAAATTATATTTTAAATCTGATTTTGATAAATCATCTAACAATCTATTGTTTTTTACATCACTCTTGAATTTGCCTAAATTGTCTATTTTTATTATTACAGAAGTGTTAATAGGGATAAAATTCTTTATCTCTTTAGACTTGTTTTCTATAATGTTACAACTCCAAAAAATCAAAAACAAATAGATATATTTCTTCATTATTTTTTTTAATAAAATTATAATTTTAGTTTCAATTGATCGTCAATTAATTTAAAAGATTTTCTATGGTACTTTGTTGTACCAAATTTTAGTATTGCTTGCTTGTGAAATTTTGTTGGATACCCTTTATTTTTATCCCAACCGTACTCTGGAAATTCTTTATGTATTTTTAGCATGTATTCATCTCTTTCTGTTTTAGCTAGTATTGAAGCTGCGGCTATACTCAAGTATTTCTCATCTCCTTTTATAATAGTTTTATGAGCAATATTTTTAAAACTCTTGAATTTATTTCCATCCACTATAATAAAATTAATCTTTGTGGTTATTTTATCGATTGCTTTATGCATAGCTAAAATTGAGGCATTCAAAATATTGATTTTATCAATTTTTTCTGGGTATACATGAGCAATTGAATATTTTAAAGCATTTTTTTTTATAATAGGCCTCAATTTATCTCTTGTTTTTTTTGATATTTTTTTTGAGTCATTAATTTCATTTTTAGGAAAGTTATTTTTTAAGATTATAGCTGCAGCTGTGACTGGGCCAGCCAGGCAGCCTCTGCCAGCTTCATCAGTGCCGCATTCAAACTCAAAATTTGAAAATTTTAACTTTAACATATAATTATCTACTTAAATAATGTAGTTTGTATAAATGTATTTATTTTTACTATAATTTTAATTAGAATATGAAAAGTTATTTATCTGTTTTTTTAGTTCTTTCATTGTCGATTAATTTATTCTCCCAAAATATTGACAAGCCGAGCATCAGTTTACGAGAGTTAAAACAAAATTTTGATATGTCTGAATTAACAGATTCTTTGTTGAGTTCTTTTTCTATAGAAACAAGTACTAAACTTCTAAAAAATTTAGATGCAAAAATAGATGATTACTCTATTATTAATCTTGCAAATGATACTATTAATGTGGATACTACCTTGACTTTAAGTAAGTATTATAAGTTTAATTACTTGAGAAAAGACAATTTAGAGCTAATTGAATTCTCTAATACTGGACATAGCTATAATAGTTTGAGTTTTGGTAAATCCAGCACTTTGCTTACTGATTTTGGCTCTAAAGCTAAACACTTTAATTATATGAAAGTTAATGATATAAATTATTATCATGTAGCTACGCCATTTACTGAGCTTATGTATAGATCTGCTTTTGTTCAAGGCCAATTATTAGATGCTTTATTTTCAGTAAACACATCTCCTAGGTTTAATTTTACAATCGCCAGAAAAGGTTTAAGATCATTAGGTAATTATCAGCATTTTTTGTCAAGTTCTTCAAACTTCCGTTTTTCAACTAACTTCACATCTAAAAATGATAAGTATATATTAAAAACTCACTATGTTAACCAAAATATTTTTTCACAAGAAAATGGTGGCATTAGGGATGATGATGTTATTAACTTTGAATCCGGCAATTCTGAATTTATTGATCGTTCTGTATTTGATCCTCAATTTGAAAATGCAGATAATACACTACAGGGTAAAAGAGTTTATTTAAATCAAAATTATTTTATAAATAATTCAACTGACTCATTAAATATAAAAAAATGGTCCTTTGGTAATATTATATCTTTAGAAAATAAATACTATCAGTTCAGGCAAGATTCACCAAATATATATTTTGGAGAATCAAATAATGCAACACAGGTAAATGATAAAATATCATTCGATACTTTTTTAGTGAATTTTAATTCATCGTTTATTTCTTCTAAAGTTGGAACAATGTCAGTTTTTTTTAACTTTAGAGATATTAACTATAGTTATCAAAACTTAGCAGACATTGATCAATTTAATTATGAATCCATTATTGAAGAAAATATTTCTGTTGGGTTGAATTATGCTATAAAAAAAGACAAATACAGTTTTGATTTTCAATATGAGTCCTTATTAGGCAAGGATACTCAAGGAGGTTTGCTGAATGCCAGTATTTTATTCAATATTAATAATGACTCTAACGTTATGCTGGCATTTAGCGATGTTGATAACTCTACCAATTATAACTATAAAATGAACCATAGTGTTTACTCAAACTATAACTGGAATAATGATTTTCAAAATATAAGTACTACTAAATATCTTTTAAGCTTTGATTCTAACAACTTATTTGATTTTAATTTTGAATTTAATAAAATATCTAATTACACTTATTTTATAAAAGACGTTGATGGAGTGCTTGCTGCTGTACAGAGCTTAAATGAACTGAATATGTTTAAGATGAGGTTGTCTAAAAAGTTTACAATGAATAATTTTGTTTTGGATAATACTTTGCAGTATCAAAGAGTGGATGAGCAAGCTGTAGGGGTGGTAAATATTCCTGAATTTATTTTTAGAAATTCCTTTTATTATCAAAATGAGCTATTTAATAAAGCATTGTTTCTTCAAACAGGCTTTACTTTTAATTATTTTTCAGAGTTTTATATGAATGCTTACGATCCACTGTTGTCTGAGTTTTATGTTCAAAACAATAAACTTATAGGTAATTTTCCAAGAATAGATTTTTTTATTAACGCAAAGATTCAGCAAACAAGACTTTATTTAAAGGCTGAACATATTAATTCATCTCTTACTGGATATGATTATTATTCTGCACCAAGCTATCCTTATAGAGATTTTTCTGTAAGATTTGGTTTAGTTTGGAATTTTTTCATGTAATTATTTACTCTCTAAATTATTTATTTCTAGTGGTTTAAGAAATAAATAAAACTCATGTGTAAAAATAATTTTAAAAATGCTTTGAGAATAGTAAAAAGATTATATATTTGCACCCGCTTAGAGAAATTGTTTATCATAACTTTAAGTGATGTTCATTAAAAATTCAATTAAACTTAAATTTTATTACAAATAAGTTTTGTTGTGTAAAAAAAGGGTATATATTTGCACCCCGCTTGTAATTAAGTGATAGCGGATATTAAAAATAAGTTCATTAAAAATATTGATTGACAGCGTATTATTAAATCGAAAGATTTAATATTACAGAGAATAAACCATTTTGAGTAAATAGAATTATAATTTCTTTAGTTGCTAAATAATATTTAAAATTTAACGATGAAGAGTTTGATCCTGGCTCAGGATGAACGCTAGCGGCAGGCCTAACACATGCAAGTCGAGGGGTAACATAAGGTGCTTGCACTTTGATGACGACCGGCGCACGGGTGAGTAACGCGTATACAATCTGCCTCATACTAGGGAATAGCCCAGAGAAATTTGGATTAATGCCCTATAGTATCATTAAGAGTCATCTCTTTTTGATTAAAGGTTACGGTATGAGATGAGTATGCGTTCTATTAGTTAGTAGGTGAGGTAACGGCTCACCTAGACCGCGATAGATAGGGGCCCTGAGAGGGGGATCCCCCACACTGGTACTGAGACACGGACCAGACTCCTAC
>CASIAX010000009.1:0-52725 GCA_949372955.1 uncultured Flavobacteriaceae bacterium | reverse complement strand
AAAACAAAAAAGAAAAAATTCTCACTAAATTTTGAAGGACAGGCTAATGAGCTTTGGTGTAACGGAGGTGAAATACTCTTTATCAAAAGATTAATTAAAGAGAGTGCAGGATTTAAAGATCAAATAAAAATATTTTCTACCCTTGTTGCTAAAAAAACTAGTTTACCTACAATTGAGAAACAACTTAATAAAGTAAAAGCTGAATATTCTATTGTACCTATGGCTTTAGGAAATAAAAAAGGACGTTATGTTATGTGGTGGTTTGAAAACAAACTGTAATTATTAACCCTTATTTTTCACGAAACTTCTTTGGAGGAAATAAAATAAGTGAAAATTGCAGAAAGTAAAGCTGGAATTGCAAAAATCATAAAATTAATAGACATACTAAGTCCCATCCCTATCATTACACCTCCTGCTAATGGCCCTAAAACACCACCTAACCTACCCGCTCCAATAGCCCACCCTATTCCAGTAGTTCTATATTCAGTAGGATATAATCTTGCTGCTACTGCATAAAGACCTACAAATCCACCTTGTATAAAGAAACCTAGAAAACCAAAAACAATTAATAACCAATCGGATCCTATAAAGATTTTAAATACAGCCATTAGTATAGCTGCAATTAAAAAGAATATAGAAATAGTTTTTTTAAGACCAATTTTCGAAGAATAA
The DNA here is from genome assembly GCA_949372955.1 of uncultured Flavobacteriaceae bacterium. Taxonomy (GTDB): domain Bacteria; phylum Bacteroidota; class Bacteroidia; order Flavobacteriales; family Flavobacteriaceae; genus SGZJ01. The sequence goes on along the minus strand of CASIAX010000009.1, from coordinate 52,053 downwards.
TAACCTTGAAGTATAATTCCAAAGAATGCACCAATATTAAAGACAGTTCCAGCGTAAATTGCGAGCTCTACTGACAAGCCTGCATTAGTTGCCAACTTAGGAATCCAACTTATAAGAAAATACAAACAACTAAAAGCAAAAAATAATGCAAACCACAATTGAAAAGTAGAAACCTTATATTTTTTAGACAACAACTGTTTCACTGGTATTCCTGCAGTTAATGTTTTTTTTAGAGGTAATTGCTTTAAAATTTTTAAATTCATTTTTATAAAAATCTTATTCACATTTTCTAAAGCTTTTTTAGGTTGTTTTCTTATATAAAACTCAATGGATTCCGATAAAAAATAATAAATCAAAGGAATAGTTAATAAAGAGGCTATTCCTGCAATTATAAACATCATTTGCCACCCACTAGATGGAATAACCAAAACAGAGATATATCCTGAAATTACTGCTCCTACAGGATATCCAGAAATAACAAAACTAACCCAAAAATCTTTTGACTTATTTGGTGTATACTCAGAAGTCAAAGCTGCGGTGCTTGCCAACATACTCCCTATTCCTATTCCACTTAGAAAACGTAAAGTAATTAACTGATTAACATTTTCGCTGTATCCAGTTAAAAACATACTGATGCCCATTAAAAAAGCACTTAAAAGAATTATTTTCTTTCTTCCAAAACTATCTGAATATGGTGCTAAAAATAAAGCTCCTAATGCCATTCCAGCTAGACCAGCACTAAACACAACTCCTAGGGCTTCTGGTCCTAGGTTCCAAGAGTTGGAAATAGCAGGTGCACAATAGGATATAATAAGCACATCCATTCCATCAAAAATATTCATTAAAAAACAAATTCCTATTGTAGAATACTGTAGCCTGGTCATAGGACTTGAGTCTATAAAATATTTAGTTGATTGTGACATAAGTTTAAACAATTTGCAAACCTACATTTTATTATATTATAAGTAGATAAAAACAAACAAAAAAACCATAGAATAAAGAATATAATTACTCTTTTGTTTTATGGTTTTTTTAATTATTTATTAAAATACTAATCCAAGAAAATTGGTCCTCCAGCATCTTCAAGTAATTTCCCTAATAAATGAACTTCCTTAACAAAGGCATCCATTTTTGGTTTAGCTCTATCAAACATTTGCTGAGCAATATCAAAACTTTGCATATGTAGCTCTGTAGGGCCATATGAATTTCCATAATATCCGCCCATTGCTTTTGAAAGACGATCCATTATAGTTAACCTATCCTTTTCACCAATTTCTGCCTTTGCTCCACTACCAACAAACTCTCTATCTAAGCTAATCATTTCATCTCTTAGGTTGTAGACAGCTTTTGTAAGTTCCTCTCTATTTGTTTTGATTTGTTTTAGATTTCTCTCATATGTAGAAACTCGTGCCATAGCCTTAGTAAAAACATGTGAAGAGACTCTAACAGATTTAGTTAATTCAGCTAATGCTATATTGTATTCACTATGTTTATCTGACATAGGGTTAATTAGTATATTTTCACGAATACGTTCAACTTCTAAACTAACAGGGTCAGATAATTGAGTTAAATCCCCCCCCACTCTTTTATAAAGTGTTACCTGATATGTGCCAGGATCTACTGCGGTTACCATTCCTGCTGATCTTCTACCCCATCTACCTCTAGTAGAAGAAGACTGAGATACAACTGTTGTTGTAGAGATAGATGTACCTAATCCCCAAGATACTCGGTGAATACCTTTTCTCAAAGGCCCAGAAACTATATCTACTAGTTCACCACTACTATTTGTTATCATTAAAACTGCTTCAGAGCTAGCTTCATTCATTTCTTTATCTAAAGCTTCCCATCCAGGAAAAGGAATGTCATCAGTTTTAATCATTTTTTCTGATTTTTGACGTTTGCTTTTTAAAGAGCTTTGCCCCTTAGATAAATAATATGTTAGAGTTGCACCATAAGATGGATTCTTTGCGGAATACTCAGAAGCACCTGAACTTCCAGTACCACTTCTAACTTGATTATATTGAAGTGCTTTTCTTGGATTAAATAAATGTGCTTCTTTTTCTAATGTTTCAACAGTAATATCTCTTAAAGGGCTATAGTCGTCTAAGACATAGAAACTTCTTCCAAAAGTTGCTAAAACTAAATCGTTTTCTCTTTTTTGTATTGCAAGATCTCTAATTGAAATTGTTGGAAGACCATTAGAAAATTTATGCCACTTATCTCCTTGATTAACACTAATATATACTCCATATTCAGTACCTAAAAATAATAGGTTTGGATTTACATGATCTTGTACTAATCTCCATACTAATGTTCCTTCAGGTAATCCATTAACTATCGGTTCCCATTTTTTTCCTCCATTAGTTGTTTTATATAAATAAGGACTATAATCACCAAACTTATGATTATCTAAAGCTACATATGCAGTATTATCATCATGTAAATCTACTTTTATATCATTTACAAAAGCTGAAGCAGGAACATCAGGTAGTTCATCAACCATCATTTTTGTCCAATTATCCCCACCATCTCGAGTGAATTGAATAATCCCATCATCTGTTCCGGCATAAAGTACACTTTCATTAGTTTTTGACTCTGAAAGAGAAGTTATTGTATTATAAGTTGACATAGCATATACATCAATCGCATTGTCAAAACTCTGAACTCTACCCATGATAGGAAGGCTAAGTCTTTCTTCATTTTTAGTTAAATCATTTGAAATTGTTGACCAACTATCTCCCCTATTTTCAGAACGCCAAACTCTTTGAGTGCCGAAATAAAGACGTTTCGGGTCGTGTTGACTAACAAGAATTGGAGCATCCCAATTAAAACGTTCGTAAGACTCATCAATACCTTCATGAGGTCGGATATTCACTGCCTCACCTGTAGTTCTATCTACTCTATTAATATATCCTTGTTGTGACTGAGCATAAACTATATTAGGGTTTCCAGGCTCAGTGGCTGGTTGGTGTCCATCACCACCAAGAACAACATACCAGTCCGAATTAGTTATTCCGTTTCTTGTTACGGTTCTAGAAGGTCCTCCTTGCGTATTATTATCCTGAGTTCCACCATAAATATTATAAAAAGGTTCAGCGTCATCCACCGCTAATTTATAAAATTGAGTTAAAGGTAGATTTCCTACGAATTTCCAATTTTTAGAATTATCAAAAGATTCATAAATACCACCATCAGTACCCATTAATAAATAATTTGGGTCATTTGCTTTAAAAGTTAATGAATGATTATCTGAGTGCTTTTGAGATTCTTTCATTTGACTAAAACTTTCACCTCCATTATCTGATTCTAATACACGAACATTCATAAGATATATTTTATCAAATACATGTGGAGAAGCAACTAATTCTTGGTAATAGTGAGGTCCAGTACCACCAGAGACAGTATTAGACATTTTATTCCAGCTACCACCACTGTTTGATGTACGGTAAACAGCACCATCTCTTCTATCCAGCTCAATTGCCGCATATAAAACTGTAGGGTCCATAGGTGAAATAGCTAGTCCAATTTTCCCCATATTAGATCTAGGTAGTCCTTTATTAATTTTTTTCCAACTATCACCACCATTGGTGCTTTTATATAGCGCTGTTCCAGGTCCACCATCGATCAAACCAGCAACATTACGATGTCTTTGCCAGCTAGCAGCATAAAGTATATTTGGATTAGTTGGATCAATAACTAAATCTGTAACTCCAGTCCATTCATTAATCTCTAAGTTATTTTTCCATGTTTTACCACCATCAGTAGACTTATATAAACCTCTTTCTCCACCTGAGCTCCATAATGGACCTTGCGATGCTACCCAAATTATATCAGAATTATCTGGGTGAATAATTATTTTTGAGATATGCTCAGACTTTTTTAATCCCATGTCTTTCCAAGACTTCCCACCATCTAAACTATGGAAAATTCCATGACCAATACCAATATGTCTTCCAGCAACATTCTCACCTGTTCCAAGCCAAATAGATGCTGAGTTGTTTGGATCTATAGTTATACAGCCAGTTGCAAAAAAAGGTTGATCATCAGTTAAGGGTTGCCAAGTTGTACCAGCATTTTCAGTTTTCCATGCACCACCAGATGAAACTGCTACATACCAAATGTTTTCATTATTCGGATCTATAGCTATGTCAGAAATCCTACCAGACATGAAGGCTGGTCCTATACTTCTAAATTCAAATCCACTTATTGCAGATTCAATTGGGGATTTCTGTTTTTTATCACTTTTACTTTGACCCATAAGTGATGAATAGGAAAGAACAAATAATAGAGCAACTAGGTATAGCTTCAGGTTTTTCATAATAGTGTAAGAGTTAATTAATAAATTATTTAATATAAAGTTAAAACATATAATTGATATATATAAATATAACAATAAATTATAGTCCTTTAAATTAGTGTATATTGTATCAAACCTAAAGAACATAAATTGAAAGATCCTGAACTTAAGAAGGGTTCTTTTTTAAGTATAACTCTTTTAATACTTTCAGGAGAATTAATTTTTTTATTGCCATATGTCTTAGCAAGGGTGTTTAGACCTACGTTTTTAGAAGTATTTAATTTAACTAATCTTCAATTAGGAAGTTTATTCTCTGTTTATGGCACAGTTGCAATTTTATCTTATCTGTATGGAGGAGTTATTTCCGATAAATTTCAACCTAAAATATTAATAGCTACATCCCTGTTTTTTACTGCTCTTGGTGGTCTAGTATTATCCACTTATCCATCTTATTTTATGTTGCAAATAATATGGGGATATTGGGGTTTCTCAACAGTCTTTTTATTTTGGGGGGCCATGATAAAAGCTACACGTGTGTGGGGAGGTACAAAAAATCAAGGAGAAGCTTTCGGTTTGTTAGATGGAGGAAGAGGTTTAGTCGCAGCATCTATGGGGACTTTAGGAGTATTGATTTTTTCTATATTTTTAACAAATGATATTGAAGTAGCAACATTAATTGAACGTAAAGATGCTTTCAGATATGTGATTTTATTCTCTTCATTTATTGTTTTTTTAAATGGGATACTAGTACTGTTTTTAATGGATTCAGGTCAAGAGGGAGTAATAAATAATAACTACTCATCAATACAAAACATCAAATCAGTTTTAAAAATTCCATCTGTTTGGCTTATAATGTTTATAATCATCTCTGCATATGTAGGCTATAAAGTAACCGATATCTATTCTTTATATGCCTCTGATGTTATGAAATTTGATAATTTAGAAGCTGCAAATATAGGTTCATTACAATTGTATCTTCGTCCTTTAGTTTGCTTGCTAATTGCATTATTTGCAGATAAGAAAAGTTATATTAATTTAATTATTACTGGTTTTGTAATTATGTTAATAGGATCTTCAATATTTGCATTTGGAATAGTTAAGGTTAGTATGAACTATGTGTTTTTCTTTTCTTTAGTAGTTGTGGCTACAGGAACATATTCTATTCGTGCATTATACTTTTCTATTATGCAAGAAGGACGAATTCCTCTGATAATGACTGGTACAGCTGTAGGGGTCATCTCTGTTGTAGGGTATACTCCTGATATTTTTGCAAGCCCAGTTATAGGTTACTTATTAGATACTTACCCTGGAATAATTGGTCACCAATACGTGTTTTCAATGTTGGTTTTATTTTCAATTACAGGACTATTAGCTTCTATAAAATTTTCAAGACTTATGCGTATTTATTCTAATTAATTTGAGTATTTAAATTGAGTTTCTATAGGTACATCATAAATTGATTCTAAATCTGCAATATTTTTCTTGTAAAATGCAGTTTCTGGAGGCAAACTAATATTCTTCCAAAAATTGGAGTTGTAAGGGATTTTAAAAAGAGTCATATCCATCTGACCTGTTAACCCTGATTTGTCAAATAATTTTTTATCTTCTTCAAAACCTAGTACAAATACTTCATGCCTGTATCCAACCGGGATAGAATTAGGTGTTGTTTTACCTGTACTACTTATTAAACTTTTGATTATTTCAGAATATTTTTGTTGTTCTTTCCATTCACGATTATGATAACTTAGGTATAAACGACCATCTTTATGTTTTTTATAAATATAAGTTCCTTTAATCGATTTACCTGTTTCTAGAACATTATACCTCTCTACTTTATAAATTCCATAAGTATCAAAACCTATATATAGTCTTAGAGTGTCTGAATAATTTCTAGTGCCTTCAATAATAACAATATCTTCTCCGTCATAACTTGATGCTCCTGTTTTTTTCCATTTATAAGCTCCAACTTCAATTCCTCTTCTTAATGGATTTTGTTGTTCCATGTACATTAATGCATGTAATTTTTGTTGACGTTTGATATATGTATAATCAGCTGAGGTACGACTATGTTTAACTGTAAAATTACTTATGTATGATGATGGACCTCTATCTACTGCATTAATATACTGTTCGATGTAGAACCTGCAAATACTGTCTTCAACGGACCACCTTCTATAGATAATGTTAAGTTGATGCGGATCAGTAATTGTTGTTTTTCTAAGATTTTTTACTGCTCTTTTAACATAATCCTTTGAACTTGTAATAACTACATCTGAAAGCATTGTTACATTCTCTTGTAAAACAATTTCTTTGTCTTCTAGCCTTATAAAATCTAAAATAGATATTTTCAAAGTTTTAAAACCTATACTTGAAAACTCTAGAGTGTCTTGGGTTTCATTTTTGGATACAAGAAAATTAAATGAGCCTTCCTCATTACTAGAAGTCCCGAGGTTTTTGGAAACTATTGTTATTGCAGTGTAAGGTATGCCATAATTAAACTCATCGACTACTTTACCCTCAATAGCTATATTATTATTTTGTGATATAGATATTGAACAGAAAGAAATAGAAAATAAAAATAAATATAAAAATTTATTAATTGTAAAAATTAAATGTGGTTTTGATCTTTTAAACATTTTGTTTTTATTTAAAAATGAATGATGAGCCATTTTATTTTATAAAATTTTAATTAGAGCTTTATTGAGAAATTATAATCCGTAAATATTAGACTTATATTTCGTGTGTAATAAATTACTTAACGAATCTACTATATTTTTATAATTCTCATCATTAGATAAATTCACAGTCTCTTTTATATCATTTACATGATCAAATAACATATTATCAATAAGTTGGCGATTATCTTTGAGCTTTAAATACTCCGTATAGCTAAAATTAGCTGTTTTAATTGTGTATCCTTTGGCATTTTTCATAAAAACATGACTTTTGTTTTTATAAACTGAGTTTTTTAAAATATTTACAATACTTTTTCCTTCAAGTTTATGATTTGGTTTATCTAAACCTAAAAGTTCAATTACTGTAGGATATATATCAACTAGTTCAACAAGTGAGTTAGAATTAGTATTAGATTCGTTCCTGGGATCATATATTATTAAAGGAACCCTCCCTGATATTCTATGACTAGTGTACTTACCCCATTGAGAATGTTCTTTTAGATTAAACCCATGATCGGAAACAAAAATAATTATAGTGTTTTTTTCAATCCCTTCCTCTTCAAGAGTTTTTATAATTTTTCCTACTAAATGATCTACATAAGAAACCGTTGCATAATATCCGTGAGTTAGTTTTTTTGATAATTCATGACTTAAGTCACCTTTTTTTGGGATATCCAAATAACCATTTCTTAATTCTGTGCTTTTACTAATTGATATTTTAGGAACATCAAATGCAGGATTTTGATTAGTTGGTAGCGTTATTGAGTCATAATCATACATATCCCAAAATCTCTTTGGGGCTACAAATGGTAAATGATTGGAAATAAAACCAGCAGTCAAAAAAAATGGTGAAGATTCATCTTTTAATCTTTTTATATCTTCAATAACTTTATTAGCTAAAAGTCCATCAATTAAGCTGCTATCATTAACATTCGCTATTTCAAAAGCAGGCCCTATACCCTTACTTTTTTCTAAATCTTTATTCTCTATTGTTTGATAATCTTTCCATATAGATTGCCACCAGTCTATAGGCTCAATTCCATCCGGATTATCAAATGCATAAGGTCTCCATACTTCATTCCAATCTTGCCATTTATCGTTTAAAAAGTGATAAATTTTACCATTTGATATTGTAGTATATCCATTGTTTTTCAAATGTTTTGGAAGAGTAACAATATCTTTTTTTTCTATATCTGTTCTAGTTTTATAATCAATAAAATAATCTTTTCCAGGATATATTCCAGTAAGCATACTTGCTCTAGAAGCTCCACATACAGCAATATTTGCATAAGCTTCATTAAACTGAACTCCTTTTTCGGATAACTTATCAATGTTAGGACTGATTATATGATTTGATCCATAGGAATTTAATTCAGGTCTGAGATCGTCCATATAAAGCAACAATACATTAGGCTTTTTAGTATTACAGGAAAATATTGTAAATAAAACAATGATTAAAAAAGTATAATTTAAACGTCTCATTTATCTGTTAGTATTAATGTGATTGTTTGGAAGGATTCTTTTTGGCTCAAACCATGGCTTTGCATTATCAATTTGTTTACCAAGATTAACTGGTACTTTATTTGCTTCAATCACTCTTTGATTTAAAACTATAGAAAGTGAATCTTTAATTTTTGTATAGTCAGTGTGATTTGCAAGATTATTAAGTTCTTGATTGTCAAATTTATGATCATATAATTCATAACTTAAATTTTTACTGTACTCCCACTGGGTTAATCTGTATCGCTTGGTTTTAATACTATAGCCTTGATATTTTATATTATTTCTTATAAGCTGAAGTTCGGTAAGAGCACTTTCTCGAACTGGTTTACCAGAGTTTTTCATATAAGAAATAAGACTTTTACCACTCACAAATTTTGGTATTTGCATATCTAACATATCCATAACGGTTGGATATAGATCGACTAACTCTACTGGATCTTCAATCGGTTTATTATTTTTTTTAATATTTGGACCTGCAAAAATTAATGGAACTCTTGTAGCGTCATTAAATAAAGTTTGCTTTTGCCAATGTCCATGTTCCCCTAAATGATATCCATGATCAGATGTAAATACAACAATTGTGTTTTTATCTAACCCAGTTTCTTTAAGTTTTTCTAAAACTCTTCCAACTTGAGAATCCATAAAACTTGTAGTTGCATAATATGCATGCTTTATTTTCTTAGATAATTCTTGATCTAAATCTACTTGCTCTTTTTTTGCGCGAACAGAAATAGCTGCAGGTCTTGGTATTGTTTTTAAATAATCATTTGAACTCTTAGGTACATTAAAATCATTTGTATCGTACATATCAAAATATGCTTTAGGAGCTACAAAAGGAACATGAGGGCGATATAGTCCAAATGCTAAAAAGAAATTTTCATCACTCTCTGCAAATTTATCTAAAAAGTCAATTGTTTCTGAAGCACCTATTCCATCCGTTTGTTCATCATCTGTTCCACCTGCCTCTAACCAACTTAAAGTACCACCATCTAGTATAGGTTTTAAACCATCTAATTTATGCTCTTCGAATTTATCTCTTCCATAAGGATTTACCGTTTGATCCCAAGAATAAGAATCGTCATGTCCAGCAGTTCCAATGTCCCTAGGGTTATGGTAATGATAAATTTTACCAACTCTAACAGAGTGGTAATTTTCCATCCTAAATTTTTGGCCTAGTGTAATTACATCAGGAATTGTTTGACGAACATATAACCTTAATTTTTTTGATTTTGTTTGATCAGGATATAATCCAGTCATTAAAGAAACTCTAGAAGGGCCACATAAAGGATATTGTACATGTGCATTATTAAAAATCATACCTTCTTTTGCAAGTTTATCAATATTAGGTGTTATAGCGAGTGAATCCCCATAAGCACCTAAAGCGCAGTTTAAATCATCTGCTATAATAAATAAGAAATTTAATTTTTCTAAATTCTTAGAAGGCTTAGTTGCAGTAACAGATATCAACACTAAAAATAGTATAACAAATTTTAATGATTTCATATTAAGTTAATAAGGTTAATTAAATTTCATTTACTTTTTAATTGTTATTGACGAGGCCTTGTAACCAATTTTAATTGCTCTAGTAACTAGTTTTTGAGTAGAAGAAAGATCAAAAGGCTTATTGTATAAATTCCAGTTTTCAGAACCAATTTGTGAGTCAATTTGATAACCGATTGATGCTCCTTTAGTATCACATACAAGAGAAACTTTATTATTATATATATTAATTTTTACTGATTTTGTTATTGGTTGAATCATGTTAGGCCAAAATTCATTTATCAGATCTGTTTCATGAACAAATCCCTTGTCATTGATTTCTTTCTGCCATACACTTAATACTTTTCTTAATTCAATTAATTTATCGCTATACTCTATATTGTTCGCTAAATTATTTACTTCATAAGGATCGTGTTTTAAATCATATAATTCTTCTATTTTCTTAGTTTTCATAAATATATAATTTGAGTCTCCGCTTAGAAGGTTCTCATTACTCATCTCAATTAACTTTTTATTCATTGGTATTTGTTCTCGATACTTATTTTTAAAGATTAGGGGTAATTCAGGCATAAAGTTTTTTATATAAACATATCTGCCGTCGATAACAGATCTTTGCATGTCTGTAGACTCATCGAACCTGTCAGCTGAACCAAAAGCATACTTTCTTGGCTTAGAGTTGTACTTGCCTAAAAATGCCTTACCGTCCAAAAATGAAGGGGGTTTTATACCCAATAATGAAAGAGTGGTTGGGCCTAAATCCATTAATGATACTATTCTCTCATCAACCTGACCTGAACGATATCCATTTGGAAATCTAACTATTAAAGGGACATTTAATCCACTGTTACCAACAGCTCTTTTTTGTCTAAGTAAGTTACCTCCGTGATCGCTCCAAAAAAATATTATTGTCTTATCTAAAAGGTTACTCTCTTTTAAATCTTTAATAATTTCACCTACTTGCCTATCCATTTCCTGAATATTTGAATATTTAATTGCTATGTCATTTCTAACTTCAGGAATATCAGGGTAATAAGCAGGTATTTTTAATATATTTTTATCAACAGTTATAGGCTCATCTTTTCTCAACCATATTCTAGATTCATGAGTTACCGTTAAATTTTTAACATAAAAAAAAGGAGTATTTTCAGGTCTATCCTTAAATGAAGCACTACTACTAACCTCGTCCCATGCAGTAAATGGGGAGTTAAATTGATAATCACATTTATTATTATTTATGCAATAATAATTTTCATTTCTTAAATACTCTGTAAAAGCTTTAATATTTGGAGGAGTAACTACTTCATACTCTGGAACATTTTTTCCAGACTTATCTAACACTCCTTTATTTGACTTATATTTTAAACTATCTGGATTTTTATAAGTATAAAAATTACCAGATCTCATGTTATGAGCACCAATTCTAGCTGGATACATGCCTGTAATGATAGAAAACCTGCTAGGGGCACAAACACCTACAGTAGAATAAGCATTGGTGTATTTAATACCTTCATTAGCTAATTTGTCTATATTGGGTGTTGATATTTCATTTACTCCGTAAGTACCCAATATTGGCCCTATATCCTCACAGGATATCCATAAAACATTTAATTTTTTACTATCAGAATCATTAGATGATGAATTTAAAGAAAACGATAATGAATAAAAACTCATTAATAGTATCAAACTAAACCTTTTAAGAAAATTATTCATTAATCATCTATTAATTCGTTAGTATTAATTTCTGTTAATGGAATTAGCAACTTCATAACCTGGTTAGGATCTGTACTTAAAAACAAATCTACATTAGGTGAAAATATTGGATTATTATTATGTTTATTTATAGTGTTTGTTAAAAAATAATCAAATCCTCTTCTCCTATTATTATGTGCATCTTCACCTTCACCAATAAGTTCATATCTATATTCATTCATAATTGCATCTCTAAAAGAAGTTTGATCTCCAAGATAAGCATCGTTTGACATTCCTACACGATCTAAAACTTCACTAACAAAACCTAATTGCTGACCATTTTGTAATTCATTAGAGATTTCTGCAAGCATAATAAGAATATCTGCATATCGGTAAACAATTAAATTTTGATCTCCATATTGATTACTATGTTGTGTGTCTTTTTCTACAAACTTAAATAAGAATGGATGTGCTTTAGTAAAACCATTATTTCTACTTGCAACGGCAGGATAATGATTGATAAGAACTCCATTATCAGCTCTATTATACTGATACAAGTAAGTTCCATCAATTCTTGGGTCATCTGGATATGTAGCCATATGATCTAACAAAACATCTGCATGTATCTGTAACCATCCGAAATGTTGACCAAGTTTGTACTTAAAAGGAGTGTAATTTCTACCCATTTGAGAGTTGGCTGCATCTTGAGATAATTGTAATTCAAAAATTGATTCCGTGGTGTTCTCGAATTCATCAGTAAACAAAGAACTATAATCAGCAACTAAACTATATTGACCATATACCAAAATAGCCTGCTCATAAGCCATTTGCCAATACTGTGCTTCAGAAATACCATCTGCTCTTAAAGTTGGATTAGTAGCTAATGTCATGTAAACTTTAGCTAACAACATATTTGCAGCATATTGTCTTGGATAACCTGCACCAGTATTTCCATTAATTAAACCTGCTGCAGTTTTCGCATCTGATATAATTTGAACATACACGTCTTTTGCAAGAGATTTTGGCTTGTTTAAATTATCACTATCTGGAAGCTCTAACCAAAGAGGAATATCTTCCCATAAACGTACCAAAGTTAAATATGACCAAGCTCTAACAAAATAGGCTTGCCCTGCAATATCATTAAAACCTAATTCTGATGCTTCAGTTGGTGAATCAAAAGTAGTAAGATTAGCAATAGCTCCATTACATCTACCTATCGCAGCATACATACCTTGCCACATATTCTGTGCATCTCTATCATAAGTAGGTTTTAATGAGAAAAGGTTAATATTATTTACGTTATTGGCATTGTTTCCATTCTTTTTTGTTACAAAATTTCCTGAAAAACCATTAACAGTAAAAATACGTTGCTCCATAGATAAATATGTACTTAATTGTTGATAAATTCCATCTAAAGCACCTCTAGCAACTTGAAGATCTGCATATGTTGCTTCTGCATCTAAAAATATTGGATCTTCATCTAAATCACATGTGTAGAAAGTCAAACCAATAAACGTTAATAATATAATTTTATAATTTTTCATAATTTATAATTTTAATACTTATACTTTTTATTTTTTATATTTCTCTTTTAAAATTTGATATTAACACCCATTAACATATTTCTAGCATTAATACCGCTATTCCAATCTACCCCATTGATCAACCCTGTGTATAAGAAAGTAGAAACTTCTGGGTCATACCCACTGTAATTAGTCCAGGTAAATAAATTTTGACCAGCTATATAAACATTTAAGTTATTTATGAATTTATTTTTACTTACTGGAAAATCATATCCAATAGTTAAATTATTTAACCTTAAATAACTTCCATCTTCAATTATTCGATCTGTAATAGCTATCTGCCCTTCAGTTCTATACCCAATTCTTGGATGTGTATTAGAAGGACTATCTGGCCTCCAAGCATTATAATAAGCACGAGGCATAATATTAGCAAATTCCCTACCCTCTGCATTGTCTAGTTGTAATAACATTCCATTTGCAATATCATTACCATATACTCCATTAAACAAAGCACTTAAATTCCATCTTTTATACTTTAAATTAAAGTCAAAACCGTATACAAAATCAGGGTTTGGATTTCCAATAAACGTTCTGTCCCTTTCATCAATTACTCCATCTCCAGAATCTAAAACACCATCCCCATCTGTATCCTCAGTTAATTGATCTACTCTTCTAACATCTCCAGCTACCGCACCTTCTACAAGATCAGTATCATCTGTTTGATATATACCATCAGTCTCAAATCCGTAAAAAAGACTTGACTCTTCCCCTTCAACAAATACGTTCGCAGGGTATCTAAAATATGTGCCTCTGCTTATTGAATTTCCAAAATAGAATCTTCTATCAGTTAAAGCTCCATTTTCATAAAAAGCTAATAAAGGCTGTGATTCTAGGTTAACAATTTGGGTCTTATTAAACGCAATATTTCCACCAAAACTAAGTTCAAAATCATCTCTTGATATAGGAGTGAAATTAAGTGCAAGTTCGACTCCTTTATTAGTTATAGATCCTTTATTAACTAAAATTCGTGTAAATCCAGATGAAGGTGGAATCTCAGAGTTTTGTAATAAATCCTTAGTCAATTTATCATATACATCAATATTTCCAGAAATAACACCATTTAATGTAGTAAAGTCCACACCAAAGTTTGTTTGTTCAGTGGTTTCCCATGTTAAATCGGGATTTGATAAGTTTTGTAGTGCAATTGGAACATTAGTACCTCCATCTGCATTTCCATATAAACTAGAAACTCCATAATTAGATAAGCTGCCATAAGGACCAATCCCATGATTTCCAATCTGTCCCCATCCAGCTCTAAATTTCAAACTTTCAAAAATATCTAAATTTTGAATAAAACGCTCATTTCCAGCATTCCAAGCAAAAGCTAAGGATGGAAATACTCCGTATCTGTTATTTTCAGCAAACTTAGAAACTCCATCACGTCTAATAGTGGCTGTTAAAATATACTTATTATCAAAAGTGTAATTAACACGTCCTAACATGGAAAAAATTTGTTGATCCCCTTTTATAAATGTTAAAGGTCTTGTAATCACATTTCCATAAGCTGGTTGATTTATTGTAAATTGCATTGTAAGGAAATCTTCAACTGCATAAATACTGTTTTCTACATTTCTTACGTCGTAAGTTAAACCAACCATAGCATTAACTCTATGTCTTCTATTAAACTTTCTATTAAATCTTACTATATTGTTAAACTGATGTGTTTTAGCATTTATAGTACTTATTTGTAATGTTCCATTGGAGTTTAAACCTTGAAAAGTACTAAGACCATAGAATCGTCTTCTATCTTTTATTCGAATATTACCTCCGTATTTGATTTGGTAGGATAAACCCTTAACTGGAAGATTATAGGTAAGACCTATAGAACCTATAAAACGCATTTCTTTAGAAATATCAGAAAAGTCTTTTTGCCAAGCAAATGGATTCGTAGTATAGGTACCTTCTGAATAAACATCATTTAAGTCATGGTCAATAATTGGTCTGTATGCAATAACATTTCTTACAAAACTTGTATTACCACCACCTAATAAATCACCTCCTTCTGCGAAGTTTCCGCTATTCATAAAACCACTTATACGTGCTTTTAATTTAAGATTATCGTTAAGATCTTGGTTTAAATTAATTCGAATATCACTACTTTTAAATGTAGATTTTCTAACAACCCCTTTTTGATTATCAAAACCTAGAGATATATAATAATTTCCATTTTCTCCACCTCCAGATGCAGAAGCTCCAAATTTCTGACTAAAATTATCTCCATAAATTTCATCTTGCCAGTTGTATTGATCAGTAGGTCTTACGGGTCCTTGTCCTTCTCGTCCAATAAAAATACTATCGCCAGAGAAAGAATATCTAGGTAGAAAGCCATTTATTCCATCTAATTCATTAATATATTCTGCAAAACCAAATGCATCTAATACATCAATTTTGTTAGTTGCTGACCTTAATGAATTAGTAAGAAAAGCACTTATTTTAGCTTTTCCACTGGTTCCTTTTTTAGTAGTAATTAAAACAACTCCGTTAGCTCCTCTTGATCCGTAAATAGCAGTTGCCGATGCATCTTTTAGAACTTGAATACTTTCTATATCACGTGGATTGATACCATTTAAACCATTTTGAGTCATTTGACCAGTGTTACCTCCACCAGTCGGAAGAACATCTTCGCCTGCAGAAGAAATAATAATTCCATCGATAACATAAAGAGGTTCATTATTACCTCTTAAACTGCTTGTACCTCTAATCTTAACACTAATTCCAGAACCTGGTGTAGCGCTGTTCTGAATAACTTGTACTCCTGACGCTCGACCCTGTAGAAGCTGATCAACTGAATTAGATTGTGTAGCAACTTCATCAGATACTATAACCGACGATATAGAGCCTGAAATATCTTTTTTAAGAACTGTTCCATATCCGATAACAACAACTTCATCCAATTGATCGGTATCAATTTGAAGGTTTATTGAAAATGTTGATTCTATAGAAACATCAACTTCTTCTGTAACATAACCTATGTACGAAAGAATAATAGTTTGATTAACAGTATCAGGGATTAATATTGTAAAAATTCCATCAAAATTTGTGACGGCTCCTAGATTATTAGAGTCTTTTACTTGTACAGCAACTCCTGGAAGTGGAATTCCTGACTCATCATTAACGGTACCTGTAATTGTTTTCGATTGAGAAAAAACTAGAAAAGGAATAAAAGCTAATAATAATATAGAATTTTTTAAAAATTTCTTCATTTTATGATTTTGTTTATTAAAAAATAAAAGTATGAAATATAATTTCTTTAGCAGATTAATAATTTGTAACTCATTGCACAAATAATATAATATTTGAAGCAAAAAATAAAATCATTAAGAATTGAATAAAAAAAAGTAAATAATTATCAACTTATATAATTAAATTCTTAAAAAAAATTTTAATTTACCAATGATTATTTTATCCAAAGCATGAAAAAGATATTTTTAAATACAAATTTGTTTATTGTATACTTATCACTGATTTTTTCAAATCATGGGCAGGACAAATATGAATTCATACCCCTTGGTGATAAAATCACTCAAACTACCATTTCTTCAATTATTAAAGATAAAAATGGGATGCTATGGCTAGGTTCATCTGGTGAAGGAGTATTTAGATATAATAGTTTAGATTTTAAAAACTACAAAAAAGAAAGTAGAAGTAACGAAAACAGCTTGAACAGTTCCTTTGTTCATACACTTTATCAGGATGAAAATAATAACATCTGGGCTGGTACTCAAAAAGGATTGAACGTTTATGATCGAAATATAGATAAGTTTAATTCTATAAACTTAAATAATGATAATTCTAAAAATAAATCTGCAGTTCATGCATTAAAAGAATTTAATGATAGCATTCTTTTAATTGGAACTCATCATTATGGTTTGTATAAATTAAATACTAAGACTTATAAATTTAATAATATAACTTATAAATCAAATCAACATATCTCTAGTCTACAGATAAATTCCATTATTAGATCTAGTGAAGGAAGGTACTTAGTTGGGACCAACCATGGTCTAATGGAATATGACCATTATAATGAAGTTTTACAATTGATTAAGTTTGATTTAGATAGTAAATACAAAACTATTGAAACATCAATTGAGTCAATGATTATTGATAAAGATAATTCAATATGGCTGGGCACATCTGACAAAGGTTTAATAAAAATTTCTTCTAATAATGAAATATATAAAATAGAATATAAACCCATAACTAAAAAAAGAATTTTATCACTTTCCTTAAAAAACAATGGAAACATCTTGTGCGGTACTGAAAATGATGGATTGTTTGAAATAGAAATTAAGGATGAAAATATAATAAATTATAAATTTGATAAAAATATTCAAAATGGAATAAAATCAAATTCTATTTGGTCCATTTTTACTGATAATCAAGATAGGGTATGGCTTGGTTATTACAATAATGGCATTGATGTACATAACGATAACTATAATAAGTTTGAATCATTAAAAAGTATTTCAGGATATTCTAATTCATTAAGCTCAAGTTCAGTTACAGGAATAATTAAAGATAGCAAAGAACAACTATGGATCAGTACTTCAGATGGAGGTATTGATATTTATAATATAAAAAATAAAGAATTTATAAATATAACTAATACAAAAAATAAGATTGCAACTGGCTTAAATAAAGCTGAAGCGACTACAATTTTTAAAGACTCAAAAGGGAATATTTTAGTCGGCACATGGGAATCAGGATTTTTTATATTACCAAAAAATAGCAATAAATTTTCGAACATCAATGATAGTAATAGCTCTTTAAAATCAAACAAAGTGATGAGTTTTGCAGAGGACTCAACAGGTATCCTCTGGATTGGTACATTTTTCAGCGGTTTATATTCCTATGATTTAAAGAAAAATAAATTAACACATCATAATACCTTAAATTTTAAAAAATATAATATCAATACTAGTATAATACGAAAAGTAATTGTTGACAAAAAAGACAATATTTGGATTGGAACTAGATCTGGACTATACCAAATAAAAAAAACAAATAATAGCTACAACATTACTCCTTTTAATAATAAATTTAAGTCCGTATTAGGGGAGAACGTAAACTCAACTACTGTGTTTAGCTTGTTTGAAGATAACAAAAGTGACATATGGATTGGATCTTTAGATTATGGTCTTTTTAAGTATAATTACGATAATGACAAAATAGAATGGTATAACAATGAAAACGGATTTATTCACGAATCAGTGTCTTCTATCACTCAGGACAAAAATGGAAATATTTGGATTTCAGGTAACAAGGGTCTATCTAAACTAGATATATCGCAAAATCTGTTTATTAATTTTAATAAAAACGATGGTTTATTATCCAATAAGTTTAATTATAATTCTGTTTATAGAGATTCTGAAATATTATATTTTGGCGGGCTTAATGGAATAAATTTTTTCGATCCAAATAAAATTAAATACAATCAAGAGTTACCATTGGTTTTGCTTAAAAACTTAAAGTTGTCAAACAAACTTGTTACAATAGACACACCTGATTCCCCTCTAAAAACTGCTTTAAATGTTAGTAAAGAATTAACTCTTAGTCACGATCAATCGTTTTTTAGTATAGAATATGTTGGAGTAAATTACACTAGAAGTGAAAATAATCAATATGCATATTTCATGGAAGGTTTTAACGAGAAATGGAATTATGTTGGTTCAAAAACAAATGCAACATTTACTAATGTCCCCCCTGGAAATTATACCTTTATGGTAAAAGCTGCTAATAATGATGGTTTATGGAACGAAACCGCAACAAAATTAAATATTAAAATTCTACCTGGCTGGTGGGAAACCAATGTTGCCTGGTTTTTTTATTTACTAGGTCCTTTATTATTAATATTTATTTCTTATAGAATTTTTAGTGTTAGGATAAAAGAAAAGAGAACTTTAAAATCTAAAAGAGAAGAACTTAAACAACTAGAAGCTCTCAATTCTAGGAAAATTCAATTTTTCACTAATATCTCTCACGAATTTAGAACTCCTTTAACATTAATACTTAATCCATTAAATGATATAATTAAAAGTGATCTAAAAAACTTATCATTAAAAACAAAAAACAAACTAGAGATAATCCACAAAAATTCAAATAGATTATCCAGATTAATAAATGAGCTAATGGATTTTAGAAAACTGCAGTTTAATAAAATGTCTGTCAATGCTTCAGAAATTGATTTAATTCCATTTATCCAAGAAGTTTCAAGTCATTTTGAAGATGAAGCTAATCAAAAAAATATTATTCTTTCTGTAGAATACTCTGAAAAACCAATAATTTTCTGGGGAGACCCTTCAATGCTTGAAAAAACAATATTTAACTTACTCTCCAATGCATTTAAAGTAACTCCTTTAAATGGAATGGTTTCAATAGAAATAAAGAAAAATAATGGAAAAATAAACTTTCCACTAATCCATGAAAATAATGTATTCGAATCTCTTGAGATAAGTATTGAAGATACTGGTTCTGGAATTAAAGAGGAAAACATAAAAAAAATATTTGATAGGTTTTATCAAGTGACAGAATTCGATAAACAATATTATGGAGGTACTGGGATTGGTCTTGAGGTTGTAAAGAATTTTATAGAACTACATAAAGGTAAAATCGAAGTTTCTAGTAAGTTAAATATAGGTACAAAATTTAAAATATTCTTCCCACAGGGAAAAAATCACTTAAAAGAACTAAATCTTGAAAATGTTAAACAAGAATTAAATACGAAGAATGAAATTATAACTGATGGATTTGAAAATCTTGAGAATAAAACTAAAAATAAAACTTTATTAATTATTGATGACAACTCTGAACTTAGATCTTATCTTGAAAATGAGCTCAACAATGATTACAATATATTACTTGCTGAAAATGGCAAAATAGGTTTTGAACTCACGGACAAATATGTACCTGATTTAATTATTACAGATGTGATGATGCCAGTAATGGATGGTCTAGAGTTGTGTAAAATGATTAAAAACGACATAAGAACTAGTCATATACCAATTATGATGATTACCGCTAAAGGGATGGAAATTGATAAAATTAAAGGAATAGATTCAGGAGCAGATGTGTATTTGCAAAAACCCTTTAATATGGATGTTCTAAAATCTCATTTAAAACAGTTAATTAATAGTAGAAAAATTTTATTTAAAAAATATTTTAATGGAATTGATTTTTCAGAAAATACTACATCATTAGACCAAGAATTTATGTTAAATGTACTTGCTTATATTAATAACAACATAAATGATAATAATTTAAATGTTGAGAATCTTGCAGAAGAATTATTATTAAGTAGAAGTAAGTTATATAGAAAAATTAAAGCATTAACAGGTTTAACTGCAAATGAATTTATTAGAAACATACGACTAGAAAAGTCAAAAGACTTTATAGAAAATTCAGAATTCTCTATAAGCGAAATTTGTTATAAAGTTGGTTTTTCATCTCCATCATATTTTACAAAATGCTTCAAACTTCAATATGGACTTTTACCAAAAGAAATTAGAGATAACAAAGGAGAATGATAGATAAGAATTATTTAATAAGCAGATTTAATTTATTGTTATTTTTAATAATTTTAAGTTGTAATCCAAATACAGAAACAGCTCCAGAGGGGATGGTTTGGATTCCTGGCGGCACATTTTATCAAGGTGCATTAGAAAGTGATTCTTACGCAATGAATCATGAAAAACCCAGGCATGAAGTTAAAGTCAATGGATTTTTTATGGACATTACTGAAGTTACTAATAAAGATTTTAAAAAATTTGTTGATCAAACTAACTACATCACTGTAGCAGAAAGAAAAGTAGAATGGGAAGAAATCAAATCTCAATTACCAGAAAATACAACTAAGCCTCACGATTCAATTTTACAACCAGGATCATTAGTATTTAAAAAAACTAAAATCCCACTAAAAAATTTAAATGATTTCTTTCAATGGTGGAAATGGAAAATTGGAGCTAGCTGGTTAAATGTAACTGGAGAAAATGACAACTATGATAATATTTCAGAAAATCTTCCTGTAGTACATGTCTCCTACATGGATGCATTAGCGTATTGTGAATGGGCAGGAAAAAGATTACCTACCGAAGCAGAATGGGAATACGCTGCAAGAGCAAATAATAAAAATTATATATATACATGGGGAAATAATGTTGAAAATCTTCATCTTAAAGCCAATACTTGGGATGGAGAATTCCCAGTCAACAATAGTTTAAAAGATGGATTCGAACGACGATCTCCAGTAAAATCATTTCCACCAAATAGCTTTGGTTTATATGGCATGGCTGGAAATGTATGGGAATGGACTAGTGATTGGTATAACGT
The DNA here is from genome assembly GCA_949372955.1 of uncultured Flavobacteriaceae bacterium. GTDB lineage: Bacteria > Bacteroidota > Bacteroidia > Flavobacteriales > Flavobacteriaceae > SGZJ01. The sequence goes on along the minus strand of CASIAX010000009.1, from coordinate 30,478 downwards.
TAATTATTATAATGATTTATCTAAAAATAAAGGAGTTTGTGATAATCCTGGAGGCCCTCTAAGGGCTTATAACCCAAATAATATATATATACAGGAGAAAGTTATAAAAGGTGGTTCATTTTTATGTAATCAGTCTTATTGTAATAGTTACAGAATATCAGCCAAGATGGGCAGTAGCACAGACTCCTCCTTAGAACATTTAGGTTTTAGAACTGTCCTAATTCCTAAATAGTTGTTAAAAGTAATATTAGCTTCATTATTATCATTTTAATAATGAATAATTATATAAAATACATTTAATTTTATAAAATAATATTATAATAAATGTCAACAAGAAGTTCCTTAAATAGCAAGTACACATACACAAATCAATCCTTATTGTTTTTTGTGTTGTTTTTTATATTCACTCTTCATACAGAATCACAAAATTCAGAAAAGAAGGCACCCAACATAGTCTTTATAATGTCTGATGATCATTCTGTAAGTTCTATAAGCGCATACAAGGATTGGTTAGCAGAAGTTGCTCCTACTCCGAATATTGATAAAATAGCCAATGAAGGTATGTTGATGAACACTACTTTCAACACAAATAGTATCTGTGGTCCAAGTAGGGCTGCAATTTTAACCGGAAAATATGCACATGTAAATGGGTTTTACAAAAACGAAGGTGGTGGAGATTTTGATGGGAATCAGCAAACATTTCCGAAAATATTACAACAAAACGGATATCAAACAGCCGTAATTGGTAAATGGCATCTTGGTACAATTCCAACTGGTTTTGACTACTCAAAAGTTATGATTAATCATGGAGGACAAGGAACTTATTTTAATACTCTTTTTCTAGAAAACGGTAGAGATACAATACGAGAAAATCAAAGACATTCCACAGAACAAGTAGCTCACGATGCAATAAATTGGATCCACAACAAAAGAGATAAAGACAAACCCTTTATGTTAATGTATCAATTTAAAGCACCACACAGACCATGGACTCCAAATAGAAAATTCGATTCTCTTTTTAGCGATAAAGATTTACCTTATCCTGAAACATTTAATGATGATTATAGTGGTCGTTTAGCTGCTTCTGAAAATATGCTTGAAATAGAAAATCATATGAACAGAAAGGATTTAAAATTAACACCTCCATCTGGTTTATCTAAAAAAGAATTAGGCAAATGGAATAGATTAGGGAATAATGGTGAATTTTGGACCCCTAACGATACTTTACAAGGAGAGGATTTAAAGAAATGGAAATACCAAAGATATATAAAAGATTACCTCAGATGTGTTGCAGGAGTTGATGAATCCGTAGGCAAAATGCTAGATTATTTAAAAGAAAATGATTTAGAAGAAAATACAATAATTGTATATACATCTGATCAAGGCTTTTATTTAGGTGAACATGGTTGGTTTGATAAAAGATGGATGTATGAGCCGTCATTCAGAATGCCATTTATGATCAAATACCCTAATAACATTAAACCAGGAAGTATTAACAACGAATTATTATTAAATATTGATTTCGCTCCTACTCTATTAGACCTTGCAGGAATAAATACACCTGAAGATATGCAAGGCGAAAGTTTCAAAAATCAACTGCTAAACAAAGAATACAAAAAAAGAGACGCCGTGTATTATCATTATTACGAATATCCTTTTTGGCACAAAGTTCAACCTCATTATGGAGTTAGAACAAATAGATATAAATTAATTCATTATTACTATAATATGGATGAATGGGAACTATTTGATTTAACTGAGGATAAAAATGAATTAAATAATCTTTATGGCAAAGAAGGTTTTGAAGAAATTACCAACGATTTAAAGGTCAAAATAATTCAACTACAAGTAAAATATAAAGACGATATGAGCTTGGATGAAATGAGAAAAATGACTGACACAAGAATAAAGCGTGTTTACAATTCCAAAAAATAGTTATAATAATTACTTTATAATTATTTTTTTAATAATGTTTTTATTGTCTACATAAAATCTTAAAAAGTATATACCACTGTCTAAAAAACTTAAATCAACATTTCTGCTATTATAATTGGTGTAAGTTTTATGTGTTTTTCCGTTAATTGAAAGCACGTCTAAATTAACAGTATTCAGCTTATCTAAATTAAAGTTAACTACTCCATTTGATGGATTAGGAAAAACTTTAATACTTTGCATAAAATAATCTGGAACTGACATATTGGTTTCTGTAATATTTACATCAAAACTATCAAAGAAATAATGTCCTATTTCATTACCACACATCAGTTGAAACTTAAATGCATTATAGAATTCATCAATATTAAATTCAACTTCTTTAAGTTCGTATTGGTTCGATAAAAATATCTCGTCAGAAACTGAATAATTATTACCTGTACTACCTTTTTTTATTCTTACTTTAAAAGATGAAGCCGGAGATTCAGTAGATGTTTTAGCATAAAATTGGATATTAATTGTTTTACCATTCAAGTCTTCATTATAATTTACATTATTTAATATGACTTTGTTAAAACCAGAATTGTTTGTTGCTAAACTTTGTACGTCTACAAAAGATGATGACTCTTCTAAAGATTCTTCTAATCCATCGGAATACTCAGAATATGCACCACCAAAATTTAATACACTCCAACTATTATTTATATCAATACAATCAAAATTTGGATTTTGAATAAGCTCATAGCTAGGACATCCTAATAAAGCCTCTTTAACATCATCAATCCAGTTCAGAGTAATTGTTTCCCCATTAGAAGGATCAACGCTGCTATTGTTAGGATTATCATTTCTAAGATTAATAGTTTTAGTAGATTTATTACCTGAACACCATGCTGAAAATGCGAAGTCATTTACAATAGCTTCCTCAGCAATGTATCGATGGTATTCCACTCTATCCATATTATTTGGACCACCATACAACCCATATTCACCTTGAAAATAATTAACTCCATTTTGATTGTCAGCTCCAAATTCACCAAGATATATTGGCACGCCATTATTGTCAGACCAAGCTTTAATTTGAGTAAACCTTTCTGTAATTAAATCTTTTTGATCTTCAGAAAAAACAAAGTTATTATACTCTTCTCTGGAAGATGCAGTAAAATTAAATGGCTGATAGTAATGAAAGGATGCAATCAAATAATCATCTGAATTGAGAACTTCTGAACTTATTTCAAATGGGACTTGCCAACTTGTTGCTCCTCCACCATTTATAATTATTCCCCTTGTAGAATTATTTGAACCTGTGGATCTTATTGTTGAAATAAGGGATAAGTTTAATTCATCCATTTCATCAGCTGAAATTGAAAAATAAGGTTCGTTAATTAAATCAAAAACTAAATTGTTGGTTGAGTAATCTTTAAATTTATTCGCAATATCTCTCCAAATAGCTTTAAATTTATTTATGTCGGCTAATCTTTTTGAAGATGTAGGATTAGTGTAATAATTAACTCCATTTATCTGTGTATTTTCAAAAGTATAAATAAATTCCTCCTTAAGTTTATTTCCATGAAAGTCTAATACAACAATTAGGTTATGAGTTATTGCCCAATCAACAACTTGTTGTACTCTATCTAAGTAGTCTTGATTAACATAGTAATCATCTACCAATCCTTCATAATCAGATGCAGTATTTATTTCGGGTGAAAAACAACTATTATTGCTACAATCCTCAATAATAGAATACGATCTTTCTGATCCATTTAAACTATAGTCTGGGTCAAGAAAACTTCCACCATAAAAATCTACTGGAATTCTTACATTGGTAAAACCTGCGTCTGATAATTGAATAAAATAATCTTCATAAACAGCAGAAGCCCAGTTACCCTCTATTGGAGCAGATAAGACATTCCCCAAGTTTATTCCCCTACCCATCAATTCTACAATCTCATCAGCTGAATTTTGAGAAATTAATGGGTTTAAAAATAATAAAAGTAAATAAAGAATATTTCTCAAAGATTATTGATTTTTTTTCTGAATTTCTAATACAGACTTAATTATTGCAGCAGTAGTAGGTTGATCAAATCTAACTCTCATAGACTGTCTCAGTTTTTTACTGGAAGATTTATAAATCGCTTTTTTTTCTTCATTTGAAAGATTTTTTCCAAATATATTTGCTCTGTTGTTCATGAATTTAGCAATATAAGTATCATAAATAAACTTTTGATCCTCCTCTGATAAATCTAGCTGTGTTGAAGCATGTTCAGAAAATGAAGTCGCTTGTTTAGTTTGATATGCTGTCTGCGCATTAGAAATAAAAGAGAATAAAAATAATAGTACAAATATTTTAATTGGGTTTTTCATAATTTAATTTATTAGTTATAATTATTATTAATTTTATTGAAATTGTTTAAATATAAACTTCTTATTTTTTTAATTAGGTACATTTCATTTTACTTAATTGACTTAATATGCTTATTTAATATTCGACTAAGGCTATCGACTATAGCTTTATTTGATTTTATTTCTGCAATGTTGTTCATTTGAAGTTCGTCTTTTTCAACGTCAAATAACATTTTATTAATTAGCGATCCTTTTCTTTTCCATTCGGTATAATAATACTTATTTGAAATTAAAGTTTCACCATTCTTCCAAATCGAAAAAGCTATCTCACTTGTAACTTTATTAGGTTTTTTTAGATTAGTTACCAATGACTTACCCTGGACAAAATCAGGAGTTTCTAATCCTGCTAAATCACAAAATGTAGGAAACAAATCTACTAATTCAACAAAGGATTCACTTATTTTGTTTTTTTTGTATTTGGGTGAACTAATAATCATCGGGATTTTTAATTCATATTGAAACAAGTTATGTTTTGTCCATCTTCCATGCTCCGAAAGACTAAAACCGTGATCACTTGTCAATACAACTGTAGTATTATTAGTTAGACCTTGATTCTTTAGTTCATCTAAAATAAGCCCAATTTGTGCATCTATATAACTAACACAAGCATAATAAGCATGAATTAACTCTTTAGCTTTATCGTCAGTAATAGGTCCTTTTTTAGGAATATCAGTAAATTTTCTTAATTCATAAAAATAATTTGCTTTTTTTGGTGCAGATGGAGGGAAAAAATTATTTTCTGGAAGGGATATATCATTTCTATCATATAAATCCCAGTATTTTTTTGGAGCAATAAATGGCAAATGTGGCTTTTGAAAACCTACCGCTATAAAAAAGGGCTTATCAGTTTGATTTATTGTTTTTATATCTTTAATTGTTTTTTGAGTAACCTTTCCGTCAGAATACTCATTGTCATCAGTATATACAAATTCAGATGCTGGTCCAAAATTGTTTTTTAAATTTTTAATATTTACAGGGTCTTTATAATCTTTAGGATTGTTTCTAGATGCCTTAAATATATCGTCCCATCCATAAGCTGCGTCATTACCAAAGTGTGAGATTTTACCATTACTGATTGTTTTGTAGCCATTATTTTTTAGATAAGACGCAATTGTTAAAGCATTTGGAGCATCTTCATTTATTTTAGTATAAAAAGTTGTGAATCTAGATTTAGTTGGTCTTAAACCAGTTAGTAAACTAGCTCTTGAAGCTCCGCAGACTGGATTATTAGTAAATGAATTTTTAAAAGTAACTCCGCGTTTCTTTAATTTATCAATGTTAGGGGTTAAAATTTCAAGTTGATTATCTGCCATAGTAAGATCTCTAAGATCATCAACAATAATAAAAATGATATTTTCCCTATTGTTCTCTTTATTAGCATAAACTGATAAACAAAGCAATGAAATAATGATTATTATTGATTTGTGTAATTTCATAATAGTTTTAATTATTAAATTCAATTTTATTTAAAATGGTTAACTCAACAGTTTTTAAGGACTTAAAATGAGATGATGAGCCTGTCATAATATTGAAAGATCCAGGTTCAACAACGTATTTCATATCTATATCATAAAAAGCCAAAGATTCAGGAGTGATTTCAAAAATTACATTTTTTGTCTCTCCAACTTTTAAATGAACTCTTTTATAACCTTTTAGTTCTTTCACTGGTCTTGTGACGGAGCTTACTTTATCTCTTATATATAGCTGTACAACTTCATCCCCATCCATATCTCCAGTATTAGTAACTTCAACTTGAACTCTAATGATTGAATTATTGTCAAACTTTGAGTTAAGTAGTTTAGGTTTTGAATAATTAAATTTAGTATAACTTAAGCCGTATCCAAATGGATAAAGTGGTGTGTTTTTCTCAAATGCATATTTATGAAAATATTGAGAAGGTTTATGGTTATATATCATTTGTAATTGCCCAACACTTCTAGGGACAGTTAGAGGCAATTTTCCACTAGGGTTTATATCTCCAAAAATAATCTCTGCAACCGCTTTTCCACCTAAATTCCCAGGTTCCCAAGCCTCAATTATTGAAGGTATATTGTTTTGAATCCAAGGTTCACTTATTGGTTTACCGTTAACATATACTACAATTACATTATTATTAGTTTCTTTTAAAGAACGTACAAGATCTAACTGTTTACCCGCTAGATTTAACTCAGCTCTAGCCATATTCTCACCAGCTGTTTTATCTTTCCATTTATATCTCATTGAATTATCTCCAACAACGACTATAACAAAATCTGCGTCTTTAGATGCTTCTACTGTGTTTTGAATATCTTTATTAGATATCTTTCTAATATTTTCATTTGAGTCATGAAACAAAACATCATAACCCTTTGATTCTCCAAGTTCTTTTATTCCTTCATAAATTGTTGTCACATTTTCTTTTGGCTGAGCTGCATGCCAGTCACCCAATATAGATTGGTTATTTGCATTAGGTCCAGTAACTAAAATCTTCTTAGATTCTTTTGTTTTATTTAACGGTAACAGCTTGGAATTCTTTAATAATACAATTCCTTTCCTAGCAGTTTCTAATGCGGTAAACCTATGTTCTGAAGTAAAAATGTTTTCAGGAATTTTTTCAATATCAACAAATCTATTTTCAAATAATCCTAATTTAAATTTAGCCATTAAGATTTTTGAACAAGCATCATCAACTCTAGAAATTGGAAGCTTCCCTTCTTTAACTAATGCTATAATAGCTTCCGGAAAATCGACTCCATGCATGTGCATATCCATCCCAGCATTAACGGCCAGGTAAGATGCCTCTTTTAAATCGTGTGCAACGTGATGTAAAGTTTCTATTCTTTCTATATCCATCCAGTCACTTACATAAAAACCTTCAAAACCCCAATCATTACGAAATAAATCTGTCATGAGCCAACTATTCATGTGGCAAGGAATACCATTTAATTCGTTGTGCGCAGCCATTATAGAGTATACTCCAGCATCAATTGCTTTTTTATATGGAGGTAAATACACCTCTTTTAATGTCCTTAACGATATATCCATTGGGGAAGCATTTAAACCATTAATTGGCTCACTTCCAGCTATCATATGTTTCGCACATGCAATAACTTTATTTGTGCCTGTAAAATCATTTAATTGAAAACCATTAATCATCGCAGCTCCTAAATTTCCAACCATAAATGGATCTTCTCCAAAAGTTTCTCCGACCCTGCCCCATCTAGGATCTCTTAAGACATCAATATTAGGAGTAAATGCCCAATGAGAACCAGTAGCTCTCATTTCAAGAGCAGTTTGTCTACCTACATCAAAGAGAAATTCATCACTCCATGTTGATGCTAAGGTAATTGGAGATGGGTATACAGTAGCTCCCCTAAAAAGTGCATTTCCATGTATAGCATCAATTCCTATTAGAATAGGTATTTTTAATCTAGATTCATTAGCAAGTCCTTGAAGTAAATTTCCTTCTTCAGCTGTTAAAACATGTAAAAAAGAACCTATTTTGCCATCCTGAGTCATTTTCATTACATCTGTGCTAAACACACCTTTATAAAAGCCTTGCGCATCATTGTTTACTAAGTCTTCAGGAGATAAATCTTTTTCCGCTTTTCTCATATGATCAAGTCCAACAAATTGATTCATTTGATAAACTTTATCTTCCAAAGTCATCCTAGACATTAAATCATTTAAACGATCTACGTGTGATTTAGAACTGTCCAAATACAACTTATATGAAGAATCTTCTTGGGCTGAAATAGTAAAGACAGTAAGTAAAGTAAAAACTAATAATTTTAATCTCATTTTATTTATTTTAAAATATTATTTAACAATTCATAACTAGGGTTAGGCTCTAATTCCTTTGAATAAATAGATTGAAAATATCCTTTACCTTTTTTATATCTCTCACCAACATCCCAGAAATTTAAGGTTACTAAACCTGTGTTTGATTTTTCAATTAATAACTTAATTATTTTTTCATAGATATTTTTTTGATGTAACAAATCACTTTCTAAGTTGTTTTTATCAACAATTAGATAATCTAGTTCAGTTACATGAAAATCTAATCTATTCTTTTGAGCCCAATCAATTAGATCGGATAAATCTTGAATTCCTTGATCAATATTTAATACAAAATCTTTTGTAGAAGGCATTAATAAATGCCCCTGCCAACCAATTCCATTAACACGTAAGCCTTTAGACCTTAGATAATAGATTGATTGTTTAATTTTATTCCACATTGGTTTTTGCATACCTCCGTTTTGATTATAAACTAAGCTAATATTTGGAGCGTACTCATTGGCTATTTCGAAAGATTTAATAATATATAATGGGAAATTATTTTCATCAAAACCAATATTTAACCAAGGGTTTTCCCATTTGTTATCACCTGATTTTGGCCCAAACCATTTACCATTAGCAAGAACAGTCTCATTAACAACATCCATCCATTTAACAGTAGGTTCATTATTGTATTTTTTACATGATTCTGTCATAAACTCAGTCATATTATCGAGAAGTTCTTTTTTTGTTCTTTTATCATTTTTAGCCCATTTAGAACATTGAGGACTTACAGGACCATGAATTCTTAAAGCTAAACTGTTTTCATTTGCAAAAGCTATCATTTTATCAATTTTGTTCCAGTTCCAAGTATAAGAATTTGGGTGAACTATAGACTGTTTCGCCGGGTTAGAAGGAGTTAAATATTTGAAGTCTTTTAAAAATAAATTTGATTTTTGAGTATTTAGCTCATTTAAATTTAATGTAGCTCCAACAACAAAATTATCTAAAGAATCATGAATGTCATTAGAATAAGAGCTAAAAACTAAAAAGAAATTAATTAAAAGTATTTTATAAATCATATTATATAATCTTTTGCAAGATAAGAAAACTTAAAAATGAAATTAAAATGAAACTTGAAATATTTGAGGAATTCAATGTGATTATTGAGGATTAATTAATAAACTATATTATCATATTAAATTTTTAATTTACATACTTTAGCATAATGGTTAAAGAGATACAGCTACGAATAAATCTTATTGAGGAGCGCAAAGAAGATATTCTACTATATAAGGCCTCTAAAAAATTAAACCTTAACAAAAATGAAATTTCTGGAGTCAAAATTTTACGAAAATCTATCGACGCACGTAAAAAAGATATCATTTTTAATTACAAAGTAGCTGTTTATATAAACGAAGAAATCACCGATAAATCTGAATATAACTTTGACTACAAAGATGTGTCAAGTGCAAAGGAAGTACACATTATAGGTTTTGGCCCAGCTGGTATGTATGCAGCTCTTCGTTGTATTGAATTAGGATATAAACCAATCGTGTTAGAACGTGGTAAAAATGTACAAGAAAGGCGTCGTGATATACGTGCCATTAATCAAGAACACATCGTCAATGAAAATTCTAACTATTGTTTTGGAGAAGGAGGAGCTGGAACCTACTCTGATGGGAAATTATATACAAGATCATTGAAAAGAGGAGATGTTAGAAAGATATTTGAAAGTTTTGTTTATTATGGAGCTACTGAACAAATTTTAATTGATGCTCACCCTCATATTGGAACTAATAAACTCCCTAAAATAATACAAAAGATTCGTGATACAATTATAAAGTTTGGGGGAGAAATTTATTTTAATACTAAGGTTGTTGATTTTGTAGTAACTAACAATACTTTAAGAGCAATTAGGTTAGAAAATAACGACGAACTAAATGTCCACTCGGTAATACTAGCTACTGGACATTCCGCGAGAGACATTTACAACTTACTACACAAAAAAAACATATCTATCAAAGCTAAGTCGTTTGCTATGGGAGTTAGAATTGAGCATCCACAACAAATTATAGATCAAATTCAATATAATTGTGATTCCGATAGAGATTCATTACTACCTGCTGCTGCATATAGTTTAGTAAATCAAGTAAATGATAGAGGAGTTTATTCATTTTGCATGTGTCCTGGTGGATTTATTGTACCTGCCGCAACAGCTGCAGGAGAAGTTGTAGTTAATGGGATGTCTCCATCTAAAAGAAATAATAAATTTGCTAATTCAGGTATTGTTGTAGAATTAGATATTGATAAAGATTTTAAAAAATACGAAGAATACGGACCATTAAAAGGGTTAGAATTCCAAAAAGATTTAGAAAAAATCTCTTTTTATGCAGGAGGAAGATCTCAAACTGCCCCAGCGCAACGTGTAACTGATTTCGTTGAAGGTAGATTATCCTCTAGTTTAAATGACACCTCTTACCAACCAGGATTAAAGTCTGCCCCACTACACTCACTATTACCGAAATCAATAGGAAGTAGATTAAGAAAAGGGTTTATGGCATTTGGTAAAAAAATGAATGGCTATTACAGCGAGGAAGCTAATATAATTGGGGTAGAATCTAGAACATCATCTCCAATAAATATTCCTAGAAATGAAAATTTAGAACATATACATATTAAAGGACTATTTCCATGTGGTGAAGGAGGTGGTTATGCAGGTGGGATTGTATCTGCAGCTATGGATGGAGAACGTTGTGCAGAAGCAGCAATTAAAATGTATAAATAATAAAAGGTTGATAGATTTCTTAAAAGAAAAACTAACAACCGATTATTCGGGTTTGGCAATCCGAACAACAAATGTAATAAATTACTATCTATTATAACAACTATTTTTATATATCATGAAATCAAAATCAGGGAACACACACGAAAAGTCTAAAAAAAACAGCAAGGAAAATAAAGGTGGGTCATACAAGTTTAAAATGGCTGCGAAATATAAAAAACCTAAAACCCGCGGAGACAAAAATTATAATAAGAGAAACAAAAAATAGTTATTTATTGATTGATTCCAAATCAAATAAAAATGCATAAACAGAAGCTATCTCTTTAAGTGACTCAAAACGACCTGAAGAACCACCATGACCAGCATCCATATTTGTGTCTAAATATAGCTTAGAAGTATTTTTATCTAAATCTCTTAAACGAGCTACCCATTTTGCAGGCTCCCAATATTGAACTTGTGAATCGTGAAGTCCTGTAGTAACAAGTAAATTAGGATACATTTTATTAGTTATATTGTCATAAGGAGAATAGGTTTTAATATAATCATAATACTCTTTATCGTTAGGGTTCCCCCACTCATCATACTCACCTGTAGTTAAAGGGATAGTGTCATCCAACATTGTGGTTATAACATCCACAAAAGGTACTTGAGCTACTACTCCATTATAAAGCTCTGGAGCCATATTTATAACCGCACCCATAAGCAAGCCTCCTGCACTTCCTCCCATAGCATAAAGATGCTCAGGGCTGGTATAATTATTATTAATTAAAAACTTAGAACTATCTATAAAATCAGTAAAAGTATTTCTCTTTTTAAATAGCTTACCATCTTCGTACCATTGACGTCCCATATACTCTCCACCTCTAATATGTGCAATCGCATAAACAAAACCTCTATTTAGCAAACTCAGACGGACTGTTGAAAAATAAGGATCTATTGTAGATCCATAAGAGCCATAAGCATATAATAATAATGGGGTATTTGAATTTATTTCTGTATCCACATGATGCACTAAGGAAATAGGTATTTTGGATCCATCCGAAGCATTAGCCCACAAACGTTTGGAGGTATACTTTTCTTTATTAAAATCAACATCTAAAACTTCTTGTTCTTTTAAAATAGTCTTTTCTTTGGTAATCATATCAAACTCGATTACAGAAGAAGGAGTTACAAGTGATTGATAACCGTAACGTAATTTAGTAGTTTCAAAGTCAATATTTGAGGTTGTATACGCAGTATATGTTTCACTATTAAATGGAAGGTAATAACTAGTTGAATTATCCCAGGTAGATATTTTTATTTTATTCAAACCATTTTCACGCTCAGAAACAACTAGGAAATCTTTGAATATATCAACTCCTTCTAATAATACATCTTCCCGGTGAGAAATAACATCAACCCAATTTGCTTTTTCAGTATTGTTTTCTGAAGTTTTAGAGAGTTTAAAATTTTGTGCATTATCAATATTTGAAACTATATAAAAATAGTTCTCAAAATGTGATATACTATATTCTAAACCCCTTGTTCTAGCTTGAAATACTTTAAAGATTCCATCTGGGTTATTAGCATTTAATATCTGGTATTCAGTAGTTAATGTACTATAACTAGATATTACTAAATACTTTTGAGATTTTGTTTTATAAACTCCTACTCCAAATGTATCATCCTTTTCTTCAAAAACTAATTCATCATTCTCTGGGTTGGTATTTAAACGGTGCTTATAAATAGCCTCAGATCTCAAGGTTGTTTCATCTTTAAGAGAATAAAACAAAGTCTTATTATCATTAGCCCAAGTACTACTTCCTGTTGTATTCCATATTTCTTCTTTAAAAACTTTATTGGATTTAAGATCTTTAATTCGAAGATTATATTGTCTTCTTCCTGTTGTATCCAGTCCATAAGAAATGAATTGATTATTTGGACTAATATTAAGCCCTACTAATCTAAAGTATGAATGATCTTTTGCCATTATATTACAATCAAATAGAAGTTCTTCTATAGAGTCTAAACTTTCTTTTTTCCTTGTATAAATAGGATAGTCTTTTCCTTTTTCATATTTAGTTATGTACCAATATCCATTGTATTTATAAGGAACCGAGCTATCATCTTTTTTAATTCTTGATTTCATTTCCTCAAATAAATCTTCTTGGAATATTTTGGTATGCTTTGTTTCTTGTTTATAATAATCATTTTCTTTATTTAGATAATCAATAACTTCTGGGTTCTCTCGATCATTTAACCAATAAAATTCATCTACTCTTACATCACCATGAATTTTTAATTCCTTTGGAATTTTATTTGCTAGTGGTGGTTGGTTGAAATCTGACATAAGTTTGTTACTAGGTTTATTATTACAAGAAAATATTAAAAGAGCTGCCAAAGATAAAAGTATAGATTTCATAAACGTATAATTAAGTAATTAAATTACGAAAAAGATACTAAGAAAAATCTGAAATAGATTTAGATGCTATATATGCACCCGTCCAAGCGTTCTGAAAATTAAAACCACCAGTAACTGCATCAATATTAAGAATTTCACCAGCAAAAAATAAATTAGGATTAATTTTACTTTCAAAGGTTTTGAAATTAATTTCTTTCAAATCAACTCCTCCTGCGGTAACAAATTCTTCTTTAAAAGTACTCTTTCCGTTAACTTTAAAAATTGAAGAAGTTAATTGGATGGATAATTCATTGAGTTGACTTTTATTTATATCTGCCCAAGTAGTATTAGTTTCAATACCAGAGTAAAGAACCAATTCTTTCCACAGTCGTTTCGGTATTTCAAATAAAGAATGATTAACTACCATTTTTTTTGACAGGTCACTTTTGACAACTTTAAGTTGTGACAAACATTCATTATAGGAAGTTTTAATGAAATTAATAGAAATATTAAATTGGTAATCCATAGCCGCTAGTTCTAAAGCTCCAAAAGCTGAAAGTTTTAAAATTGATGGTGCACTCAAGCCTTTATGAGTAATTAAAAGTGGACCATCAGTGCTTAATTTAGAGTTAACTACAGAAACTTCAACATCTTCCACCACAACTCCTGGGATAGAATTAATTCTATCATCCTTAATATCAAAACTAAAAAGTGAGGGTACCGGCTTAATTATTGTATGGTTTAATTGATCCATTAGATTCCAGATCTTTGGGTTACTTCCTGTTGTTACTAAAATTTTACTACAACAAAAGTCACTATTGTCCGTATTTACTAACCAATTATCTCCCTTTTTAGAGATAGATTTAACAGAATGATTATATAAGATTTGAATATTTAATCGATTCGCCTCATTTATAAAACAATCAATAATTGTTTGTGATGTATTTGAAACGGGAAATACTCTACCATCATCTTCAATTTTTAATTCTATACCTCTATCTTCAAACCATTTCATGGTATCTCCAGTCATGTATTGATGGAAAGGACCTAAGAGTTCTTTTTCTCCACGTGGATAATTAGTGGTTAGTTCCGATGGTATAAATTGAGCATGAGTTACATTACAACGTCCTCCACCTGAAATTTTCACCTTTTGTAATCCTTCACTACCTCGTTCTAAGATTAAGACACTTAGTTCTGGGTTAAGTATAGCAATATTTATAGCTGAGAAAAAGCCTGCTGCACCACCTCCAATAACAATCACATCTTTTTTCATAATGCAAATAAACCACTATTATTAATAACTTAATTAAATGTATATAATTTATTTACTAAATTTGAAAAAAAATTAGACAAATGGAATTTGATTTTTCTGAAGTAGAGTTGGATAGAATAATTGAAATGGCTTGGGAGGATCGTACTCCTTTTGAGGCTATATTATTTCAATTTAAACTTGCTGAAAAAGATGTAATAAAGCTAATGAGAAGTACCTTAAAAGAATCTAGCTTTAAAAGATGGAGAAAAAGAGTTAATAGTGGAGTAAGTCAAAAACACTTAAAAAAAAGAAATCCTGAAATCAATAGATTTAAATGTAGTAGACAAAAAGCTATTAGTGGAAACAGAATAAGCAAAAGATAATCTTTGAATTAATTATTTTAACAAAAAAAAAGCCGCTCTAAATTAATAGAGCGGCTTTTTTTATTAGTTAAAGTTAACTTATCTAATAATTAATTTAGATGTTTTACTTTGTCCTTCAATTGTTACTTTCACTAAGTACATTCCTGAACTTATTGAACTAACATCTAAAGTATCTGCACTTAATGAAGTGTTTATCAATCGCTTTCCAGTGATATCAAATACCTCAACATACTTCACTCCATTTACTGGAGATTGTATTGTTACATAACTTCCGTTAGAAGGGTTTGGATAGATTCTCATATCTAATAACGTAGCATCTACAGTAGACAACGTGTCTTCTTGTACACATACATCATCGATATTCCAATCTGCACCATAAGTTGAATTATATTGGAATGATACAACTACATTTTCAGCACTTGGCAAAGCAAATGTTCTTTGAACCCAAGTATCTTCTGCATCTGTTCCAATAACGTCGTTAAGAAGAACCCATGTAGCAGTAGTAGCATCACCAGCATAATCAGTTGAATAATAAACATTGTGTGCTTGTGCATCAGCTGACCAGTTTAAATACTCATAGTAAGATAATGTTGGCGCACTTAATCCAGTTGTATTATAAGCTGGAGAAACTAACCAGTCATTATAAGCAGCGTCTCCAGGTAAATAACCATGACCGAAAGATTGACCTGAATCTCCATTTGCTAGAGTATCTTCAATTAACCAGTCTGATGTTAATCCTCCTGCATCAACTACAGTCCAATCTACACCTCCATCTTCGAAGTCTGAACAACCAGGATCAATTCCAGCTGTAGCAGCTGCTTCTAGTCTGATGTTATCAAAGTAGTATGCAGTATCATCTCCACCTACATTGAAATCAAAGAAGAATACAAGTTTATCATAAACTTGTGATAAATCTCCACCACTTAAGTCATAATAAAGAGTTTCCCAACCAGCAGCTACAGTTGTAGGCTGATTAATCTCAATAGCTATATTACCATCGGCTGCATTTTCAACTTTCAAGTTAACAAGCTCTCCTCCATCTGGAGTCCAAACGTCAACTGCTAACGTAGTTATAGTAGAAAAGTCTAATTGCTCGTCTAGTACTAAAAATGTACCAGCCCAAGTTTCAGAACCAGTTGTTTTAATACTTTGCGCTACAGTAGCACTTGTATTTATTCCAGATGCATCAGGATTAGCTACAACCGTAGTTGCTGCTCCACCAAAATCATTCCAAGCGTAAGTTACATTTTCATTTTCATGATCTACAGGCATTAATACTGGCTCTGCAGGTGCTCCACATGTTCCGTCAGTTTCACAACTTCCAAAACAATGTAATAATGTAGTATCACCAGTAATTGGTGCTAATATTCTATCATTATAGTTTGCAGCGTCGGCACATTCTTGACCAGCTAAATCTTCTTTAGCTCCCCAGTCACCACCATCGTTTGGACTATTTAATAAAGTATAGTTTCCAGTAGTACCAGCAGCTAAAGATACAGTTACAGTCCAAGTACCATCTCCGTCATCGTCAGTCATAGCATAAGCAACTGCATCACCTAAAACGCCTCCACCTGCATACATACCATTCTCTCCAACAGTAATATTTGCTGTATTTACTGAGAATGTAACATCAAAAGTAGATACAGCACAACTGAATGCTAGTGTTACGTCACCATTTTGGACACTACTATCATTAGTTACATTAACAGAAATTGTTCCATCAGTAGATGAATAAACAGCATCTGTAAATGCTCCAGTAGTTTGATCCGCGTTTAAAGCGTTTCCAGCTCCATCAGTTACGTATATAAAATCGTAGTTATTCTCCATTGTAGCATTAACAGTTACTGAAGCAACTTGACCAGCTGGTGCTGTTAAAGCAACAGTATAGTCTCCGTTAGCAACTTGTGTATATGTTACAGTTTCACCACATGCAGCTGTTCCATCAAAAGTTGAAAATTCAACAGTAGCATCAACAGCAGGATCTAGAGGTTGATGACTTGCATCAACTAATGAGAATACTATAACATGATCACCATTTGGTAAAGGAGATAATATAAGATCATCAGTAGAGTAAACCATTACATTTTCATAAATTGGAGTATCTAAATCTGAAGCTGAAAATATTGACCAATGTATGTGCCCGTCTCCTTCTCCAGCAGCAGCACCAACAACAAAATTAGCTATATCAAAACTAAAAGTTGCAGAACCACCATCAGTAGTTGCAGAAACAGATATTGAAGGCTCCGTAGGAGCAGCATCAACAACTACATTGTCAACGTGTGGATTAGAAACCCCATAAACACTTGTACCTCTAAATCCAACTTGTAAAGTTGAAGAAGAATATGCAGTTAAGTCAATAGAAATACTAGTCCATTCACCAACCGCAGCAGCAGTTTCATATGCAACTGTTGTGGTTGTTCCATCACTAACTAATACTTCAACAGTATCAGAACCATTTGAATCCCAATAATCAAAAGTTAATAATGGAGCTGTTAGAGATGTTACATCTAAAACAGGAGACATTATATCAGCAGTTGAGCCTGTAGAATAATCATAATCATTAAAAAATATCGAAGTAGTACCTTCTGTTACTGATCCTGGACCATAGTCGGTACCATTATCAGTAGCCCAAGGAGTACTTGAACCATCAGTCCAAGAATCTAGTCCTGATTCAAAACCTTCATTCCAAGGAAATGTACTAATTGCACTAGGTGCTAAAGCACTTGCATAAGTAAGACTAGCGTTATCTAAATACCATAAGTGAGCAAGGTTTGTTAAAGCAGAAGCGTCTGTTCCTCCTGTTTTAGTAAACTTTATTTTAACATCTCTAGCTATATCATTTGTATAAGTACCAGATTCTTGATACCAAGTCGAACCAGTTGGCTCAGTAGAAACGTTGTCTTGAACAGATGTCCAAGTACCATCTCCATCATCATCAGTTAAGATAACAAACTTAGGAGTTTCATCTCCATCAGCAGACCAAGTAGGAAATACACCTCCATTAGCACCCCATCTGTTCCAATAAGACCAATCATAGTTTCCAGCAGGAAGAGCAGTAATAGTTTGAGTTATATACTGCTGTCCATTTGCTCCATTTTTTTTGAACATCTTAAACATTCTGTCTGCAGAATAACAGCCTGGAGCATCACCACAAGGAGCATAAGAACCCTGTTGACCAAATCCCCAACTACCAGCATTAGTAGCTCCACTAAAGTTACCAGCGGTTACAACAGAACCTGTTTCAGGCGAAGTATCCGTGGTGTTAATAGTAGGATTGCCAATGTATTCTTGGCCTACCTCCTGAGCGTTAATTGTTAAACTAAATAAAAACATAAAAGCAAAGATTGTGCTTTGCCAAGCTTTTAGATTAGTTAAATTTTGAGTAATTTTTTTCATAATTTAATTTTTAGTTAATAATTGTTTGTAAATCTTTAAATATAATCGCTTCAATATTTCGTTTTTTTTTAACTAAGCCAGAATAAATATCGTATGTTTTCAACAAAGGGTATTATTAATTTAACAGCTAAGTTTAAAAATAAAGAAAAAAAGTTTGATTGACATTTATCATTATTTTTGATTGAACAAGATAATAAATTACTACTACTTTAAAAAAAATATTTACAAGCTGTCTTTGTGAATACTATAAATTTTGAGTCATTTAATGAAAAATATGAAGAAAACTATTAATTTTTATTTTAAGACTTAATCTTTGTTAATGAAATGAATTAATTTTTCTTATCGGAGTATTACGCCAATGAATTCCTAGTTTCCATTTTGGAGCCTTAACTTTTATTAAATAGTTATCTAACATTAATTCTAATTCTTTAGTTTTTTTTACTTTACTCAAAGATAAATTATTTTTTTCTCCCAAATCATCATCTAAATTAAATAACATTAATTGTCCATTATCATAGAATTTTATGAGCTTAAAATTTTCGGATATAATTGCAGAATGAGCTCTTTTTAAAGCTATTCCATTTTCATAAGGAACATGAAAAAATAGAGCGTTATCATTTCTTTTAATTTTTGTTTTTTTATGATTTTCAAAAACATTCTTAAGACTTCCACCATCAAGATTCTTATCATCTTTAATTTCCCCACCTGCTAAATCAATGATAGTAGGCAGAATATCACTAAATGATATAATCGATTTTGATTCCACATTTTCTTCTATTCCAGGACCAACAACAATAAATGGAACTCTAATACCACCTTCATTAGCATCCCACTTACCCCTGCTTAATGGGTAATTATAACTTTCTTTATAAATTCTTCTGGGAGGCATCACAGGAACTGATCCATTGTCAGAAGTATAAATTATATAGGTATTGTCCTCTATTCCGAGGTCCTCTATTTTATCCAACAACATCCCAACACTATCATCCAAATCCTCTGTCATAGCTGCAAAACCAGAATTCTTTTGGTATTTACCTTTTGGTAAATTATTATATTTTTTAAGAGTTTTTTTTCTCATCATAATATCTGAGTGGACAGCATAATGAGAAAGTTGTAAAAAAAAAGGAGTATTAGATTTAGCTTTTCTATCGATAAAGTCAATAGCTTTATCCGTTATACTAAATATTTTTTTTGGGTCTTCATTTATAGTATTTTGCCATTGTTTTTTATTGTCTTTAAAATCAAATCCACCATCTTTATTTCCAGTAGCACCATCACTCTCATCATATCCTAGTATTGAAGGATATGCACCCATACCCCATTTACCAAAATGTGCAGCAACATAATTAGAGTTTATATTCTTTAATTGCTTAGGAATTGTTAAATCTGTTGAGTGATTTATATGTGAAGTGTTCATACCAACTCTAATCATTTTTAGTCTCGCTGGAGTTTGTCCAAACTGAATACTATACCTAGATGGTGCACATACTGGCGCACCAGCATAAGCACTAGAAAATTTAATACCTTTTTCTGCGAGCTTCTCAATATTAGGAGTTTGATAGAAATCACTTTTAGAATTAATTTCTTCATTCATCATTTGTACAGAAGTACCATTCCAACCCTGATCATCTACTAAGATTATAATAAAATTAGGGTAATCATTATTTTTTTTAATTTCATTTGCAAAACAAGAATATCCAAACAATATGCAAATCAAAATACTAGATAAGTTCAATTTCATATAAAATTTATTTTAATTTTCAATTACAGTTCTCAGCCACCAGTCTCTGTCTGGATTGTATTTATACTTTTTTTGAAGCCTCAAAAGCTCCACTCTTAATTGATTTTCTATAGCATCATAATTTGAATTACCTATAAGGTTAGTCATTTCCCCTGGATCATTTAACAAATCATATAACTCATCAATATCATTTTCAAGAAAAGATTCAACTAATTTAAATTCATTGGTTCTAACCGCAATGTGATTAGGCCCTGCATGAGGCCAACTAGCATCTTTGTAATATTCAAACAAAAATGATTTTCTCCAATTATTTTCAATATTATTGCTTATTAAATTTAGCATTGACTCCCCTTGCATATAGTCAGGAATTGCGATTCCAGCTAAGTTTAATATAGTTGGTGCTATATCAATATTTAAGCACTGTTGTAAAACAATAGAGTTTTCTTTTATGATTTTTGGATACCGAATAATCATAGGCACTCTCATAGAATTCTCATATGCCAATCTTTTATCTTTGAATGTATGTTCGCCCATAAAATACCCATTATCGCTAGTATAAATAATAACAGTATTATCTAACTCTCCTAATTCTTCAAGTGTTTTCAAAACAATTCCTATAGATTCGTCTACTGCAGCTAAACTTCTTAATAGTTGCATGTTTTTACGATATCTAATTGGCCATTTTTCTTGCTTTAATTTATCTGGAATTGGTAAAAACTCTTTCCACTTAACTCCAAAAGTTTTTTTTCTTTGCCACTGCGGTTTTCCTTCAAAGGTTTCTTTATGCGTGTCGTAAGGTGGTTTGGGTAAGTTTTCTCCTACATATAAGTCTTCATGTCTTGGAGCTGGCAAATGTCTTTCATGAACGGCCTTATGCCAAAGATTAAGACTAAAAGGTAAGTTTGAATCTCTTTTATTTGTTAACCAATCTACTGTTTTCTCTGTTAGTATATCCGTTACATATCCATTCTCTTTATATTCTAAACCATTGTCATTTACATCAGGATTGAAATACTTTCCTTGACCATTGAAACTATACCAATAATCAAATCCAGGACGAATATGAGCTTTACCTTTTTTATGAGCCATATGAATCTTACCTATGTGAGCTGTTTGATAACCTTGTTTTTGTAAGAAAGTAGAATACGGCGGGAAACTATCCCAATCAGGATCTACATATCTATTATTTTGATTTACACCATGCACATGTGGATAAGTCCCAGTTAAAAAACTAACTCTGGAGGGTGAGCAAATAGATTGTGTGACAAAAAAATTTTTAATATTCACACCTTCGCTGGCTAGCCTATCAATATTGGGCGTTTGTAAAAAAGGATATCTTCCAGAAAAACCAACCGCATCATGAGGTTGATCGTCGACCATGATAAATAAAAAATTTGGTTGACTACTAGTATTTTGAGCATTTACGAATTCACAAATAATTACAACCAACAAAAAAAGAAATAATCTCAAATTATTCATATAATAAATTTACTAAATATTTATTAACGGATTATATAAGTATTAGGTACAATACTATAATTTATGAAGTTAATTATTTTAACAAAAAAAAAGCCGCTCTAAATTAATAGAGCGGCTTTTTTTATTAGTTAAAGTTAACTTATCTAATAATTAATTTAGATGTTTTACTTTGTCCTTCAATTGTTACTTTCACTAAGTACATTCCTGAACTTATTGAACTAACATCTAAAGTATCTGCACTTAATGAAGTGTTTATCAATCGCTTTCCAGTGATATCAAATACCTCAACATACTTCACTCCATTTACTGGAGATTGTATTGTTACATAACTTCCGTTAGAAGGGTTTGGATAGATTCTCATATCTAATAACGTAGCATCTACAGTAGACAACGTGTCTTCTTGTACACATACATCATCGATATTCCAATCTGCACCATAAGTTGAATTATATTGGAATGATACAACTACATTTTCAGCACTTGGCAAAGCAAATGTTCTTTGAACCCAAGTATCTTCTGCATCTGTTCCAATAACGTCGTTAAGAAGAACCCATGTAGCAGTAGTAGCATCACCAGCATAATCAGTTGAATAATAAACATTGTGTGCTTGTGCATCAGCTGACCAGTTTAAATACTCATAGTAAGATAATGTTGGCGCACTTAATCCAGTTGTATTATAAGCTGGAGAAACTAACCAGTCATTATAAGCAGCGTCTCCAGGTAAATAACCATGACCGAAAGATTGACCTGAATCTCCATTTGCTAGAGTATCTTCAATTAACCAGTCTGATGTTAATCCTCCTGCATCAACTACAGTCCAATCTACACCTCCATCTTCGAAGTCTGAACAACCAGGATCAATTCCAGCTGTAGCAGCTGCTTCTAGTCTGATGTTATCAAAGTAGTATGCAGTATCATCTCCACCTACATTGAAATCAAAGAAGAATACAAGTTTATCATAAACTTGTGATAAATCTCCACCACTTAAGTCATAATAAAGAGTTTCCCAACCAGCAGCTACAGTTGTAGGCTGATTAATCTCAATAGCTATATTACCATCGGCTGCATTTTCAACTTTCAAGTTAACAAGCTCTCCTCCATCTGGAGTCCAAACGTCAACTGCTAACGTAGTTATAGTAGAAAAGTCTAATTGCTCGTCTAGTACTAAAAATGTACCAGCCCAAGTTTCAGAACCAGTTGTTTTAATACTTTTCGCTACAGTAGCACTTGTATTTATTCCAGACGCATCAGGATTAGCTACAACCGTAGTTGCTGCTCCACCAAAATCATTCCAAGCGTAAGTTACATTTTCATTTTCATGATCTACAGGCATTAATACTGGCTCAGATGGACTACCACAAGTTCCATCAGTTTCACAACTTCCAAAACAATGTAATAATGTAGTATCACCAGTAATTGGTGCTAATATTCTATCATTATAGTTTGCAGCGTCGGCACATTCTTGACCAGCTAAATCTTCTTTAGCTCCCCAGTCACCACCATCGTTTGGACTATTTAATAAAGTATAGTTTCCAGTAGCTCCTTCTACCATAGAAACAGTGACTGTCCAAGTACCATCTTCGTCATCGTCAGACATAGCGTAAGCAACTGCATCACCTAAAACGCCTCCACCTGCATACATACCATTCTCTCCAACAGTAATATTTGCTGTATTTACTGAGAATGTAACATCGTAAAATGTAGTAGGACATGTTCCGTCAGTTTCACAACTTCCAAAACAATGCAATAATGTAGTATCTGCAGTGACAGCTTCTAAAATTCTATCATCATAATTATTAGGATCAGAACATTCTTGACCACCTAAATTTTCTTTAGTTCCCCAATCACTATCATTTGCTGGACTATTTAAGAAAATATAGTTTCCTGAAGTTCCTTCGCTTAGTGCAACAGTAGTACTCCAAGTACCAGTTCCATCATCAGTTAAAGGGTAAGCATTCGCTCCTCCTAAAACTCCACCACCTACATACATACCAAGCTCACCTACAGTGATATTAGCTGTATTTACAGAGAATGTTACGTTAAATGTTGGATCAGCACAAGCAAAAGCAAGTGTTACATCTCCATTTTGAACAGAAGCATCATTAGTAATGTTTACAGAAATTGTACCATCAGTCGATGTATAAACAGCATCCGTAAATACTCCTGTACTTTGATCTGAATTTAATACAGTTCCAGCTCCGTCAGTTACAGTTATAAAATCATAATTATTTTCAACGTCACCATTAATAGTTACTGAAGCATTTTGACCTGCCGGAGCAGTTACAGTTTCAGTATAATTACCATTAGAAACTTGAGTGTAAGTCACAGTTTCACCACAACCCGTAGGAGTGTAAAGGTAAGGATAAGGACAATCAGAAGTAGCAGAAGTTTCTGAATCATCAGTACAGTCAACTCCTCCATATGTCCAAGCTCCATCTATCTTTATATGCCCAATGAATCATATATTCCCAAGTTTACTGACCATCCGTCAATTCAATATCACCAAATGTTTCAATTACTGCACCATTCATAATATAATTCAATAGCGTCATCTCCATTTTGGACAGATTCCACGTAATAGCTAAATTATGTTACTTCAGTAGCGCCTAAGTAAGCGGCCATATCAGCAGGATTTCTAGCTACCATAATGTGATCACCTGCAGACACTGAAACAGCAGGAAAAGTATATTCTATACCATCAGTTCCTTCTCCATTATTTGCAACGCCAATTCCATAAAGACTTAAGTCTGCAATATCGTTAGCAACTAACATGGATGGCTTTACCATCATTCTCCAGCCTTGGAAGTCAAAATCAATCAATCCTTGCAAAGCAAGATCTTGAGAGTTAATTGTTAAACTAAATAAAAATGCCATAGCGAAAAGACCGCTTTGCCAAATAGATTTAGTTAATTTTTGAGTAATTTTTTTCATAATTTGTTTTTTTATTAGTTAATTTGAACTTACCAAAATACAACATATAACAACATATTCAAACATAATATTGTGTTAAATGTAATATTTGAGGCTTTTTATATAAATAATAAAAAACTAACAGAAGTAAATAACCTATTTTTCATGTTATTTAAATCAATAAATAAAAACTAAATATATTGCTATATTTACATCAAATTGTAGATATTAATGAATGAAGTGTTTGACATAATAAAAAATTTACCATACCAACATTTAGTATTTACATTTTTCAGCGTAATTATAGGTTCTATTTTAATATATATTTATGCCATATCTAACAAAGAAAAAAAATCTAAACTATTAGCTGTAATTTCATTAATTGTGATTTTAAATGAAATTCTATTTCAGCTTCTATTAATTTATTTTGATTCATGGTCACTAAAGGAATCCCTCCCACTTGAGATGTGCTATGTGTCGGCATTAATTATACCTATATACAATTACAACAAAAACAATAGAGATTTAAAAAATTGGCTCTTTTTTGCAGGTTTTGGAGGATCTTTCTTTGCATTTATAAATACTAATCTAGAAGATGGTGCTATGGTGTATACTTTTATACATTACTTTATAGCGCACGGATTAATTTTTATTGTTGTTGCTGCACTAATCATAGATGGATATAGACCAAGTTGGAAGGATTATTTCAGCACCGTAAGATGGACAACTTTGCTTGTGACCATAATGATTTTATTAAACTATACAATCGATAGTAATTATATGTTTACTCAAAGTAAACCTCCTGGAGTTACTTTTACAAAACTAATGCCTGAGTGGCCTTATTATTTTTTAATTATGTTACTTATCGGACTATCAGCCTACACTTTAATGATGTTAGTTAAATTAATACCATCAAAAAAATAAAAATGGAAAAAACAGTTTCTGATGCAATAGAATATAGAAGATCTGTACGAATATTTAAAGATATTGATCTAGATATAGATAAAGTTAAAAAATGTCTTCTCAACGCAAGCTTAGCCCCTAACAGTAGTAATTTGCAGCTATGGGAGTTTTTTCATATTGTGGATAAAGAGATAATGAAAAAATTATTCCCTGCTTGCATGAATCAAAATGCTGCAAAAACAGCTAATCAATTAGTGGTTTTTGTAACTAGAAAAGATTTATGGAAATCCAGAGCTAAATCTAATATTGATTTTTTAATTAAATCTTTTGATGAAAATCCTAAAGTTAATACTGAGAAAAGAAAAAAAACTGTGCTTTTTTATTATAAATCATTAGTTCCAACTCTATACACTAGTTTTTTTGGAATATTAGGATACATCAGATATTTTATTTTTCAAATAGTTGGACTATTTAGACCAATATACAGACAAGCTAGGTTAAGTGATTCTAGAATCGTAGCTCATAAAAGTATTGCACTTGCTGCTCAAAACTTTATGTTAAGTATGGCTTCTATTGATTACGACACCTGCCCTATGGAAGGAACGGATACTCTCAGGATTAAAAAAATATTAAACTTACCTAGTGGATCAGAAATCAATATGGTTGTTGGCTGTGGGATAAGATCTGAAAAAGGTATTTACAACAAACGTTTTAGAGTTCCGTTTGAAGAAGTTTATAAAAAATTTTAATTTTTTGATTTTTTATCTATAATTTTAATATATAACTATAATTAAAAAAAAATGAAAAAAATAATTTTACTAATTCTTGTATGCTTTACAATGAGTTGTACAAACAATGATGTTGTTGTTACTTTTGATGATGACAATTCAAATGCCATTAGAGCGCATTTTCAAAATTACTTAAACAATGACATGGATGGCTTAAAAGAGCTTTGGTCACCTGATATTAAGGTTTTTTTAAACTCAAAGCAACCAATAAGTCTTGATGAATTT
Source organism: uncultured Flavobacteriaceae bacterium (assembly GCA_949372955.1). GTDB lineage: Bacteria > Bacteroidota > Bacteroidia > Flavobacteriales > Flavobacteriaceae > SGZJ01. The sequence continues at coordinate 4,148 of CASIAX010000009.1, read as the reverse complement.
GTTGGATTATTAGAAGCTCAACATGCAGGCTTTGACCCTATTCTAATGACTTTTGGTGAAGAAGATGGAGAAGATCTTGGAGTTTGGGTACAAACCATAACTTATCCAGCAATGGGAGAATACCCATCTAATACAATAACGCAATCTTGGTTTGATTGGAATGCTACAGGTAAAGTAACGGGTAAAACAATTGTTCTTCCAGCTCACATTGGTTTTAAATGGGGTAATGATGGGAAAATAATTGAAGAATATCACAATTATGATACGCAAGAAATGATGGCAGAACTAGCTCTTGGTCAAGAGATAGAATAAGAATTAAATTACTTACTAATAATAAAAAAGCATTCTAAAATTAGAATGCTTTTTTTATGGCTAAAAAATTATTATTGAGCTGTTTCTTCTGCTGGAATATCTTGAGAATACACATAAAACTGCTGAATCTTTCCATCTTTAATTTCTGCATCAATCATATGGTTTTGTTCTATAATTTTACCACCAGAATTAGTTTTTACAGTATGACCTGCTATTATCCATTCTGCTCCACCTGGAACTCCTTTATAAGGCATCGCCCAGTACATATCCCATTTTGGGTTTTCCGCTTCAAACCATCCAATCAAAGCATTTTTGTGTGCAACTTTTCCTGAGATTCTAGTACCAGTAGGATCTACAATTAATAATGAGTCGGATTCCATTGATAATATTGTTTCCATATCTCTATTATTATGGGCATCGATATACTTTTTCCAAGTATCCGTTATTTCATCACTACCTACAACAAATTTTTCTCCTGGTTGTGGTGCGAAAAATCCAGCTCCTACTTCTTCTTTGACCGTAGGATTACAAGCAGTTAATATAACTGCAAAAATTAAAATTATTTTTTTCATGTTTATATATTTAGTTAGTATTAATATTCTACAGCTTGACCAGACAAACCTAAAGACCAATGAACTTGAGAAATCACCCATTTACCATCAATTTTCTTTAGAGTACCACTATTTCTTACATTATTTATAGTCGAATTTTCTCCACCTACAGTAAAAGAAAAGTCAACAACCGATGCGTAAGATGCCATTTCTCCATCTGAACTTAATGTGATTTGGAGGTTTCTTGTGTCAAATTTAGCATTCTTTATAACAGCTATTTGGGCTTTGATTGAAGGCTCAATCTCTTCCCATCCTGTATAGTATTCGGCAGCATCAGTACCTATTAAAATAGCATCACTTGAAAAAACAGATTTTGCATCCTCAATACTACCGGTTTGATAAAAATTAAAACTACTAGCGATAAACTCTTTTACTTCAGACTTAACTTTTTCTTGATCTACAGTGTCACTAGCATCACTATGGTCATTTCCAACTGAGAAGTTACAAGCAAAAATAGTAGTTACAAATAGCAATAAAATTGTTAATGTATTTTAATAATTTATTCATCTTTTTAAATTTATATGTTTAAAATAAAATTACACAAAAAAAAGTTATCTTTAAAATAAAATTTACCCTAACTCAAAACACAACTTATGACTAGATATTTGCTCATATTATTCGTTATCTTTTTCAGCGTCTTTAATATTCATGCTCAAAATCCAAAGGATTATGCAAACAGCATAACGTTAGATGAATTAAAAGATAAATTATACACATACTCTTCTGATGATTTTCAAGGTAGAGAAACTGGAAAAGAAGGTCAAAAAATTGCTGTAGAATACCTAAAAAACCATTATATAAATAATGGTATTGAGTCATTAATTAGCGACTCCTATTTTCAAAATGTTCCATTAAAAAATGTAAAAATACCAGAAATAAATATGGTTGTTAATGGAAAAAGTTTTAAAAACTATGTTGATTTTATTTCACTATCGTCCAGTGGAAAGGATTTAAATATAGATCTAAAGAATGTGGTTTTTGTAAAATTTGGAATTAATGATTCTATTTACAATGATTACAATGGATTGAAAGTGAAAAACAAAATTGTAATTGCATTAAAGGGTGAACCAAAAGATAAGGAAGGTAACTTTGTTATAAATAAAAACAATAAAGAATCAAAATGGTCAAAAAGAGGTCAGTTTACACTTAAGAAAAATATCGCTCTTAAAAATGGAGCACTTGCTTTTTTATATGTTGACGAAGCCATGCTTACAAGGTATGCTAGGAGGTATGAAAACATAACTAATGACCCTGGAAGACTAGCTTTAGATGTTGATGATAAAAAATCTGATGTTCATGGCTTTCTAATAGGTAATAAATTAGCTAAAGAGATTTTAAAAGAAGAAATAGATTCAGCCATTTCAAAAAAAATAAAAACTAAAATAAGTATTAGTCTTCAACTAAACGAAGAAAAAGTAAACTCTGAAAATGTAGCAGCAATAATTAAAGGAGAAGAATTTCCAGAAGAATACATAATTATAACTGCTCATTTAGATCATGTAGGCATGAGTGATGGTGAAATTTACAACGGAGCGGATGATGATGGATCTGGAACAGTGGCTATAATGGAAATTGCAGAAGCTTTTCAACAAGCTGTAAAAGATGGACATAGACCTAAAAGATCTGTTGTGTTTTTACACATGACTGGAGAAGAAAAAGGCTTACTAGGTTCTGAATATTACACAAATCATGACCCTTTGGTCTCCTTAGAAAATACAGTAACTAACTTAAACATAGATATGATCGGAAGAATCGATCCGAATAGAGAAGAGAAAAATAGAAATTATATTTACTTAATAGGGTCTGATATAATATCTCAAGACTTGCATGATGTTTCTGAACAAACTGCAAAAGAATATTCTAACCTAGTGCTAGATTACAGGTATAACGACCCTAAACGAAAAGTTTATGAATCTGGAAGGTATATTGAAAATAATTATTATTACAGATCAGATCATTATAATTTTGCTGTAAACAATATTCCTATAATCTTCTATTTTAGTGGTACGCACGTAGATTACCATAAACCAACGGATACTGCAGATAAAATTGAGTATGACCTTTTACAACAAAGAACTAAATTAATATTTCACACTACTTGGGAATTAGCAAACAGAAAAGAAAGAATTAAGAATAAATAAAAGCAGTTTACAATTTTTAAACAAAAAAAGCCTTTCAATAAAATGAAAGGCTTTTTTAATGGGTGGAAGACCGGATTCGAACCGGCGACCCTTGATACCACAAACCAATGCTCTAACCAACTGAGCTACAACCACCATTTGTAACGAGTGCAAATGTAAATCTTTTGTTAAGTCCTACAAAGATTTTTAAAAATTATTTTAAGTCAAAAACAGAATTAATTAAAGGGGCTCTCTCAACTGTAAAACCTTCAGCATATTCAACCCCACATAAACGACCCAAATCCTTGGCCCTATACTCAATACTATCAATAAAGTTTTGTGTTGAAATAGGAGTACTTTTAGAGTCATCTCCTTTTTTATAAAACTGAGAACTATATGCTTTTACAGCATTAATTTTAACAGAAATAAAATCAGATATATCTACACATACATCTGGATTAATGTTTTTCCACTGGATATAATGATAAACAGATTTAGGTCTCCACGCTTCTTGCAAAATGGAAGAATCCTTTAATCTTGTTTCAATTTTAACAAGGCCACTTAAAAAGCAGGAAGAGCTAACTAATTCACTAGCCTTCGGATGATCTATATGCCTGTCATCAATTGCATTACAAAAAACAACTTCTGGCTTGTATTTTCTAATAATCTTAATAATTTCTAATTGATGTGATTTATCATTAGCGAAAAAACCATCGGCAAAAGACAAGTTTTCTCTCACTTTAATATTTAATATTTTTGAAGCTTTTAAAGATTCTTTATCACGGATATCAGCACTACCTCTAGTGCCTAGTTCACCTCTTGTTAAATCTAAAATACCAACAGATTTTCCATTATGTATTTCCTTTGCCAAGGTGCCAGAACAACCTAATTCTACGTCATCTGGATGGGCTCCTATTGCTAGTATGTCTAATTTCATATTAGTTATTTAATTGAAAGATTAATTGCATTTTCGATATCTCCAATAATATCTTTTTTATTCTCGATCCCTACAGAAAACCTAATCAATCTATCTGTTATACCCTGACTAATCCTGTCTTTTTCTGATAAAAGGTGATGAGAGGTCTCTGCTGGACTTAACATAGTG
>CASIAX010000008.1:0-175041 GCA_949372955.1 uncultured Flavobacteriaceae bacterium | reverse complement strand
TCTGACATACTTTTTTGTTCATTGTTTTTATTTTACTTTTGTTTACTATTTAATAAATTAATAATGTATAAGAAATTAATTTTACCAATTCTTTTTTTAGTAGACCCAGAGAAAATTCATGACATCATATTTTTCTCGATTAAGATTTTATTTAAAATTCCATTTGTCAATTTAATTGTCCGTAAGATTTATTGTATAAATGATTCAAGATTAGAAAAAACATTATTTGGAATTAATTTTAAAAACCCTGTTGGTTTAGCAGCTGGTTTTGATAAAAATGCTGAATTATACAAGGAGTTAAGCAGTTTCGGTTTTGGTTTTATTGAAATCGGAACAGTCACTCCCAAGCCTCAGTCTGGAAATCCAAAGAAGCGACTTTTTCGCCTAGTAGAGGATTCGGGTATTATTAATCGAATGGGATTTAATAATGTTGGTTTAGAAGAGGTAATCAAAAATTTAAAAAACAACAAAACTGTATTAATTGGGGGTAATATTGGTAAAAACAAGATTACTCCCAATTCTTTAGCGATTGATGACTATATAGCTAGCTTTAATCTACTATTTAATTATGTTGATTATTTTGTTGTAAATGTTAGTTCACCAAACACTCCTAATTTAAGAGATTTACAAGAAAAAGAGCCATTAACAAAATTAATCAACTCTCTACTTTTAATTAACCGAGCAAAAGAATCACCGAAACCTGTATTACTTAAAATCGCACCTGATTTAAATGATAATCAATTAATGGATATTATATCTATAGTCAAGGATACTGGGCTCGATGGAATAATTGCAACTAATACGACTATTAACAGACAAAATTTGAAATCAGACAATAAAAAAGAATTAGGTGGATTAAGTGGTAAACCTTTAAACTCAAGATCTACTGAGGTAATTAAATTCATTTCAAAAAATAGTAATAAAACTATTCCCATAATTGGAGTAGGAGGTATTCACTCTGTTGAAGATGCGTTAGAAAAATTTGACGCAGGTGCAGATTTAATACAAATTTATACAGGATTTATATATGAAGGACCTAACTTAATTAGATCTATAAATAAAGCCTTATTAAATAGACTTTAACTAGTCTTGCAGATTACTTTTTAATAAACTTAACGGTTTGTTTATAAGTTCCAGATTTAATCTGTACAAAGTAAACACCCGAATAAACATTCTTTAACGAAATAGTTAAATCATTTGAGTTATTATTTGTGCCTTCTAAAATTAAACTACCCTTTATATCATAAATTAAATATCCATCAATAGCCGAGTTGCTTTTTAAATTAATGAAATCTCCGGCAGGGTTTGGATAAATCATAAAATTGATATCTATAGGATTTGATAAGTTTAGATATTCATTTTTAATAGATGTAGATTCTTCATATTCAAACTCTGATCCGTATTTGATTGAAATGTTATTTTCATCAAGCAGTTCATAATATTCAGAATCAAACCAGAAAGCGTTATTAGTTAGACCGTCTCCAGCAGAATCATACATAGTAAATACATAACAATCTGAACCTGTTTCAAATTCATGTGAATATACCTCACCTTGACTATTAGCAGTTTCATAAGGCCCTCCTGAATAAAGTATTTCTCCTGAACTATCTTTAAATTCCCAGGTATTTTGATTTAACCCTTCTTTAACACTAACGTTCAAGTATATTTTTGATGTTTCATAGCTAGTACCATCAAAGTTTACATAGTTTGGAAATACTTTAGTGATGTTCTCTGAGTCATTTGAAATAGTTAAGCTTACATCATAATTACCTGCAGATTGGTATATATATGAAAAATTTTGTTCTGAAGAATCAATTATATCATCTCCGTTGACATCCCATTCCCAACTACTAGAGTTAATACTATTGTCAGTAAAATTAACTTGTAATTGCTCTCCACAATCTATTATTATATTTTCAGAACTGAAATTAACATTTAAAGAGGGGCATGCGTAGTAATTTTTAAAAGCATGGTACCCCGCATACATTCTTGCATACTGTTGTTCGGTAAGTGTATTTGTACATGCCTGTGGAGCGTAAGACATTATGTTACTGGTATCTGGATCAAATAAATTCCCTTGAGCATCGGTAGGGGGAGTACCTGACACAGAATATAAACAGTTTACGTTATTCACATTTCCTCCGTTTAGTTGTGGGTCAGCAGGTGTGTCACATAAATAATCTCCAGCAAAAGAACAATTAGTACCATTAACTAATTCGTCTGTTAGAGTTCCGTTTGTATCACCATGAGTATGAGTTAGATTTAAGTGGTGACCCATTTCGTGAGTTAATGTTGTTCCGTCATTTGATGTAGTACAGCTATTTTGCATAACTACTGCATCATAATATTGATTAGAGTTTCCTGGTAAATAAGTATATCCACAAGCGTAACCATCTCCGAATGCAATTTCATCTACAAAATAAACATTTAATATATCTGCTTGGTGATTTTCATATAGTAAATCTTGTTGGTTTTCTGTATCAAATTGATACAAGGAAGAGCTGTTAATATAGTTAACCTCATCGCATGCATAAAACTCTACAAATGAATTTTGAAAATATGTATTTACCTCATCAAACTCTGAAAGAACATCATTTATGTCTATTCCTCCACTACCATCATCATTTGTTACTATATGTATTTTAACAGGGATGCTTGTTAGCGCTGTAGAGGTTTTTAATTGTTTTAGTTGGTAATATTCATTTTCATAATATCGTATTAAATCCATATTATCCTCTATAAACTGTCGGTTTTCTTCTGTTGTTTGAGTAGCACAGTATTGTGTTTCTTGAGAAAAACTATTTATTCCAGAAAGAGAAAAAATAAGTGTAATGATTAATGTGTAGAAAAGTTTCATAAATTTGAGGGTATTTGATGCAAATATACTAAATATTAAAAGTTACTTTAAATTAATAAAAATTAATTTAGTGGAAATTATTTTTTCTTTTACGATTGTTAGTTTTTTTATGGCATTATCTCCAGGGCCTGATAATATATTTATTTTATCCAATACTTTATATAATGGAAAGAAAGCAGGTTTATTTACTGTGTTAGGATTGGTCACGGGATGTTTATTTCACACAACTTTAGTGGCTTTTGGAATTTCAGAAATTATAAGATTTAATGAAAATATATTTTTTGTAATTAAATTAATTGGATTTGCCTACATGTTATTTTTAGCTTTTAAAGTGTTTAAAAATTCTTATTTAGTTGAAATAAAAAAAATACAAAACACCAAAGTTTCAAATATTGATAATTTTTTTACTGGTCTTTTTATGAATATTTTGAACCCAAAGGTATATTTTTTCTTTTTTACATTTTTTCCAGCTTTTTTATTTTTAGACCCTATAGAATTAAATTACTTATCTCAATTTTATGTGTTAGGACTGCTTTTTATGTTAATTACTTTAATTGTTTTTACTTCAATAGTATTTTTTTCCTCCTATATTTCAAAATATCTTTTAAAGTTTAAATTTTTTCAAATATTTATCAGATGGATTCAGATCTTAATTTTCTTATCTATAGCTTGTTTAATACTTTTCTCAGTTTAAACTATTTTTAAATAAAATAGCTTTATTTTTATTTCATGCTTGATAAAGTCAAAATCATTGAATGCCCAAGAGATGCTATGCAAAGTATCAAGACTTTTATACCTACTCTTACTAAGTTAAGTTATTTGCAAACTGTTGTAGATGTTGGGTTTGATGTTGTGGATATTGGTAGTTTTGTTTCGCCTAAAGCTATACCACAACTTTCGGATACTTCAATAATCATAGATAGTATTGACTTATCAAAATCTATTTCAAAATTATTAGTTATTGTTGCTAACAAAAAAGGGGCTTTGAAAGCTTCTGAGTTTGATAAAGTTAGTTACTTAGGTTACCCTTTTTCAATATCTGAAAACTTTCAGATGAGAAATACAAATAAAACTATTAACGATTCAGAAAACGAATTGAAAGAAATTATTTCAATCGCTAATGGTAGTAATAAAAAAGTTGTAGTGTATTTGTCTATGTGCTTTGGAAATCCATATGGTGACCCATGGAATTTAAATATTGTTAATCACTGGATAGATAAATTAAGTCAAATGGGAGTAGATATTATTTCCTTAAGTGATACCATTGGCACATCTAATAAGGATTCTATAAGTTCTATTTTTTCATCTGTGTTAGATAACTACAAACATATTGAGTTTGGTGCTCACCTTCATTCTGATCCAAATACTTGGTATGAAAAAATGCAAAGTGCTTATGAAGCTGGTTGTAGAAGATTTGATGGCGCTATAAAGGGATTTGGAGGCTGTCCTATGGCTAGTGATGAGTTGGTTGGCAATATGCCTACAGAAAAAATAATTTCTTTCTTAAATGCTAACAAAATAACAAATAATGTAAATCCAATACGGTTTGAAAGCTGTTACAACCAATCATTAGAAATTTTCAATAAATACCATTAAATTATTTCACAGTTATCATTTTCTCCAAACCATTTGTATCTGTTTTTAGCAACATAATCATATACTTTATCTCTAATTACTTTTGGTATAACTAGTAGTATATTAAATATTTTAAAGATAACATTAAGACGTGTTATAATAGAAATAGCTGCATCAGATTTTATTAAAAATTCCTTCTCACTTGTAAATAATATTATAGTTTTTGTAGTTATAGAATCTAAATTAAACTCAGTAATTAACTCTTTACCATAATCACTATTATTAGAAATAAATTTAAAGATATTATTCTTGTCTAATTTCATTACTTTTTTGACAGATTTAGAACATAAGTTACACTTACTATCAAACAGTATGGTATTTTGCGGTTTTAACATCAGATTACAAATATACGTAATTAACTTTTTTTTACCCTGTAATTTTTTTTTATTTAAAATTATTCTAAATAATATTGTTAGATTAATTATGTGTTGTATGTTTACACTTTTAATCAATACTAATTTTAAATTAAATAATTATGAAAAATATACTTTTACTTTTTTTTGTATTTTCTTTAACAACTTATTCACAGGATAAAATACAACAAGTCGAGGTTGTTGAAACCGATACTCAGATACAGAACTTTTCAACTGAGATTGGTCAAAATGAATTAAGATTTGATTTTCTTTCTTTATTAGCATATGAATCTTTTTCTGCAACCTATGAGAGAATGAATGATACTTCTACTGCCTATGGAGTATCAATGTTAATTAATTTTGGAGAGGATAATGAGCTAAATGATAATTTTGCTGTGACTCCATACTTTAGAATTTATTTTTTAGAATCAGAGGATTATGGTGGATATGGTTTTTTTGCTGAAGTTTTCTCGAAATTTGCTTTTGGTGAATCAGAATTTTATCGTGAACAGTCAGGTAATTATACAGAAGATAACTATTTTGATGTAGCATTAGGAGTTGCTTTAGGTAGAAAATGGATAAATCGAAAGGGATATTCATTTGAAATACTTATAGGTTTAGGTAAAAATTTACTTCATGATAATGATCAATTAGATAGATCTGAAACAATGGCTAGATTTAGTGCATCTATTGGCAAAAGATTTTAAAATATTTAATCGTGAATGAATTATCAACTATTATTTCAATTGTTTTAATTTTTGATTACAGTTAATTAATTTGTATTAATTTTTTTAAAAAAGAAGTAATCTGTCGTTAGGTTACTTCTTTTTTTTATTTTATCCCCTTCTTAATAACTCCATTTGTAAGAACTAAATATTTAGTCGTATATTTGCATGCAATTATAACTTAATTGCAATGAAATCACACCAAAATAAAATTATTGGAGAAGGACTAACATATGACGATGTATTGTTAGTACCCAACTATTCTCAAGTTCTTCCCAGAGATGTGTCAATAAAAACTAAATTCTCAAAAAATATATCTATAAATATTCCTATCATCTCAGCTGCTATGGATACAGTAACTGAAAGCAGAATGGCTATAGCTATAGCTCAAGAGGGAGGTATTGGAGTTTTACACAAAAACATGACTATCAAAGCACAAGCTGAGAAAGTTAAGCGTGTTAAGAGAGCAGAAAGTGGAATGATTATTGACCCAGTAACTCTTCCTTTGGATTCTACTGTAAATGATGCTAAATCTTACATGAAAGAATATAGAATTGGAGGTATTCCTATAGTTGATGGAAATAAAAAACTAATTGGAATAGTGACTAATAGAGATTTGAGGTTTGAAAAAAATAATAGTAGACCAATTTCTGAAGTTATGACAACTAAAAACCTTGTAACAGTTTCAGAAGGAACTTCTTTACAAGAAGCTGAAGTGATTTTACAAGATCATAAAATCGAAAAACTTCCAGTTGTAGATAAAAATAACACGCTTGTTGGATTAATAACTTTTAGAGATATAACGAAATTAACACTTAAGCCAAACTCTAATAAGGATGTTTACGGAAGGTTAAGAGTTGCTGCTGCTATTGGTGTTACTTCAGATGCTTTAAGTAGAGCTGAAGCATTGGTAAAATCTGAAGTTGATGCAATAATAATTGACACAGCACACGGCCATACTAAAGGTGTAGTAGAGGTTTTAAAAACAATAAAAAATAAGTTTCCAAAATTAGATGTTATAGTTGGAAATATAGCTACAGCGGAAGCGGCTAAATATTTAGTTGAGGCTGGAGCAGATGCGGTTAAAGTAGGTATTGGACCTGGTTCTATTTGTACAACCCGAGTAATAGCAGGAGTAGGTTTTCCACAATTATCTGCTATAATTGAAGTATCAAATGCTATAAAAAATTCAGGAGTTCCAGTAATTGCAGATGGTGGAATTAGATACACTGGAGATATATCTAAGGCAATTGCTGCAGGTGCAGACTGTGTTATGTTAGGTTCTTTGATTGCTGGCACTGAAGAATCTCCTGGTGAAACAATAATCTATGAAGGTAGAAAGTTTAAGACATATAGAGGTATGGGCTCGGTAGAAGCCATGAAGGAAGGTAGTAAAGATAGATACTTTCAAGATGTAGAAGATGATATAAAAAAATTAGTACCTGAAGGAATTGTAGGTAGAGTGCCCTTTAAAGGTAAACTTAATGAAAGTATTCATCAGTTCATTGGGGGGTTAAGAGCGGGTATGGGTTATTGTGGATCTAAAGATATCGAGACTTTTAAAAATACATCTAAATTTATAAAAATCACTTCTTCAGGAATAGTAGAAAGTCATCCACACGGAGTTAGTATAACCAAAGAAGCTCCAAACTATTCTAGATAATAGAGATGTTAATTATTTTAACTATGAAAAATTTTATTTCATTAATTTTTTTTACAACTTTCCTGTGCTATTCACAAAATAATTCTGACGATATACTTTTTACAATCGGAGATGATTCTGTGAATACAAAAGAATTTTTAAGAGTTTACAATAAAAACTTAGATTTAATTACTGATAATTCTCAAAAAGACATAGATAATTACCTGCAGCTTTATATAGATTATAAGTTAAAGGTATTGGAAGCTTATGAAAAAGAATATCATAAAAAAGAAAGTTATATTTCAGAGTTAAATAAATACTCTTCTCAGTTAGCATCTAATTATTTATTTGATAAAAACTCGCAAGATTCAATGTTAAATGAAGCCTATCTAAGGACTAAAACTGAAATAAAAGCAAGTCATATTCTAATAAGAATTGAAGATAAAGATTTAGATACATTAGATATTTATAATAAACTTATTTCATACAGAGAAGATTTTAAAAATTATGATTTAGCATATTTAATAAAGAAATATCACGATGGGAAAAATATTTTCGTTGAAGATCTAGGATACTTTTCTGCATTTAAAATGATTTATTCATTTGAATCAAAGGCCTATGAAACTAAAGTAGGAGATATATCTATGCCATTTAGAACAAGATTTGGTTTTCATATTTTAAAAGTAGAGGATAAAAGAGAGTCTCTTGGAGAAGTTATCGTTGGGCATATTATGTTATCAAAAGATAATAATAATTCTCAATCAAAAATCAATTCCTTATATGATTCAATTATTAGAGTTGGCAATTTTGAGAGTTTTGCTAAAAAATACTCAGATGATAAAAACACATCTAGTGTAGGAGGAAGACTTAAACCATTCACAAGTGGTCAGTTAAATTCACTTCCATTTGAAAAAGCTGCTTTTGACTTAACAGAGATTAATCAAATTTCAAAACCTATAGAAACTAAGTTTGGTTGGCATATTTTAAAGCTCTATTCAAAATCTAAATTAAGTTCCTTTAAAGAAATGGAATCATCATTACTTAAAAAAGTAAAAAATAACTCTAGGTCTTCTGTAATCTCTAATTCATTTTATAAAAAGTTATTAAATAAATATTCTATAAATTATGATAATGACTTAACTTATTTTACAGATCAACTAAATGGTCATAATGCTAATAATATTTGGAAAATACCATCTACAATTAATAAAAAAAAGATGTTATTTAAGATTAATGATACTATACTAAATTATTTAGATTTTGCAAATTATATAGTTAATACATTTATTAGTAACGGATCAATTTATAACTCACCCACTGATTTATATAAAGATTTCATAAATCAATCCGTTATGGATTATTATAAATCAAACTTATTGTCTGAGAATACGGAATATCGTCATATTTACAACGAATATAAAGAAGGGTTAATGTTGTTTGATTTAATGCAAAATGAAGTTTGGAATAAAGCTAAGGAAGATACAATTGGTTTAAAAAGTTATTTTAAAAACAACAAATCACTATTTAAAATTACTAATAATGTTAATCCTTTGTACGAAGATATCTCGGCTGAAGTTATTTCTAAATATCAAATAACATTTGAAAATAACTGGATTAAAACACTAAGGAAAAAAAATGCTATTTTTATAGATAAAAAAGTTATAAAAAAAATTAAAAAAACTCTAAAAAAGTAATGCGTTATCTGTTAATATTTTTATTATTATTTTCTTGTGACAGTTATTTTAAAAACTCTTCAAATGCAGACTTGGCTAGGGTAAATGACGATTATTTATCTAAAAGCGAAGTTGAAAGTGTATTAAGTTCTAGTTCTAACTTAAATGATAGTACCATTATTATAAATAACTATATTAATAATTGGGCTGCTAATAAATTATTAATTCACAGAGCTTTAATTAACTTACCTGAAGTTAATCAGAAAAACATACAACAGCTAGCTGATAATTATAGAAATGAAAGTTTAATTAATTCGTATATTGATGCACTTATTGAAAAAAATATGAATTTAGCAGTTTCTAAGATCGAGTTAGATAGTCTTTATGAAACTTATAAAGAAACCTTCAGATTAAGTGAAGATCTGTTTAAAATTAGATTTATTTATTTACCTAAAGTTAATCCCGATATAAAACTATTTAAATCTAAAATAAAAAGATTTAACAATGATGATTTAAAGTATTTAGATTCTCTTTCTTTTCAGTTTGATAGATACTCTTTTAATGATTCTGTTTGGAGAAATAAAAATGAAGTTTTTTATCAATTACCAGAATTAAAAAAGGTCAAAAATTATATGTTAAAAAAATCCAATTTTATTGAAATCAAAGACTCATTAGGTTTATATTTGATTAATATAAAAGATGTTCTTAAAAGTAATCAATACGCTCCTTTAGATTATGTTTCCGAAACACTTAAAAGAATGATTATAAACAGTAGAAAATTAAAATTTATAGATCAATTAAGAAAAGATATAACTAAAGATGCAATTAAAAATAAAAGATTTGAAATTTACTAAATACATATATCAAACTAGTATAGTTGTTATTGCTATATTAAGTAATAACTTAATGTTATCTCAAAACAACTTACTAATAGACGATAGTAAGAAAAAAATAGACGGAGTCGCTGCGGTTGTTGGTGATTTTTTAGTTTTAGATTCAGACATAGATAAGCAGTTCGATCAACTTAAAGCTTCAGGAATTTCTACAGATGATATGACTAGATGTCAAGTATTTGGAAAATTACTAGAAGATAAGCTTTATCAGCATCATGCAATTCAAGATAGTATTGTTGTTAATAATGACGAAATTCAATCTTTTGTAGATCAACAAATTGATGCATTTGCCCTACAGATTGGTTCTATGGATAAATTAATAGCATATTATAATAAAAATTCTGAACAAGAGCTAAGAAATGAGATGTTCGAATTAAATAAGAGTTCGGAATTAGCTAAAAAAATGCAAGAAAAAATAATTGAAGAAATAGAAGTTACTCCTGAGGAGGTTAGACAATTTTTTAATTCTATTCCAGTGGATGATCGTCCTCTTTTTAACACAGAGTTAAAAGTAGCTCAAATTGTAGTTATCCCTCAAACAACTCAAGAAGAAAAGAAAAAAGTTATTGAAAAGTTAGAGCAATTTAAGGCTGATGTAGTTGATAACGGATCTAGTTTTACTACTAAAGCTGTATTATATACTGAAGACTATGCTTCAAGAAAAAATGGTGGTAAATATACTTTAAATAGAAAAAAACCTCAAATGGACAAAAAATATAGAGAGGTTGCTTTTTCCCTTCAAGAAGGTGAAATATCAGATCCGTTTGAAACAGATTTTGGTTTTTTCATAATACTTCTTGAAAAGGTTAGAGGTCAAGAATATGATGTTAGAAGTATACTTTTGAGACCTAAAATTAATTCTGCTGAGATATCTGAAGCCAAAAATAAGCTTGAGAATGCCAGACAAAGAATTGTGGATGGTGAAATTAGTTTTGCTGATGCTGCATTAGAAGTTAGTGACCAGGTAGAGACAAAATACGATGGAGGTCAATTAATTAACCCTGAAACTCAGGATTATAACTTCGAGTTAACTAAAATGGATCCAGAGTTATATTCACAAATTGAAAAATTAAAAGATGGAGATGTAAGTATTGTTCTTCAAGATGAAGACAGAATGAATCCAGTCAAGTTTAAACTTTTATCTGTGACTGATAGGACTGACGAACATGTA
The DNA here is from genome assembly GCA_949372955.1 of uncultured Flavobacteriaceae bacterium. GTDB lineage: Bacteria > Bacteroidota > Bacteroidia > Flavobacteriales > Flavobacteriaceae > SGZJ01. The sequence goes on along the minus strand of CASIAX010000008.1, from coordinate 164,092 downwards.
GCCAACTTCGCAAATGATTACTTAAAAATACAATCATTAACGCTTCAAAATAAAAAATTAAAAGAGATTGAAAAGTGGCAAAACTTAAAAATTGAAGATACTTACATCAAAATTGCTAACGAGCATAGAGATTGTATATTTTACGGAAATTGGTTAAAAAATTAATAAAATAAAATTAAAAACATATGGCGTTTGATATTAATATGATTAGAGATGTTTATAAAAACATTTCTGAGCGTGTAGATATAGCTAGAAAGATTACGGGTAATCCACTAACTCTCTCAGAAAAAATTCTATACTCACATCTTTGGGATTCTAAACCTAACACTAAGCTAATAAGAGGTAAAGATTATGTTAATTTTGCCCCAGATAGAATTGCTTGTCAAGATGCGACTGCACAAATGGCACTTCTTCAATTCATGCAAGCTGGAAAAAATAAAGTGGCAGTACCAACAACTGTTCATTGTGATCATTTAATTCAAGCTAAACAGGGAGCTGCTATTGATTTAAAAAGAGCAAACTCTGTAAGTAATGAGGTTTTTGAGTTTTTAGCTTCAGTTTCAAATAAATATGGTATTGGTTTTTGGAAACCTGGAGCAGGTATTATTCATCAGGTAGTTTTAGAGAATTATGCATTTCCTGGAGGAATGATGATAGGTACTGATTCGCATACAGTTAATGCTGGTGGACTTGGTATGGTTGCCATTGGAGTAGGTGGAGCTGATGCTGTAGATGTTATGGCCGGTATGGCATGGGAACTAAAATTCCCAAAGCTTATAGGAGTTAAATTAATAGGAAAATTAAATGGGTGGACATCCCCAAAAGATGTTATATTGAAGGTAGCAGGAATATTAACTGTAAAAGGTGGTACTGGTGCTATTATTGAATATTTTGGTGAAGGTGCTAAATCCATGTCTTGTACAGGGAAAGGCACTATTTGCAATATGGGTGCAGAAGTTGGTGCAACTACTTCAACTTTTGGTTATGATGAATCAATGGAGAGATACCTTAGAGCTACAAACAGAAATGATGTAGCTGATGCAGCAAATGAAGTTAAAGAATACCTTACAGCTGACCCTGAAGTTTATGTTAATCCTGAGCTTTATTTTGATCAAGTAATTGAGATTAATCTAGATCAGTTAAGACCACATCTTAATGGTCCATTTACACCTGATTTAGCAACTCCTGTTTCTGAAATGGCTAAAAAAGCTAAAGCTAATGATTGGCCTCTAAAAGTAGATTGGGGCTTAATAGGGTCTTGTACAAATTCATCTTACGAAGATCTAGATAGAGCAGCTTCAATTGCTAAGCAAGCCGTTGAGAAAAAGCTTGTTATTAAATCTGATTTAGGTATTAACCCTGGTTCAGAGCAAGTTAGATTTACAGCTGAAAGAGATGGTCTACTAAAAACGTTTCAAGATTTAAATGCGACAATTTTTACAAATGCATGTGGCCCATGCATCGGACAGTGGGATAGAAGTGACCTGAAAGGGGAAGAGAAAAACACTATAGTTCATTCTTTTAATAGAAATTTTTCAAAAAGAGCTGATGGAAATCCTAACACTCATGCTTTTGTTGGTTCTCCCGAAATGGTAACAGCAATTGCAATTTCTGGAAGGCTAGATTTCGACCCCCTTAATGATTTTTTAATTAATGAAGATGGTGAGAAGGTTAAATTACAACCACCATATGGAAAAGAATTACCTCCTTCTGGTTTTGATGTAGAGGATGCTGGATATATTGAACCTATCAAAAATGGTAAAAATATTGATATTACAGTTAATCCTAAGTCTGAAAGGTTACAGCTCTTAACACCCTTTTTACCAATAGGAAATAAAATAGTCAACGCAAGACTATTAATTAAAGCATTTCAAAAATGTACTACTGATCATATCTCTATGGCTGGTCCATGGTTAAGATATAGAGGTCACCTTGATAATATATCAAACAATTGCCTAATTGGAGCTGTGAATATATTTAATAAGAAAACAAATTTTGTTAAAAATCAACTCACAGGTGAATATGCAGGTGTTCCTGACACGCAGAGACATTACAAATTGGAAGGTATTAAAACTATTGTAGTTGGCGATCATAATTACGGAGAAGGTTCATCAAGAGAACATGCTGCTATGGAGCCTAGACATTTAGGAGTTTGCGCTGTAATAGTTAAATCTTTTGCACGTATTCATGAGACTAATCTAAAAAAACAAGGAATGTTAGGCCTAACTTTTAATGATGAATCCGATTATGATTTAATACAAGAGGACGATATATTTAATTTTATAGATTTAGATGCCTTTAAGCCTGGTAAACCATTAATTATAGAAGTTCTTCACTCAGATAAGACTAAAGATTTAATTGTTGCCAATCACACGTATAATCAATCTCAAATTGATTGGTATAATGAAGGTTCCGCTCTAAATCTTATTAAAAAACAAAATCAATAATTTTATAATTGCTTTAGACCAGAAACTAAGAATGGAAATGTTGGTAGACTTTTCATGATTAAAAGATCTTCAGATATAGTACTTTCATTGCCTAAAAATGCTAGAATTTTGTATGCGGGATTTTTCTTAAATATTTTTGTAAAAACTTCTTTGCCAGACATTTTATTTGTTAATAAAACATCAATAAGCGTTCTGTCATACCATCGATAAATTTTATTTTTAAAAGATATTCTTTGAACTGGACTTCTCCCTGCTATTAGGTTTTTTACTATATCTAATACATTTTTTTGAATGAATTGAAACGTGTACCCTGTACTTGCTTTTGTATAACCACCAGAAGTCCCAATATTAATAACAGACTTCATTGGATTATTTTTAAACTTTTCTAATGACATAGGAATAATTCCAAATTCTTCATGTTCAATTGTATAATTTTCAATTTTCAAAACCTCTTTTATGTATTTTTTTAGTGCCCTAACATATGTTTCTTTTTCTAAAACATTAGGACTAAAAAGTGTGTATTCCACTAGTGCTTCATTAGAAGATGTTGGTAAAACATACATGAATGTCGCTCCATTTTCTTGAGATAAATCAAAGTCCATTAAGCATCCGATTTTTGGATTGAAAGATTTAGTTTTAGTTTTGATCACCCATCCGTTAAAATGTTGTAATAATGAATTTTGTTTTGTGATTATTGGATTAAATAGATTTGTTGAATTAAATATATATTTTGATGTATATCGGTTTGTATTTGTTACTAATACAGGATTTTCTAAGGCTGAATCTATGCTCTTTATAGTTTCTTGTACAAACTTTACTTTTTTAAATTTACTAGCATATTTAAGAACAAAATCATAAAAATCAATACCTTTAATCATTTTGTAGGTATAAGACTGCAAGTCTAATTCTTTTTTGAAATCTGTAGATTTAAATTGTAAAGCTTTCCATTTGGCATATATAATAGATTCAAAAGGCCCTGGATTTTTTTCCCAGAAACACCATGTTCTATCATTACTTTTTTTTTGATCTTTATCAATAACTAATATCGACTTGTTTTGTAATGAAGGAGTTAGTAATATTTTATATAATAAACTTAATCCCGCACAACCCGAACCAGCAATAATATAATCGTATTTCATTTATCTTATTTGAAATATTTAAAAGGGACAACTAACATACCAAAGCATTCACTTTTTTCTTTGCCAATATTTTTGTGATGTATTTTGTGAGCTCTTCTTACTCCTTTTGCATACCAGTTATTCGCTTTTTTAAAAAACTTAAATCTCTGATGAATAAATATATCGTGTACAACAAAATAAGATGCTCCATAAGCCATTATACCAAAGCCTATTGGAAGTCCATACCAAAATCCTTCATAACTCCATAAATAAAAACAACTCATACTTACAACAGCGTAAAAAATAAAAAATAAATCATTTCTTTCAAACCAACTATCGTGTTTTTTGTGATGGTGATCTCTGTGTACACTCCACAAAAATCCATGCATGATGTACTTGTGGGTAAACCAGGCCATAAATTCCATTATTAAAAATGTAATTATAAATGTAGCAAACCAAAAAATTATATTCATAATAAATTATAATAGGTTAAGTTGATATTTAACATAGCTTCTAGTTAGGAGTTCAAATTTTTTATAGTTTGGAACTCTAATTCTAGTATTTTTAATTTCTAATGCTGGAGTTTTTTTAAGTTTTTTTAATAATTGACTGTAATACCTATATGCCATAAATACTCCAAACTTTGCTTCAATAGGTAATTTCTTTATTCCATTTAATCCTTCTTTGAAGTCTGCCTCTATTTCATTAATTATCTTAATTTTAGATTCTTCATTTAATTCGTTTAGGTCTGTTTCTGGAAAGTAAGTGCGGTTTAAAATTTCAAAATCATCTTTTAAATCTCTTAAAAAATTTACTTTTTGAAATGCAGAACCTAGGCTCATAGCAAATGATTTTAATTCTTCATATTTTTCTGAATCACCATTTACAAATACTTTTAAACACATTAAGCCTACAACATCTGCAGAACCATAAATATATTCTTCATATTCTTGATTAGTCATGTACTTTTTCTTGTGTAAATCTTTTTCCATACTACTCATAAAAGAGTCCACTAAATCTTTATCAATATTAAACTTATGGTATGTAGCTTGAAAAGAATTTAATATTGGATTTAAATGAATTTTATTTTTAATAGATTTTTCTAAATCAGTGTAGAAGTCTTCGAATAAAACCTCTTTATCATAGTCGTGAAATGAGTCGACAATTTCGTCTGCAAATCTAACAAAACCATAAATATTATAAATATGTTGACGAATACTTTTAGATAACATTTTTGTAGCCAAAGAAAATGAAGTGCTATATGTTTTAGTAACAATTTTACTACAATCATTGGATACTTCATCAAAAATCTTTTTCATGATATCATTAATTTAGGTTAAAGCTAATACAATTTATTTGTTATTTATTAATTCTGCTACAAGTTTCCCCGAAACTATTGCTGGGGGAACTCCAGGACCAGGAACAGTTAACTGTCCTGTAAAATACATATTTTTTACTAATTTACTTTTTAATTTTGGTCTAAGGAATGAAGTTTGCATAAGTGTATTTGCTAATCCATAAGCATTTCCTTTATATGAATTATAATCTTTAATAAAATCACTTACACAAAAAGATTTTTTATATATAATATTTTTTTTTATTTCTTGTTTTGTTATTAATTCTAGTCTATCCAAAACAATATTAAAATACTTTTCTCTAAGTACTTCTGTATCTTCTAAACCAGGTGCTAAAGGAATTAAAATAAAACCATTTTCACATCCTTCAGGAGCTGTGTGTTTATTAGTAATTGAAGTAAAATTTGCGTAAAATAAAGGGTTAGAAGGCCACTTTGGGTCTTTGTAGATTTCTTTAGAGTGCAAATCAAAATCAGTATCAAAAAATAAGTTATGATGAGCAACATTTTTTAGTTTTTTATCAAAACCTAAATAAAAGAGCAATGAAGATGGAGCTAATACCTTACTTGACCAATATTTTTCTGAATATTGTCTCAAAGTCTTTGGTAGTAGTTTTTCTGTATGGTTGTAATCAGCTCCAGATAATATTATATCTGAACTTATTACTTTATTATTAACTTCTATTGCAGTTGCTATATTATTGTCAGTAATTATTTTAGTAATATTTGAATTATTATGAAAATTAACTCCGAGTGACTTAGCGATACTTATCATAGCACTTACAACATCATAAAAACCATTTGTAGGTTGCCATGTTCCAAGTCCAAAATCTGCATAATTCATAAAATTATAAAAAGCCGGTGTATTTGACGATTCAGCCCCAAGAAATAATACAGGAAACTCTAATATAGACCTTAGTTTAGGGTTTTTAAACTCTTTGTGAACTTCTTTTTTTATGTTTGTAAAAAAGTATCCTACTCTTTTGACGGTGTCTATTGAAATAAGCTCAAGTGGAGTTAAACCAGGCATTTTATAGAGCATGTCTGTTACTGCAATTTTATAATTTTCTTTTGCTTTAGAAATAAATTTTTCAAGTCGTTTAGAACTTCCTTTTTCTTCTTTTTCAAAAACTTTACAAATTTTTTCTAATGAGTCTGGGATTGCAATAAAGTCCTGGACGCCAAAATATACATGGTAAGCAGGATTTAGTTTTTTTAATTCATAAAAATCTTTAGTTTCTTTATTAAAATCATTGAAAAATTTCTCAAAAACATCTGGCATCCAATACCAGCTAGGGCCCATATCAAATGTAAAACCATCTTCTTTAAATTGTCTTGCTCTACCTCCAAAATCCTCATTTTTTTCGAATACACTAACTTGGTGCCCCATTTTAGCTAAGTAACACGCAGCGGAAAGGGAAGAAAATCCAGAGCCAATAATTGAAATAGTTTTTTTCATATATATAAAATATGTGCGTACGAGAAGACTCGAACTTCCACAACTAAAATAAGTCATTAGGCCCTCAACCTAACGCGTCTACCAATTCCGCCACGTACGCAAAAAATTAGATCAACAAATATAAATTATATTAAATCATTTTTACGCAAGATCTATCCTAAATATAGTTTTTTAATATTTATTTAACATTATAATATATTTCTTTAATTGGCATTATAACTAATGTATATATCAAACAAAATATCCATTGACAAAATTGGTTTTTACATAAAAAAACTTTTTTTACAACAGTAAATATCTACTTTGAAATTTCGAACTTATAAATAACAGTTTAAACTTATTTAGAACAAAGTTAAAGCCTTGATTAATGCTAAATGAATTAGAATAAGTCAAAAATTATAGATTGACCAAATTCACTACAATAGTTGAGGATTAAATATTAATAAAAAAAACCTCATCATAATTGATGAGGTTTTGTGACCTGGCTGGGGCTCGAACCCAGGACCCTCTCCTTAAAAGGGAGATGCTCTACCAACTGAGCTACCAGGTCTTATTTATTTTAATAAGGCTGCAAATATAAAATGTTTAATTTATATTACAATGATTTTTTTAATAATATTAATTATTAATTCTAATGTGTATTTTTATACTATTAAAATTAACTTAGAAATTTATATGAATATAGTTTTATTGGGTTACATGGGTAGTGGGAAAACATCTGTAGGTATAAGGTTGTCATCATTGATTAATAAGCAATTCTTTGACCTTGATGAATTTATTGAAGAAAAGTATAATCAAAAAATTCATAATATTTTTTCAACCAAAGGAGAAATTTATTTTAGAAAAATAGAATCTGAATGCCTAAAAATTTTAATGAATAATTACGATAATGTAATTATTTCACTAGGAGGAGGGACTCCTTGCTATTCAAATAACATAGAAATCATTAAAAAATCCAAATCATTTTACTTGAAATATTCGATATCAAATCTTTCAAATAGACTTCTTAAAATTAATTCTACCAGACCAATTTTATCGCAAATTAATGATTTACCTAAGATGAAAGATTTTGTGGCTAAACACTTATTTGAAAGAAATTATTATTTTAATCAAGCTTCTAAAGTTATCGTTTGTGATTTAAAAAATCCAGATCAAATTGCTTCTGAGATACTAACAACACTAAGTTAAAAACGCTTCTGCTTTATTGTCTTCAAATCTTACTTTTACGTGGTTGATGGTTGTCGTAGACAAAGAAATTCCTTTAAAATCTGCTTTAACTGGAAATTTCTTATGATTTCTATTTACTAAAACTGCAGTTTTAAATTGCTTTATTTCTGTTTCTAAAAAGTGTTTAATTGCATAAATTAGTGTCGCACCTGAATTTAAAACATCATCTACCAATACCAAAGATTTGTTTTCATAATCTTCTTTTCTAATAGAAGTAAAGACCTTATCTAAGGGATTTTCTTTATTAATTTTTACACTACAAGTTGTAACTTTAATATCAGAAATATTAGCAAGTATTTTTTCAATCATAGTAGCTATTATATGTCCATTTTTTTCAATTCCAGCTATGATAACTTCTTTTTCATCAATATTACATTCAATTATTTGATGAGCAATTCTTGCTATTTTTTGATTAATTTGATCAGTATTAAGAATTATTTCTTTTTTCATAGTTTTACCACTTTTTTTTAAACGTTTCCTAAGAATATTTTTTCTTAAAATATACTTAAACTTAATACAAAAATATTATTTAATTGTATCTTGTACCCTTAATATTTAAAAATATAATGAAAAATAAAATTTATTTTTTTCTATCCTTAAGTTTAACTTTTCTTCTTTTTTCTTGTCCACCTGATGATTCTGGTCTTGTTTCAATTCCCGAAGTAGATAGAACTATCCAACAAGTTACTGATGATTCAATATTAAGAAACTATTTAGAAACGCATTATTATAATGCTGGAGAACTTTCTGAGATGGAAAGTTTTACTATTAGTGATATAGTTATAACTGAACTTGACGAATCTGGTGTTTTACCAGACTCAGACATCAATACAATGCTTATTGATGATGTTATCACAGGAACAACGGTTTATGAAGATGCTGAGTATGACTATTATTACTTAAATTTAAATCAAGGTGGTGGTGAAGACTCACCAAATTTTTCAGATAAAGTTAGAGTAAATTATGAAGGTAATTTACTTAACGGAGAAATCTTTGACAACACTTACACCCCTGTAGTTTTTGATTTAACTGCCGTTGTGGCTGGATGGGGAAGAGTTATGCGTGTATTTAATACTGCTGAAGACTTTAGTGTTAATTCTGATGGAACAATTAATTATACAAACCCTGGTATTGGTGTTATGTTTCTACCATCTGGATTAGGATATTATTCAAGTGCTGCTGGGATTATCCCTGTTTACTCATGCTTAGTTTTCAAATTTTCTTGTTTTCAAATGGAGAGCAATGATCATGATACTGATAATGTTCCTTCTCATCTAGAAGATATAAATGGTAATTTAGATTTAACTGATGATGATTCAGATGATGATACATTTTATGATTTTATAGATAGTGATGATGATAATGATGGCACCTTAACAATAGATGAAGATTTAGAGCCTGATACTGATTTAACAGTGGATAGAGATGGTGATGGAGACCCTACCAATGATATCGGTGATGGAGACCCTACTAATGACGATACTGATGGAGATGGAATCCCAAACTATTTAGATGCTGATGACTCGGAATCTAGAAATGATTAATTTGCTAAATTAAACAGTAAATATATTCCATTATTAAATGTTTAAACACTTACAACTTTATACATTATTGTTTTTATGTTTTTCCACTATAGCTAATGTTTTTAGTCAATGTAATGGTTCTTATGATTTATGTGATAAAAGATATAATGAAGTAGCTTATCTTACTACACATAATTCCTTTAATTCTAGTCAAGATAGTTTCCTTTTTCCAAATCATAATACTAATATCGAAGCACAACTTAATTTTGGTGTAAGAGCATTTATGATTGATGTTTATAATGTTAATGGTGAGTCTGTTGTTTATCATGGTTATTCATTCTTAGGTTCAAAACCATTGTCGACATATTTAGATACTATAAAATACTTTTTAGAGAGTAATCCTAATGAAATAATTACTCTAATTTTAGAGTGCTATACAACTGCAAATGCAATTGAAAGAGATTTAAATAAAGCTGAGTTAACAAACTATTTACATGCTCAAGATTCTACTTCCACTTGGCCAAAATTAAAAGACTTGATAAACTCTAATAAACGCTTAGTAGTATTTTCTGATAAAAGCGATGCAGCCCCAAAACAAGATTGGTATCATTATGTCTGGGATTTTGCTGTAGAAAATAAATACGGAGAGATAAACTGTGAATACAATAGAGGAAATCCTTCAAATAAGTTATTTATATTTAATCATTTTGTCACATCTACTATAGGGAGTTTTACAAAAGCCAAGCGAGTAAATTCAAATCCATATTTTTTTAATTACATTAAAAAATGTCAACTCTTAAAAAACAAATTACCAAATTTTATAACAGTTGATTTTTATGAAACAGGTAATGCTTTAAATGTAGTTAAGCAGTTGAATTCACAATCTCTATTAGTTGAGTTGTAGAGATTAGTTAAAAGAGGATCACTTTTTTCTTTTTAAAACCTTCTCTACTTTTTTAACAATTGAGTCGGCATTAAGTCCATATTTTTCCATTAACTGCGCTGGAGTTCCAGATTCTCCAAAAGTATCATTCGTAGCAACAAATTCTTGTGGCGTAGGGTGTTCTAAGGATAAAATTCTTGATATTGATTCACCTAAACCACCTAAATGATTGTGTTCTTCAGCAGACACTAAACAACCTGTTTTTTTAACGGATTTTAATATGGAATTCTTATCTAAGGGCTTTATAGTGTGAATGTTAATTACTTCAGCAGAAATGCCTCTTTCTAATAATATTTCTGATGCTTTCAATGCTTCCCAAACTAAGTGACCAGTAGCTACAATAGTAACATCACTACCATTTGTTAAGTTAATTGCTTTACCAATTTCAAAAACTTGATCTTCTGGCGTAAAAACTGGAACAGACGGTCTTCCAAATCTTAAGTAAACAGGACCCTTATAATCAGCAATAGCTATTGTTGCAGCTTTAGTTTGATTATAATCACAAGTATTAATAACAACCATTCCTGGGAGCATTTTCATTAGTCCAATATCCTCTAAAATCTGATGTGTAGCACCATCTTCACCTAGGGTTAGACCAGCATGAGAAGCACATATTTTTACGTTTTTGTCCGAGTAAGCAATGGATTGTCTAATCTGATCATAGACTCTACCAGTAGAGAAATTAGCAAATGTTCCAGTGAATGGAATTTTTCCTCCAATTGTAAGTCCAGCAGCTATACCCATCATATTTGCTTCAGCTATACCAATTTGAAAGAATCTTTCTGGATTTTCATCTATAAACTCATTCATTTTAAGTGACCCTATTAAATCAGCACATAACGCTACTACATTTGGATTAGTTCTTCCAAGTTCAGCTAGTCCAGCTCCGAAACCACTTCTTGTATCTTTTTTTTCTGTGTATGTGTATTTTTTCATAGTTTATTTTGTGGTTTATATTAATAGTCTCCTACTGTTTCAGGATTCTGAGCTAAAGCACTTTTAAGTTGATCATCATTGGGAGCTTTTCCATGCCATGCATGTGTATGCATCATGAAATCAACGCCATTCCCCATCATAGTCTTTAATAGCACACAAACAGGTTTTTTGTTATTGGTAAGACTTTTAGCCTTTTCCATCCCATTAATAATATCTTGAATATTATTACCATTATTTATTTCAACAACTATCCATCCAAAAGATTCAAACTTGTTTTTTATACTGCCCATGGGTAAAACGTCATCAGTTGCTCCGTCAATTTGTTTTCCATTTAAGTCTATAGTAGCAATAATATTATCTATATTTTTTGCAGAAGCATACATCATTGCTTCCCAATTTTGTCCTTCTTGTAATTCACCATCTCCGTGAAGACTATAAATTACTTTAGAATCATCATTTAATTTTTTTGCTTCAGCGGCACCAATCGCAACTGACAATCCTTGCCCAAGTGAACCTGAAGCAATTCTAATACCTGGTAAACCTTCATGAGTAGTAGGATGACCCTGAAGTCTTGAATTTAATAAACGAAAAGTATTTAATTCATTTACATCAAAATATCCAGCTCTAGCTAAAACACTATAAAAGACAGGAGAAATATGACCATTTGACAGAAAAAATAAATCTTCACCGTGACCATTCATTTCAAAGCTATCTTTTCTATCCATTATCTTATTATATAAGACTACTAAAAACTCAGCACATCCTAGCGAACCACCTGGATGACCAGAGTTTACCTTATGCACCATTCTTAATATATCTCTTCTAACTTGTGTGGTTAATTCTTGAAGTTCTAACATTATCATTATTTATTTGTGTAAAAATAAATTAATATAAATTTATTAAGTTATTATGCTTTAGCCATTTATCAACAATGTATTTGATTTACTAACATTTGTGTTTTATAGATGTAAATTGAAATTATGTTATTTATATTTGTGATAAACTAATTATATGAAATTTGACCTGATAAAGACTGATCCAAAATCTTCTGCTAGAGCTGGGTTGATAAGTACCGATCATGGACAAATAGAAACTCCTATTTTTATGCCCGTTGGTACAATAGCTAGTGTTAAGGGTGTTCATCAAAGAGAACTTAAAAATGATATAAATGTTGATATAATCTTAGCTAACACTTATCATCTTTACTTAAGACCTAATACAGATGTAATTGAAAAAGCTGGAGGTATTCATAAATTTATCAATTGGGATAGAAACATACTAACTGACTCTGGAGGTTATCAGGTTTATTCTTTAGCCGCCAATAGAAAAATCAACGAAAATGGTGTTAAATTCAAAAGTCATATTGATGGCACTATTCATGAATTTACTCCTGAGAACGTTATGGATATTCAACGTAAAATAGGAGCAGATATAATAATGGCTTTTGATGAATGCCCCCCATATCCATGTTCCTTTGACTACGCTAAAAAATCGATGCATATGACTCATAGATGGTTAGATAGATGTATTCAAAAATTAAAAATTACTCCTTATAATTATGACTATGAGCAAGCTTTTTTTCCAATAATACAAGGAAGTGTTTATAAAGATTTGAGAAAAATGTCTGCTGAATATATTGCAGAAAGTAATTGTTTTGGAAATGCAATTGGAGGTTTATCTGTTGGAGAATCTGCTGAAGAAATGTATGAAATGTCAGACTTAGTTTGTCAAATATTACCTGAATCAAAACCCAGATATCTCATGGGAGTTGGTACTCCAATTAATCTTCTTGAAAATATTAGTTTAGGAGTAGATATGTTTGATTGTGTTATGCCGACTAGAAATGCACGTAATGGTATGCTGTTTACTTCAGAAGGAACAATAAATATTAAAAACAGTAAATGGAAAGATGATTTTAGTTGTATTGATAGTATGGCACACACCTATGTTGATACAGATTATTCAAAAGCATATTTAAAACATTTATTTTCAGTAAACGAATTGTTAGGTATGCAGATCTCTACAATTCATAATTTAGGTTTTTATAATTGGTTAGTAAAAGAGTCAAGGAGAAGAATTATTGAGGGAAATTTTGTAGATTGGAAAAATACAATGGTTAAAAAATTAAGTAATAGATTATAATTAATGAAAATATTAGATTGGTATATTCTAAAAAAGTACTTAACAACTTTCATTACCATTCAATTGTTATTTGTACCAATTGCTATTATAGTCAATCTTGCTGATAATATTGATAAGATTTTAGCCAATGAAGTTCCGTTTAACCAAGTAGCAGAATATTATTTTAATTTTACAATTTATTTTTCTAGCTCATTATTACCTTTATTTCTTTTCCTCTCTGTTATTTGGTTTACTTCTAAGCTAGCTTCAGATACAGAAGTCATAGCTTTTTTAAGCTCTGGAATATCTTTCTTTAGGTTTTTAAGACCATTTCTTATAGGAGCATTTATAATAGCTACTATCACATTTTTGGTAGGTTTGTTTATAGTGCCTAATGCAAGTAAGGATTTTAATGAGTTTTCTTACAAGTATTTAAAGGGGTCTAGAAAGAGCTATGATAGTAAAAATATTTATAGACAAATAAGTCCAAATGATTTTATTTATTTAAGTCAATTCAACCCGAAGAGTAATGTTGGGTCAAATTTTACTTTAGAACATTTTGAAAATAATATTTTAAAATATAAAATTGAATCTAGTAATATAAGATACTTGCCTTCAGATAGTTTATTTAGACTTTCAAATTATACTAAAAGAATCATTGGTGAAGAAGATGATATTATTATAAATAAAAGAAAGTTAGACACCTCATTTTCGTTTAAGTTAAAAGATCTTCTTCCTATTAAGTATATTGCGGAAACATTAAGTTATACTGAATTAGTCTCTTTTATAGAACAAGAAAAGTCAAGAGGCTCTTCTAATGTAGGTAGATATCAATTAGTGAAATACAAGAAGTGGAGTATTCCTTTTTCAGTTTTTGTTCTAACTATAATAGCTTTTTCTGTTTCTTCTGCCAAAAGAAGAGGTGGTACAGGAGTTAATTTAGCTTTTGGTATAGTAGTAGCTATGGTATTTGTTTTTTTTGATAAAGTATTTGGTGTTTTGGCTCAACAATCTGACTTTTCTCCATTTTTAGCTGTTTGGCTCCCTAATATATTATTCTCTATTCTTGCAATTTATTTATTATATCATGCAAAAAAGTAATTTCAGGCATTACCTGCACCTTCATTTTTTAGTTTTTATTGCTGGTTTTACCGCTATACTTGGAGAAGCGATATCTATTTCTTCTATAGCTTTAGTTTGGCATAGAATGTTTATTGCACTTATCCTTACCTTTTTATTTCTAGTTTTTAAAAGATATAATTTACAAATCACTTTTAGATGTCTCATTAAATTTTCACTTGCTGGGATAATTATTGCACTTCATTGGATTACTTTTTTTGAAGCAATTGAGCAATCTAATATTTCTATCACTTTAGCAATGTTCTCAACTGGCGCTTTTTTTGCTTCTTTAATAGAACCTATATTTTTTAAAAGAAAAGTTAGAGCCGTAGAGATTATCCTAGGTTTTTTGGTTATTTGTGGAGTATTTATAATATTAAATACAAATATTGATAGTTTTGTTGGAGTTGTATTAGGCATTATATCAGCATTATTAGCTTCTCTTTTTTCAGTTTTAAATGGTAAGTTGGTACAAAATAACAATCCTTTTGTAATATCATTTTATGAATTTCTTGCTGGAGTTGTTTTTATACTTATATACTTAACTTTTTCAGGAACTTTATCTGATCTTTCTATCACAACATTTATTAGTTATGATTATTTTTACATATTCCTATTAGGCTCTATCTGTACTGCATATGCATTTATCGCATCTGTACATATATTAAAATATTTAAGCCCATACACTTTAGTATTAACCTACAACTTAGAGCCTGTATATGGGATAGTATTAGCTATTTTTATTTTTCCTGAAAATGAACAAATGGAATTTTCTTTTTATATAGGAAGTATAATCATATTTTCAACAATAATAATTAATTCATTAATTAAGTATAGAAAAAGTAAAAAAGTTACATCATAATTATTTATCAATGCTAAAGTTTTTATATTTGTTAAACACACCCAATTGTTATGAATTATTTAGATTTTGAATTACCAATTAAAGAGTTAGAGGATCAATTAGCTGACTGTAAAGTTATTGGTGAAAAAAGTGATGTTGATGTAAGCAAAACTTATGAGCAGATTGAGCTTAAATTAAAAAAAACTAAACAAGATATATATAGTAACCTTACTCCATGGCAAAGAGTTCAGATGTCAAGGCATCCCGACAGACCTTATACTCTTGATTATATTAATGCTATTTTCGGAAGTTCATTTTTAGAGCTTCATGGAGATAGAAATTTTAAAGATGATAAGGCTATGATTGGTGGTCTTGGAAAAATATTCGATCAAACTTACATGTTTATTGGACAACAAAAAGGTTATAATACAAAAACTAGACAATATCGGAATTTTGGAATGGCCAACCCAGAAGGATACAGAAAGGCTTTAAGGCTAATGAAATCTGCTGAAAAGTTTAATATTCCTGTAGTGACCCTAATAGATACTCCTGGAGCATACCCAGGGCTTGAGGCTGAGGAAAGAGGTCAAGGAGAGGCTATTGCCAGAAATATCTTAGAAATGACTAGACTTAAGGTTCCTATAATTACTGTTATTATTGGTGAAGGTGCTTCTGGTGGTGCGTTAGGTATTGGAGTTGGTGATAAGGTTTTAATGTTAGAAAACACTTGGTACTCTGTAATTTCACCTGAATCGTGTTCATCTATCTTATGGAGAAGCTGGGAATATAAAGAGCAAGCTGCATCTGCTTTAAAGCTAACTGCCAAAGACATGAAGAAAATGAAATTAGTAGATCAAGTTGTTAAAGAGCCATTAGGGGGTGCACATGCCGATAGAGAAAAAACATTTCTGAATGTTCGTGATGCAATAGTTAAATCTTTCATGGAGTTTAAAGATCTATCAGCTAAAGACCTAGTTAGCAATAGAATGGATAAGTATTCAGCAATGGGAGTTTTTAATGATTAATAAAATCTAACCTATATTAACAATTTTCACTTCTTATTAACATCTGTAATGTTTATTATAAGTTAAAAAGTTAAGTTTTTAAATCTCTTCTTCAGTTTATTATTTAATTAACTTAGCTAAATGAAACAAGCTAAACCTTATCAAAATATAAGATCTGATAGAAATTCAATTATTAATTTAGAAAAAGGTAAAATACCTCCACAAGCTATTGACTTAGAAGAAGTTGTGCTTGGTGCTATGATGATTGATAAAAAAGGTGTTGACGAGGTTATAGATATTTTAAATTCAGAAGCGTTTTATAAAGAGGGACACCAATATATATTTGATGCTATACTTACCTTATTTGAAAATAGTGAACCTATTGATTTACTAACTGTTTCATCACAGCTAAAGAAAGATAATAGATTAGAATTAGCTGGAGGTGATTTTTACTTAATATCATTAACTCAAAAAGTTTCTTCATCTGCACATATCGAGTTCCATGCAAGAATTATTTTACAAAAATATATTCAAAGAAGTCTAATAAAAATATCTAATGAAATTATTGAGGAATCTTATGATGAAACAAAGGATGTATTTGATTTATTAGATAAAGCAGAAGCTAAGTTGTATGATGTTACTCAAGGAAATATTAAAAAATCTTCTGAAACAGCTCAAAGTTTAGTTATTCAAGCTAAGAAAAAAATCGAAGCTATATCAAACAAAGATGGACTAAGTGGTATACCTTCAGGATTTGATAAGATTGATAAATTAACTTCAGGTTGGCAAGAAAGTGATTTGGTTATTATTGCTGCTAGACCTGGTATGGGTAAAACAGCTTTAACTCTATCCATGGCTAGAAATATTGCTGTGAATCAAAATATTCCTGTAGCCTTTTTCTCTCTTGAAATGTCCTCAGTTCAGTTAATTACTAGGTTGATATCTTCTGAAACAGGACTTTCATCTGAAAAACTAAGAACTGGTAGATTAGAGAAGCATGAATGGGAACAATTAAATGTTAAAGTAAAAAGTTTAGAAAAGGCTCCTCTTTATATTGATGATTCTCCCTCACTTTCAATATTTGATTTAAGAGCCAAAGCTAGAAGACTATCTTCTCAACATGGCATTAAGCTTTTAATTGTTGATTATTTGCAGTTAATGACTATTGGAGGAAACAATAAGAGTGGTAATAGAGAGCAAGAGATATCTACTATTTCTAGAAATTTAAAAGCTTTAGCAAAAGAGTTAAGTATTCCTGTAATTGCACTTTCACAATTATCTAGAGCTGTTGAAACTAGGGGAGGGAGTAAGAGACCTATTCTGTCAGATCTACGTGAGTCTGGAGCAATTGAACAAGATGCCGATATAGTATCATTTATTTACAGACCAGAGTACTATAAAATTGATGAGTGGGATGATGATGATCGATCTTCTACAGAAGGTCAGGCAGAACTTATTGTAGCAAAACACCGTAATGGTGGTCTTGACAATTTAAGGCTTAAGTTTATTAAGGAACTAGGTAGATTTGAGAATATAGATGATTTTGATTCTCCTTATGAGTTTCATTCTAAAATGAATGCAGCTGCAAATGATGACACATTTAAGCCTGATCCAAATCAGGCATTTAAAATGCCTGATGATTCGAACCTTCCTTTTTAATTAATTTTATCAACTACTGCTTTAAAAGCTTCAGGATTATTCATAGCTAAATCAGCTAGAACTTTTCTGTTTAGGTCAATATTTTTAGACTTTATCTTACCTATGAACTCTGAGTACGACATCCCGTGCAAACGAGCTGCTGCATTTATTCTCATGATCCATAAGGCTCTGAATGATCTTTTCTTATTTCTTCTATCTCTGAACGCATAAAGCATCGCTTTATCAACAGCATTTTTTGCTACTGTCCAAACATTTTTTCTTCTACCAAAATATCCTTTGGCTTGTTTTAAAACTTTTTTTCTTCTTGCTCTTTTGGCAACTGAATTTACTGATCTTGGCATTTTTTTTGTTTTTTTTGAGTTAGGCGGCTTTATTTAAAACTCTTTTGGCCTAATTCATGGTTAATAATTACCTCTTTTAAACTATTTTAATCTTAACTGTTGTTTGATATTGCTCACATCACTTTTATGTACTAGATGTACTATGTGTTAAAGCTAATTTCCTTTTTTTAGATTTTTTAGTCAAAATATGGCTCTTGAAAGCATGTTTTCTTTTAATCTTTCCAGTACCCGTTATTTTAAAACGTTTTTTTGCACTAGATTTTGTTTTCATTTTTGGCATATTCAATCAATTTAATTGTTTTTATTTATTACTTATTTTTAGGTGCTATAAACATTATCATTCTTTTTCCTTCAAGTTTAGGCATTTGCTCAACTTTTCCTATTTCTTCTAGATCCTGAGCTAACCTTAGGAGGAGGATTTCACCTTGATCCTTATAAATTATTGATCTACCTTTAAAAAACACAAAAGCTTTTAATTTTGCTCCTTCTTTTAAAAATTTCTCAGAATGTTTTTTCTTAAATTCATAATCATGATTATCAGTCTGAGGACCAAATCTAATTTCTTTAATTACAACTTTAGTTGTTTTTGACTTTATAACTTTTTCTCTCTTTTTCTGTTCGTACAAGAATTTTTTATAATCTACAATCTTGCAAACAGGAGGGATTAGCCTTAGGAGATATCTCAACAAGATCTAGTCCTAAATCATCAGCTATTATTAAAGCTTTTGTCTTTACATAAACGCCTATTTCAACGTTTTCTCCTACCAATCTAACCTCAGGTGCTAAGATTTTGTTGTTTATTCTATGTTCGTCAACTTTGATGATCCTTGCTGGACCTCTCGGTTTTCTTCTTCTAATTGCTATAGTATATAATTTTAGTTATTAAATATTTTTTTTATTGAATCGTTTATAATGTGTATAAAATCTTCAACACTCATTTTCCCTAAATCTTCACCACCATGTTTCCTTAACGAAATACAGTTTTGTTTCTCCTCATTCTCCCCTAATATAATCATATAAGGAGTTTTCTTCATTTCTGCATCACGTATCTTTCTGCCCATCGTTTCATTTCGGTCATCTAGCAGGGCGCGAATTTCGTTAATTTCTAACAAATTTAAAACTTTTTTAGTGTATTTCTCGTATTTATCGCTAATACTAAGAATTATAACCTGTTCAGGTATCAGCCATAGAGGCAAATTACCTGCTGTGTTTTCAAGTAATATAGCTATAAACCTCTCTAAACTTCCAAATGGAGCTCTGTGAATCATTACAGGTCTGTGTAATTCATTGTCACTTCCTTTATACGTTAAATCAAATCTTTCAGGTAAATTATAGTCTACTTGAATTGTTCCTAATTGCCATTCCCTATCTAATGCGTCCTTAACCATAAAATCTAGTTTCGGACCATAAAATGCTGCCTCTCCTTTTTCTATTTTATAATTTAAGTTTTTTTCTTTAACTGCTTTTAGTATTGCATTCTCTGATTTTTCCCAAACTTCATCACTACCAATATACTTTTCAGATTTATCTGGGTCTCTTAACGAGACTTGGGCTTTGAAGTTGTCAAACCCTAATGATTTGAATACATAAAGAACTAAATCTATAACTTTTTTAAATTCTTCATCTAATTGATCTTCTGTACAAAATATATGGGCATCATCTTGAGTGAATCCTCTTACCCTTGTTAGACCATGTAATTCTCCACTTTGTTCGTATCTATATACAGTCCCAAATTCAGCATATCTAATAGGTAAATCTTTATAGCTGAATTTATCAGAGTTATAAATTTCGCAATGATGTGGACAATTCATAGGCTTTAATAAAAATTCCTCACCTTTTTTAGGAGTTTTTATTGATTGAAAACTATCTTCTCCATATTTTTCGTAATGCCCTGAAGTCATGTACAATTCTTTTTGACCTATATGAGGTGTAATTACCATTTGATAACCAGCTTTCTTTTGTGCATCTTTCAAGAAATTCTCTAATCTTGATCTTAATTCAGCTCCTTTGGGAAGCCATAATGGAAGTCCTAAGCCTACTTTTTGAGAAAATGTAAACAAACCTAGTTGCTTACCAAGTTTTCTGTGATCTCTTTTTTTAGCTTCTTCTAATTGTTCTAAATATTCAGTAAGTAACTTTTGTTTAGGGAATGAGATCCCATAAACTCTAGTTAATTGTTTATTTTTTTCATTTCCTCTCCAGTAAGCACCTGCTACACTTAAAATTTTAAATGCTTTAATAATACCAGTATTAGGAATATGTCCACCTTTACATAGATCAGTAAAGTTTGAATGATCACAAAAAGAGATCTCTCCGTCAGTTAGGTTTTTTATTAGTTCTAACTTGTATTCATTTCCTTCTAAAGAATATAAGTCTAGGGCCTCTTTTTTACTTACAGATCTCATACTGAAATCATGCTTACCTCTAGCAATTTCTAGCATTTTAGTTTCTATATTCTTAAAATCATTTTCAGATATGGAGTTTTCACCAAAATCTATATCATAATAAAAACCCTTATCAATAGCTGGTCCAATTGTTAGTTTAACTCCTTTATATAGTTCCTGTATAGCCTGAGCTAAAATATGTGAAGAGGAATGCCAAAACGCTTTTTTTCCATCTTCATTTTCCCATGTATAAAACTCTAATACTCCATCACAGCTAAGGCATGTAGTTGTTTCTACAGCGTCATCATTAAATTTAGCTGAAATCACATTTCTAGCAAAGCCCTCACTTATATTTTTCGCAATATCAAGTACCGAAATTCCTTTCTGAAATTTCTTTAAAGTACCATCATTTAGTGTGATATTAATCATTAATGTATTTTAGTGCAGTAAATATAATTGTATAATCTTATTTAATATAATTTATTATCTATCATTTTTGTTAAAAATATAATCTCCTATCTTTTTTATTCCTGTAAATATTAATACAATAGCTAATACACAAACTAAAACTCCTAAAATAGAGTAAATATTAACCTCGCCTTTAGATTTGACAAATCCAATTTGAATCAAAATTGGTCCACTAATAATTGTAATTAATGAAATACACAAAAGTTGAATACCTGAATAAAGTTTTTTTAGACGTATGTCATTTCTTTTGGGAAAATTTTCTATTATTTTTTTTTGAGTTTTATTCATTATAATTTTCAATTACTTTTCTAACACTTCCGTGTTTTTTTATCAGTTTTTCAGCATCAGAATAAGATATATTTAAAGAGCTTATTATCATATTTATTGCCCTTTCTATTAACTTATTGTTAGAAAGTTGCATATCTATCATTAAATTTCCTTTTACCTTACCTAATTTAACCATCACTGATGTGCTAATCATATTCAAAACCATTTTTTGTGCTGTACCAGCCTTCATTCTTGAGCTTCCAGTGATATATTCTGGGCCAACTATTATTTCTATTGGAAACTTAGATTCATTTGCTAATGGACTATTTTTATTACAAGTAATGCAAGCTGTTGGTATATTGTTTTCATTGCATTTTTTTATTGCATTTATTACATAAGGCGTAGTTCCTGATGCTGCAATTCCTATTACAAGATCTTTTTTATTAATTTTTTTTTCTTTCAAGTCAAGCCAACCTTGATTTTTTGAATCTTCTGCAAATTCTTGTGAGTTTCTTATTGCTTTATCACCTCCTGCAATTATACCAATAACAACATTCTCCACTCCAAATGTAGGAGGGCACTCAGAAGCATCTAAAATCCCCATTCTCCCACTTGTTCCTGACCCAATATAAAAAAGCCTTCCATTATTCTTAAGAGATTTAATGACTTCATGAATAACTTTTTCTATCGAATCTAATTCTTTATTAATGTTATGAGCAACAGATTGGTCTTCACCATTAATTTCTTTCAGTATTAGATCAACAGATTTATTTTCAATAGAGTTATACTTTGAATTTTGTTCTGTTATTTTAATGAATTTATTCAACAGTATTAATTTACAGAATATAGATTATTAATAATTTCATTAAAAATTGGACTAGGTTTCATGATTTTATTACTAGCTATTAAATCTGGTCTAAAATAACCTCCTAAATCCACTTCTTTTCCTTGAACTTGTAAAAGTTCATTTAATATTTTTATTTCATTTTCAGAAAGAATTTTAAATACCTTATCAAATTCACTCTTTAAACTAAGGTCAGTATCTTGATTAGCGATAGCTTTAGCCCAAAATAATGATAGATAAAAATGACTTCCTCTATTATCAATTTCTCCTTTTTTTCGTGATGGTGATTTTTTGTTCAATAAAAGTTCTTCTACCGCTAAATCAAGACATTTTGCAAGTACAATTGCTTTTGAGTTTTTAAATTTAACTCCAAGATGATTTAGTGAAACACTAAGTGCTAAAAATTCACCAAGTGAATCCCATCTAAGATGGTTTTCCTTTATTAGTTGTTCAACATGTTTTGGTGCAGATCCACCTGCACCAGTTTCAAATAACCCTCCTCCATTGATTAGCGGAACAATTGATAACATTTTAGCACTAGTTCCAACTTCTAAGATTGGAAATAAGTCGGTTAAGTAATCTCTTAAAACATTACCAGATACAGAAATAGTGTCCTTTCCTTGTTTTAATCTTTCTAAGGTTACTTTTGTTGCTTCGTATGGAGATAAAATCTTTATGTCTAACCCGCTTGTATTATGATCATTTAAGTATAATTCAACTTTTTTTATTAATTCAACATCATGAGGTCTTTGGTTGTCTAACCAAAAAATTGAAGGCGTCTTTGATAGTCGAGTTCTATTAACTGCTAACTTAACCCAATCTTGAATAGGCCCATCTTTTACTTGACACATCCTCCATATGTCACCACTTTCTACATTATGACTCAATAATATTTCCCCTTTATTATTTTTTATACTAACAGTTCCGCTTTTTTTAATTTCAAATGTTTTATCATGAGAACCATATTCTTCAGCTTTTTGAGCCATTAATCCTACATTTGGAACAGTACCCATGGTAGTTGGATCAAATGCCCCATTATCTTTACAAAAATCAATTGTTGCTTGATAAATAGAAGCATAACTACTATCAGGAATCACTGCTTTGGTATCTTTAGCTTTTCCATAAGAATCCCACATTTGACCCAGAATTCCTTATCATTGCAGGCATTGATGCATCAATAATTACATCACTTGGAACATGTAAGTTAGTTATTCCTTTATCACTATTTACCATAGCTACTTTTGGTCCTTTTTTATATGCTAATGTTGATTTCAGATATAATTTCATTTTTCAACTCATCATTTAACTCGTTTATTTTACCTAGTTAAATGCCCAAAGCCGTTATTTACATTTATTTCAAGTTTCTTAATAATATCTTCATATGTTTTTAAAAACTTGAGAAAAATAAGTTTTGACTACATGCCCAAAAATTATAGGGTCACTAACCTTCATCATTGTAGCTTTTAGATGAACTGAAAATAAAATATTGTTCTTTGTTAGCATCATCAATACTTTGTTTTAAAAAACTTTTTAGAGCTTTAATACTCATTACAGATGCATCAATGATTTCATCTTTTTGTAATTTAAACTTGTCTTTTAGTAATATTTCTTCCCCATTAATATCTGTATGAGATATGTAAACTTCAGTATTATTATCTAAGGTGTAAGACTTTTCATTATTTCTAAAGTCACCTTCAGACATTGTTGAAACATGAGTTTTTGAATTACTACTCCATTCCCCCATTGAATGAGGGTTGTTTTTTACGAAGTTTTTTATCGCTGCAGGAGCTCTTCTATCTGAATTACCTTCTCTTAAAACCGGATTTACTGCACTTCCTTTAATGGAATCATATTTAGCTTTAATCTTTTTTTCAATTACTGAATTCGCATCGTTAGGGTATTTTGGGATTTTATATCCAAGCTTTTGTAATTCTGTTATTGCATTTTTTATTTGCGGTATTGACGCGCTAATATTTGGGAGTTTTATGATATTTGCATGTGGTTGTTTTACCAAATCACCCAAGTAATCAAGATCATTATTTATTTTTTGATCCTCAGATAAAAATTCTGAAAAATTAGCTAAAATTCTTGCTGATAAAGATATATCCTTTGTTTCAACTACTATTTTTGAAGATTTTGTAAAAGCTTTTATAATGGGCAATAAGGATAGGGTCGCTAGGGCAGGAGCCTCATCAGTTTTTGTATATATTATTTTTGACATTATTATCTGCTGATTGAATGTTATGTATATTTTTTGTAATCATACAAATATATGAATTGGCTTGCGATAAATTCTATAAAAAATCAATTTACTATTAAAAAACAAAAGCCATATTATTACAGATAAATCTGAACTAATATGGCTTTTTATGAATTCGAATTTCAGTGGTATTTCTACCAATTATTTTCAAGCTTGCGCTTGTAAATAATTTTGAGGTATTCGACTCAATTGAAATATAAAGTAGTGTACTAAAAGAGATTAATCTATAATACCTTTATATCTCAGTTTAATTACAAGATTATTTCCTTTTCAAGAGATTTATTTAATGCTAGTAGCTATAAATAAGCTTGTTTAGGTTTGAGTTTCTATTCAAGCTTTCGCTCTGAATTTAACTTTCATTTTTTTGGATTTCACATGCTATACTTTCGTTAAGTTTAGTGAACTTCCTCATGATCTTAGAGATAAATCTCATCTAGATCGTAACCAAGTAATTGTTTCAAAGAACGTCTTTAAAGAATCAATCATTTCGTAAACGAAACTGCATTAAGCCATGATTCTAAAGCTAATTTATAGTATGAATTTAAATAAACAAGAAAATTTGGAATAAAGATCTTAACTATTTGTAAACCAGTCTTATTAACAAATGTTTATAAGCAGTTTACTTTCTTCTTACTTCCTTGATTCTTGCTTTTTTACCTGTAAGATTTCTAAAGTAGAAAATTCTTGCTCTTCTTACTTTACCTGCTTTGTTTACTTCAATTTTTTGAAGCGCTGGTAGGTTAATTGGGAATATTCTTTCAACTCCAATAGATCCAGACATTTTTCTAATAGTAAATGTTTCTGAACTACCACTACCTCTTTTTTGAAGTACAACACCTCTAAAGAACTGTGTTCTTGTTTTATTACCCTCTTTAATTTCGTAATAAACTGTTATTGTATCACCAGCTCCAAAGTCTGGAAAAGTGTTTTTCGGAACAAACTCGTCTTGTACATATTTTACTAATGAACTCATTTAATTTAATTTTAAAAATTATTCTGAGGCAACATGAACGATTATCGCTGAGAGGTTAACTCGAATTTGCTGCAAAAATAAACATAAATTAATAACATGCAATATTTAAGTGTTATTTATCTATTTTTTTTAATCAAAAATATCTGGTCTTTTTTTTAAGGTAGCCTCCATAGCTTTTTCTTCTCTCCATTTTTCAATTTTAGGAAAATCTCCACTTAACAAGACTTCAGGAACTTTCCATCCATTATAATCTCTAGGTCTCGTATATATTGGTGGAGCTAACAAGTCATCTTGAAAAGAATCTGTTAATGCTGATGTTTCATTACTTAATACCCCTGGTATTAGTCTTATAATAGAGTCGCACAAAACAGCAGCAGCTAATTCTCCACCAGTTAAAACGTAATCACCAATAGATATTTCTTTTGTGATTAAATGATCTCTTACACGCTGATCTACACCTTTATAGTGACCACAAAGAACAATAATACTTTTCACTAAGGATAGTTTGTTGGATATTTTTTGATTTAGCTTTACTCCGTCAGGGGACAAATATACAATTTCATCATACTGGCGCTCATTTTTTAATTTATTGATACACTTATCTATTGGTTCAATCATCATGACCATACCAGCTCCACCACCAAATTGGTTATCATCGATAGTTTTATAATTATCTTTCGTATAATCTCTTAGATTGTGTATGTGTAAATCAACCAGCTTTAAATCAATACTTTTTTTAAGCATAGATGTCTCAAAAGGACTTTTTAGTAAATCGGGTAAAGCAGTTATTATATCAATTCTCATTAATCGAAGATATCATTAATAATTTAAAAAAATATTTATCTAAAATTAAATCTTTCTATTTCATTTTCACTATTAATTATCTCTATTCTAAGTGGATCATAATTATTCATTTCATTTATAATATCTTGTACATTACTAATTGATTTAATTTTAACTCCGTTTATGCTATTTATTATGTTACCAATTTCAATTCCGTAATCTGTCCAATACTTTTCATATCTTTTATTAAAATCAGATATTTTCACGCCACTAGATTTATTGTATTTTTTTAATTCTTCATCTGATAAATTCTTTAGAATACCTATTACATTAAAAGAAATCCTTTCATTTTTATTTAATGTTACTTCTAATTTTATTTTCTTTTTTTCACTTATTAATTCAACCATTACTAAATCATTTGGTCTTTTTGTACTTAGATAACCTTTAAGGTCAGAAAATTTTGAAATTTTTATGTTATCAATATACTTTATAATATCCCCTTTTTTTATACCTGCTAAATCAGCTCCAGAGTACTTCTCAACTGTATTTATATAAAAACCTTCAGTTTCATTTGTTGAAAATTCTTTTGCGATAGTATTATTTAAAGAAGTCCCTGTTACACCTAAGAATCCATTTTGAACGATCCCAAACTCCATTAAATCTTCTATAACTTTTTTTGCAATATTACTAGGTACGGCAAATGAATAACCAATATAAGATCCTGTTTGCGATTGAATTGCTGTATTTATGCCTATTAGTTGACCCATTGTATTTACTAATGCACCTCCAGAATTTCCAGGATTTACAGCAGCATCAGTTTGGATAAAAGATTGTGTTGTTCTACCTGTTAGATCTAAGTTTCTAGCCTTTGCACTAATTATTCCAGCGGTAACAGTAGAGGTCAAATTAAAAGGATTTCCAATTGCTAGTACCCATTCTCCGATTTTAGTAGAATCACTATCTCCAAATACAGCATATGGTAGATCATTTTCAGTTTGAATCTTTAATAATGCAATATCATTTTGTTCATCACTTCCAATTAATTTCGCCTCAAATTCTTTATTATCATTTGTGGTAATTAGAATCTTTTCAGC
This sequence comes from uncultured Flavobacteriaceae bacterium, assembly GCA_949372955.1. Taxonomy (GTDB): domain Bacteria; phylum Bacteroidota; class Bacteroidia; order Flavobacteriales; family Flavobacteriaceae; genus SGZJ01. The sequence continues at coordinate 136,927 of CASIAX010000008.1, read as the reverse complement.
CTCATCTATTACATGGGCGTTAGTTATTATATAACCATCTGCAGAAATAATAACTCCAGACCCTGTGCCAAATTGCATTTTATCTTGTTTTCTACCAAACATTAGGTCCTCTAAACTAATTCTATCAGAGCTTGAAAGAGAGTTTTTTACATGTACTACTGAGTTAATTGTTTTTTCTGCTATTTCTACGAAGTCAGGTCTGTCTTGCAAAAGAGTTGCAGAACTAATTACATTATTTGCAGGGATTTGCTCTGTTATAATAAGGTTTTTTCTGTTTTCTTCGTTACTTTGAATTGAATTTAACTTCTCATATGTATAAACAGCAATAAACCCTCCAATTACAGATGACAGTAATAATAATAGATATTTTTTCATAACTAACTAATTTAAATAACATTTTAAAATTATAATAAATTGTAAATAGAATTAACCCTTTTAACGTTCATTTAACAATTATAATTTACCTTGTATTGTATATATTTGTTGTTGATGAAAATTAAATTTTATAAATATCACGGAACTGGAAACGACTTTATTTTAATTGATAATAGATCGCTTTTTTTTGATAAAAGCAATGTCAATTTTATTTCTAAAATATGTAATAGGAATATTGGAGTAGGAGCAGATGGTTTAATACTTCTGGAAAATCATGAGAATTTAGATTTTAAAATGATATACTTTAATTCCGATGGTAAAGAAACTAGTATGTGTGGTAATGGAGGAAGATGTATTGTTTCTTTTGCTAAAAAACTAAATGTAATTAAAGATAAAGCAAAATTTATGGCTATAGATGGACCGCATGCTAGTTTTATAGATAATGGCCTTGTTAGTCTTCAGATGAATCAAGTAAATTTAATTGATAATATTGAGGGAGGTTATGTATTAGATACTGGTTCTCCTCACTTTGTTAAATTTTGCAACTCAATTAATGAATTAGATGTAGTTAAAAAAGGTAGAGAAATTAGAAATGAAAAGAAAATTAGTAATAATGGAATCAATGTTAATTTTGTTGAGGTTATAAATAATAATTGCATTAAAGTCAGAACTTATGAGAGAGGTGTGGAAAATGAGACATTGTCCTGTGGAACTGGAGTTGTAGCTTCAGTATTATCCGCCTTTAAAAAAGGTTTTGTAAACGAGAATAAAATTAAGATTATAACTCTTGGTGGGGATTTACATGTTTCATTTAATTTTAATAATCCTAGTTTTGAAAACATATGGTTAGAGGGGTCAGCAGTTCAAGTCTTTAAAGGAAAAATATGAATACGTTAAAGGGAAAATATATTTTTTTAAGAGCTTTAGAGTCTAATGATATTGATTATTTATTTTTAGTAGAAAATAATGAAAAGTATTGGAGTATAAGTGATGTTCAAGTTCCATTTTCTAAGTATATTTTGACTAGCTACTTGGAAAATTCCGATATGGATATTTATAAAGTTAAGCAACTTAGATTGGTCATTTCTGATTATGAGTACAATACTATTGGCTTAATTGATTTATTTGATATAGATTTTAAAAATAAAAGAGCTGGTGTAGCAATAATTATTAATGACGATAAACAAATGCAGGGGTATGCTAAAGAAGCAATTAAATTACTTATTAATTATTCAAAAACTCACCTTTCCCTACATCAATTATATTGTAACGTTTTAGAAGATAATATACAAAGTTTAAACTTATTTAAAAGTGCAAATTTTGTAGAAGTTGGATTAAAAAAAGACTGGATTCTGTTTAATGGAATATTTAAAAATGAAGTTTTACTACAACTAAGATGTATATAAAAAAAATATTATTAATCATTTCATTACTAGGACTTATTGGAATGTCAATATTTTCTTACTTTGTTTATGTTACTATGTTTGTTTCAAACACTAATTTTAATAATGACTTAGCTTATGTTTATGTCTATTCTAATCAAGATTTTGAAGAATTAAAAAATGATCTATCGCCTATTTTAAAAAATATAAATTCATTTGAAAGGTTAGCAATTAGAAAAGGCTATAATATAAAATTAAAGCCTGGAAAATTTGCTATTAAGCAAGGAATGAATAATAATGAAATTATAAATTCCTTAAGATCCAGAAAGCTTACCGTAGACGTTATATTTAATAACATTGATAATGAATACGAACTAGCAAGTAAAATATCTACTCAAATTGAGGCAGATAGTTTATCATTAATAAATTCGTTTAAGGATTTAGATTTTTTCAAATCAAATGGATTCAACCAATATAATTTTCTTTCTATTTTTCTACCCAATAGCTATAACTTTTATTGGGATACTAATGCAGAATCATTTAGATCTAGAATGCTTAAAGAATATAACTTATTTTGGAATGATTCACGCTTAGATAAATTAAAAAAGATTGGTTTAAGTCAAAATCAGGTTATGATTTTAGCTTCTATTGTAAGTCAAGAATCAAAAATGACGACTGAGCTAAGAACTATTGCTGGAGTTTATATGAACAGAATTAATAACAATTGGCTTCTTCAAGCTGACCCAACTGTAAAGTTCGCTGCATACCAATTGCCAGAGTATAAAGATGTTGTTATAAGAAGAATTCTTTATAAGCATTTGAAGATTGATTCAAAGTTTAATACTTACAAGTATAAAGGACTTCCGCCTGGTCTTATTGCAGTACCAGACATTAATTCTATAGATGCTGTTTTAAATTATCAAATGCATAATTATTTTTACTTTTCTGCTGACCCTCAAAACATTGGTTATCACAATTTCTCAAGAAGCCTGAACGAACACAATAATAACGCAAAAAAATTCCATAAATATTTAGACTCCAAAGGAATAAAAAAGTAGACATTTAGTTTTTATGGATAATAAATATTGCTGGTTTTTTATCAATATTAATTTTATTTTTTTTCCACTCATTAATTGATAATGTTCTTATGTATTCAGTATTTAGTGTAAGGTCACAAGCAATACAAAGGCTAGTATCACCATTTAAAGTTCTTATTAAATCCTCAATCATTTTATTGTTTCTATATGGTGTTTCGATAAATATCTGAGATTGATTTCTTTGAGTAGAAATTCTCTCTAATTCTTTGATTTTATTTCTTTTTTCTGATTTGTCAATAGGGAGGTAGCCATTAAAAGCAAAGTTTTGACCATTTAAACCTGAACTCATAATTGCAAGTAGTATTGATGATGGACCTACAAGTGGAATTACTTTTATGTTTGATTGATGAGCTATTTTTATTATATCTGATCCTGGATCGGCAACGCCTGGGCAACCTGCATCTGAAACTAAACCAATATTATGACCTTGGTGTATTGGGTCTAAAAAAGAGTTTAACTCTTCTTTTACTGTAAACTTATTTATTAAATTTATCTTAAGCGAATTTTGTGCTTTAGAGGGAGTGATTTTTTTAATAAATTTTCTACCAGCTTTCTCATTTTCAAATAAATAATAATCTGTTGCTTCAACAATATTTTTTACTGAAATAGGTAGAACCTCTAAAGGTTCGTTCTCCCCTAAAGTATTTGGAATTAGATATAAGTTACCTTTGATATTTTTATTTTTAGATAGAGAGCTTTTTTCCTAAATCTTCAACGTATTTTCTAAACTGTTTATCAGTAGAAGAAAGATTATCAACAGTTTTACATGCGTGTAAAACCGTAGCATGGTCTCTTTTCCCAATTTGAGAACCAATACTAGCTAATGAGGCTTTAGTGAATTTCTTTGCAAAAAACATAGCTAATTGCCTAGCTTGAACTATATGTCTTTTTCTTGTCTTTGACTGCAATGTACTAACTTCCATTTGGAAATAATCAGAGACTGTTTTTTGTATATAGTCTATAGAGACTTCCCTCTTAGTATTCTTAACAAATTTCTCAACTATTTCTTTAGCTAGAGAAATAGTAATTTCTTTTCTATTAAATGAAGCTTGAGCTATAAGTGATATAATAGCACCTTCTAATTCACGTACGTTAGTTTTTATGTTTTTCGCAACATAATCAATAACTTCTTCACTCATTGTCACACCATCACGATATAACTTATTGTTTAATATGGACACCCTTGTTTCAAAATCAGGATTTTGAAGCTCAGCGGATAGCCCCCATTTAAATCTTGACAATAACCTTAACTCAATGTCTTGCATATCCACAGGAGCCTTATCACTAGTTAAGATAACCTGTTTGCCGTTTTGGTGTAAGTGATTAAAAATATGAAAAAACACATCTTGTGTACCTGATTTACCAGATAAGAACTGAACGTCATCTACAATTAAAACATCAATTATTTGATAGAAATGAATAAAATCATTTCTATTATTCTTTTTAATAGCCTCAATATACTGTTGAGTGAACTTTTCAGCAGTTATATATAAAACAGTTCTTTCAGGATATTTTTCTTTAATATCAATTCCAATGGAATGTGCTAAGTGGGTTTTTCCTAAACCTACTCCTCCAAAAATCAACAACGGATTGAATGATGTACCTCCTGGTTTGTTAGAAACTGCTATTCCAGCATTTCTTGCTAGCCTGTTAGAGTCACCTTCAAGAAAGTTTTCAAAAGTGTAGTTAGGATTCAACTGAGATTCAATCTTTACATTTTGGATTCCAGGAATAATAAAAGGATTTCTCAATTGAGGAATTTTTTTATTAATCGAAGTAGTTACATTCTGAGAATTTGTTGGGTTATTATTTGAACTTGGTATTTTTTCAGTAAAAGGTTCTGTATTACCAAAAGTGTTTTCCATTTTTATTATGTAAACTAATTTAGCATCTTCCCCTAATTCTTTTCTTAAGGCAACTTTCAACAGCTTTACATAATGCTCTTCAAGCCATTCGTAAAAGAATTTACTTGGAACTTGAATACTTAGTGATTTGTCCGTTAATTTAACAGCTTGAATTGGTTCAAACCAAGTTTTATATGCTTGGGGTTGAATATTGTCTTTTACAAACTTTAGGCAATTAGTCCAGACAGAGTTAGCTGTAATATTCATTAACTGATGAAATTTATAATATTTAGTTAGTTTAATTTGAAAAACAGCCTATAAAAAAACTATATAAAACTGAAAGGCAAATATGTGAACAAATTTTGAAAAAAAAAAATTAAAAACTATTGATTATTAACTTTTTTTTTTGCATGTTTCACTATTGATAAATTTAACCTATTTTTTCTATAAACCAAAAAATTATTAATGAAAAAAACTATAACTAAAATCCGGATAAGATACGGAGAAACAGACCAAATGGGATTTGTTTATCACGGTAACTATGCTCAATTTTTTGAAATTGGTAGACTAGATTGGATAACTCAAATAGGAGTATCTTATAAAGAAATGGAATCTCAAGGAATTTTATTACCAGTTATTTACTTAGAAACTAGTTTTTTGAAATCAGCTTATTATGATGATGAGTTAACAATCGAAACCTTTTTGTTAGAGACTCCTACGGTAAGAATTAAATTTGGTTATAATATATTTAATAATAAAAACGAACTACTGACTACCGGAACTACTCATTTAGTGTTTTTAAATAAAAAAAACAATAAACCAATGAGGTGTCCAAATTATATATTAGACAAGATTTAAAAACTAATTATTTAGATAGGTTACTAAATTGTCTTTAATTATTTCTTTTTTGTTTTTTGTTTGTAGATTTATTTTTGGAGCTTTAATACCTTCTTTTATTTCTAGAGGAGATTTAAAAACTTTGATTTCGTCCCATAAATCTTCTTTAATAAATGTATTAATTGTTTGTGAACCCCCTTCAACAAGTAATCTTGAAATTCCTTTTGAAATTAAGTAATAGCAAATTTGTTTCGCAATATTTTGAGTAAAATCAATGCACTTTTCATCAATAATAATAACTTCTGTAGTTGTCTTAAAAATATTTAAATTTTTATCTAAATCATTTGCTTTGTTTATTACTGCTATTTTTGGTGACTCACCATACCAGTCTCTACTATTTAACATTGGATTGTCACTAATAATAGTTTTACTACCAACAAGAATACAATCAAACTCTGTTCTTAATTTATGAGATAGTTGTCTGGAGTATTCATTAGAAAGCCACACAGGCTTTGTGATTTTTTTTTTAAGAGGAGCAATAAAAGAATCGCTAGATTCAGCCCACTTTAAAACTATATAAGGGCGTTTTTCTTTAATATTTGTTAAAAATATTTTATGATGCTCTTTACATTTTTTTGACAATACACCAACCTTAACTTTAATTCCACATTCTTCTAATCTTTTTATTCCATTACCACTTACTCTAGGGTTGGGATCTTTAATTCCTATATATATATATGGAATTTTATATTTAAGAATAAGGTCAGCACATGGAGGAGTTTTTCCAAAGTGAGAACAAGGTTCAAGAGTAACATATAATGTTGATGCTTTTAAAAGTTCTTTATTTTCAACTGAATTAATAGCGTTAACTTCTGCATGACTGCCACCATAAGCACTTGTAAACCCTTCACCAATTATGCAATTTTTATAAACAATACAACATCCAACATTTGGATTAGGGTATGCTGAAGGAGCAGCATTTTTACCAATTTGGATACACCTATTAATATATTTTTCGTGGATATTCACTAAACAAAAATAGTATTAAATTTTGAAAAGTATAGTTCTATCTATTAAAACGATACTTGTTTATAAAACAGTAACTCTTACTTTTTTCTTTTTCAATCTTGAGTTGTTTAGTTTTTTAACTAACTCATTTGCAATTGACATTGGTATAGCCACAAATGCACAATCTTGCTTTAGTTCAATTGTACCTAGCTGATCTTTATTTAGGCTTCCTTTCTTAAAAAATAATCCTGCAATATCTCCTTTTGAAATTTTATCTTTTCTTCCACCAGATATAAATAGCGTACTCCAAAATTGAGGTTTAAAGGTTGCTTTTTTAGAAATATTTATACCTTTAACATTTTTAATAAACTCAGGAAGTAATTCTTTTTCCCATTTCAATACATATGCGGTCCCTTTTGAATTAACCCTAGCTGTCCTCCCATTTCTATGTATGAACTCTTCTTCATGTCGAGGTAGTTCGTAATGAATAATGTAGTTCATTTCCGAAATATCTATACCTCTAGAAGCTAAATCAGTTGCAACTAATACTTGACAAGTTCCATTTCTAAACTTTATTAACGCTCTTTCTCTATCTTTCTGTTCCATACCTCCAGAGAAACAAGCATGACTAATTTTATTTTTTTCTAAATATGCGCTTACATGTCCAATGCTATCTCTTAAATTACAGAATATAATTCCTGGCTGATTACCGATATGCTGCATTAGCTCTAATAAAGTTTTAAGTTTATTTTTTTCCTTAGATATAACTGTTTTTATTGTTAGTTTTGATACTGTTTTTTCTTTTAAATAGTTAATTGTTGTTGGCTTGTCTAGGCGGACAAAACCTGGTACAGTAAGACTTTGAGTTGCAGATGTTAGAATCCGTTTATTAATATTAGATAGTTTTCCAATAATCCCTTTCATTTCTAGCTCAAAACCATCTTCTAAAGATTTATCAAATTCATCCAACACTAGTGTCTTAATATATTTTAAGGAAAAACGCTCATTGTTGAAATGATCTAATACACGTCCAGGTGTACCTATTAAAATAGCAGGAGTATGTTTAATTTCAATTTTATCTTTCGACATAGGTCTACCGCCATAAACTGCATTTACTTTATAACCAGACCCCATAGATCTAATTACCTGTTCAATTTGAATAGCAAGCTCTCTAGATGGAACCAGTATTAATGCTTGGACCTCTTTACTATCTGATATTAAAGTCTTTAATAATGGTAATGAAAATGCTAGTGTTTTACCTGTTCCAGTAGGAGATAATATTATAGTATTCGTCGTTGTTTCAATAACAGAAACAGCTTCTTCTTGCATCGTATTTAAGCTATTAATATTTAATTTTGCTAAAATATCTTGTTGATTTTTGATGCTGTTTGCCATAATTAGTTAGTTATTTTTATGCTTTTTAATGACCTCTATTTTACCTATTGATTTACTAGGCATTGCTAATTGATTAGCTAGCAGTTTATCTATTAGCTCTTCCTTTGTTAGATGATGAAATATAGTATTTACTTTAGTTTTGAAATTATAATCTACTTCTCGGTTTGGCTTTGTTTTAAATATTTTTTTTGCCCATAGTAAAGTGTTATTTTCTTCAATGCTCTGTGCATCTGCCTTTATAAATTCATTAAATTTAATTCCTAATTCCGTTTCAAAATCTGCAATGTCTATAACTTCTTCTTTTTGTAAAATAGTAAGTGCATATCCTTTAGCTCCAGCTCTAGCAGTACGACCGCTTCGATGAACATAGTTCTCATATGTGTCTGGTAAATGATAATTTATAACGTAGGAGATTTCTTTGACGTCAATACCACGAGATGCTAGATCAGTCGCAACTAAAATATTAATGTGGCCTTGTCTAAACTGCCCCATAATTCTATCACGTATTCCTTGAGTTAAACTTCCGTGAATAGCTCCTGAAGAAAATTTATTTATTGCTAATTTCTTTGCTAATTTATTAACTGCAGCTTTAGTTTTACAAAATATAATTCCACGATCTCCTTCTTTGGAATTTAAAAAATGAAGTAAAACGTCTAATTTTTCTATTGGCTCTACTACTACAAATTGATGTTCAATCCCTTGATGCCCTTTGGTTTTCATATCCACTTCAATGTGTGTGACATGTTTTGACATATAATTTTGAACTAGTTGCTTAATAGTTCCAGACATGGTAGCTGTAAACAGTAATGTTCTTCTTGATTTAGGGATTTTTTTAATAATAAAATCAACTTCTTCTTTTAATGCACTTACCATTTCATCAGCCTCATCTAAAACCAAGTATTTTAAATCAACTACGCTAATAGCACCACGCTTTATTAAATCAACTAATCTTCCCGGTGTTGCTACAACTAGATGTGTTGTTTTAGTTAAACTTTCAATCTGAGGTTTTATTGGAATACCACCAAGTGTTGAGCTTATTAAAATCTCAGGACTATCATTAGTAAAACTCTTTAAATTATTATAAATCTGTTGCCCTAACTCTCTTGTCGGGGTTAATATTAACGTTTGTATTTTGGTATCTTTAACGTCAATTAGCTGTAATAAAGGAATGCCAAAAGCTACTGTTTTTCCAGTACCAGTTTTTGCTAAAACAGTAATATCTTTTTTTTGACCAAGAATAACTGGTATGGTTTGTTCTTGTATTTCTGTAGGAATACAAATTTCTAAATCAACTAGACTTTTTTGTAATTGTTTATTTACTCCTAAATCTAAAAACTGTTTTGACATAAAAATTTTTTCAGTAAAGATAGTAACAATACATTCTAACTATTTAATCTTATGATATTATTATAAATCTGTATTCAATCAGTCAACCAGATATATTAATTATTAATTAAGTATCAATTATAGTTGTTTTAGGTTTAGTGTTTTTGCTAATTGAATACATTAATTAATGTATTTTTCATGTATATTCACACTACATAAATTTGTTCTAAATTGAAAGATTCCAGTTACATTATTAGAGAAATTCTACCACAAGATAATTTGCAAATTCGAAACGTAATTAGAGATGTTTTCGTTGAGTTAAAATTACCACTTATTGGAACAGCATATGCAGATAGCGAAACTGATATTATGTACGAAAGTTATCAAAATAATAGAGAAAAATATTTTATTATTGAGTCTAATGGTATTATTGTAGGTGGTGGGGGTATAAAGCCTTTAGAAAATGGAGATGACAATATATGTGAGCTTCAAAAAATGTATTTTTCAAAATCAATTAGAGGTAAAGGTTTAGGTAAAGAAATGCTACAAAAATGCTTAAATTTTGCTATCGAATCAAATTTTAAAATATGTTACTTAGAAACAATTACTCAACTTCAGTCAGCAATAATATTATATGACAAGTTTGGATTCAAAAAAATAAATGGAGCACTAGGTAATACTAGCCATTTTTCTTGTGATATTCATATGACTAAAAATCTGTAATGAAATTAAAAGATTTAAAAATTGACTTTATAACTAAGTTGTCTGTCACTTATCAGAAAGAAGAGGTTCTATCTTTTTTTAAAATACTATGTGAAGAGTATTTGAATATAACTCCCACTAAACTGTTATTGGTAGGCGAGGAGCTTATTAATAAAGAGCAGCTTGATATGTTCTCAAAAGTAATTATAAGGCTATTAAATGAAGAGCCTATACAGTACATACTAAATACAACATCTTTTTATGGACTTGATTTTATTTGTACTCCTTCAGCGTTAATTCCAAGACCTGAAACAGAAGAGTTAGTAGATTGGATTCTCAAATCTGAAAAAAATAAAATCTCAATTTTAGATATAGGAACTGGTACTGGTTGCATCCCTATTTCGTTAGCAAAGAATAATACAGATTATACTGTTTCTGCTCTAGATATAAGTGATGCTGCATTAGAATTAGCGAAGGATAATACTCAAAAAAATGAAGTTGACATTAGTTTTATTAGTGCCGATATTTTCAGCTATACATCTGAAAAAAAATACGATTTAATTGTTTCTAATCCGCCATATGTAAGGAATTTAGAAAAAATAAAAATTCAAAATAATGTATTGAATTTTGAACCTCCATTAGCTTTATTTGTTGATGATGATGATCCGCTAGTCTTTTACAGAGCTATTTTAGAATTTGCAAAATCTAATTTAAGTGAAAAAGGAAGTGTGTATTTTGAGATAAATGAGAATTTGTTCAATGAAATGGAATCACTCTTAGCTTCTTATAGATTTTCTGAAATCGAGTTAAAAAAAGATGTTTTTGGAAAATATAGATTTATTAGAGGATTGAAGTCGTCTAGCTCTTAATTGTCCCTATTATAAACTGGTCTTTGTAGTAATCTGAAAGCCCTTTATAATTGCCTTGAGCTGTAATATTCATTATAAAAAAGAGACAATATAAATATTTATACACGCATGACTCACACTTTTTTAAATATTAAATACAATGCTAAATTAGGTAATGTTATTACAGATTAAAAAAATTAATCTAAATCAAATATTATTAACTTTAATAATATCGGCAAATAAACCGGCAGCAGTTACGCTAGCACCCGCACCTGCACCTTTAATTATTAATGGCTGATCACGATATCTTTTTGTATGAAATAGAACAATATTATCTTTTCCTTTTAAATTATAAAACGGATGGTTTTTAGAAATTTCACGTAAACCAATTTTAGCTCCATCATCAGTATATTCTGCAACATATTTCAGTTGACAATTTTTTGAAAAAGAGCTATTGAACATATCTTTAAAATATTTTTCGTTTAATTTGACGAAATTATAAAAATCATCTAAAGAAGAATCATTTCTAAAATCATAACCTTTAATAAAAGATTCATTAATTATATCTTCCAAATTAATATTTGATCCGCTTTCTCGTGCTAAAATTAAAATTTTTCTAGCGACATCAATACCACTTAAATCTATTCTTGGATCTGGCTCAGTATAACCCTCTTTTTTTGCTTGTTTAATGATATTTAAAAAAGATTTAGTACCGTCATAATTATTGAAAATAAAATTTAAGCTTCCAGACAATACAGCCTCAATTGAAATGATTTCATCTCCTGATAAAAGTAGATTATTTAATGTGCTTAAAATAGGTAAACCAGCTCCAACATTAGTTTCAAATAGAAACGGTGATTTAAACTTGAGTGATGTTCTTTTTAAATCTTCATAAGATTTAAAACTCAACGAACAGGCAATTTTATTACAAGCTATGACTGCAATATTTTTTATTAAATAATTATTGTAATAATTACAAATATCTTTATTTGCTGTAATATCCAAAAAAATGCTATTTCTTAAATTTAAATCAAGTACTTTATTCTGAAAGTCGTTGAATGAACTCATAACTCCGTTTGACAAGCTTAACTCCCATTTATCTAAATCAATTCCATTTATATTGAAATGCATTTTTTTAGAATTAGAAAGTCCTATTAACCTTAAGTTAACATTCAATTTTTCTTTTAAATAATCTTGTTGATTATGAATTTGTTTTATTAATTCCTTTCCAACATTGCCGACTCCAGTAATAAATATATTCAACTGTTTGACATTATCATTAAAATAAATCTCATGTAAAGAGTTAAGTGCTTTTTTTACATCTTTTTTTAAAATTACAGCTGAAATGTTTCTTTCTGATGCTCCTTGAGCTATAGCTCTTATATTAACATTGTTTTTGCCTAAAATACTAAACATTTTACCACTAACTCCTTGCTGACTTTTCATTTTATCACCAATTACAGCAATAATAGCTAAATCTAATTCAACAATAATTGGGTCTAATTTATTAGTATTAATATCATTTTTAAAACAATCATTAATAGCTTTCTCTGCAACTTTTACATCATTTTGCTGAATAGCAACACAGATAGCATGTTCTGAAGAAGCTTGAGTAATTAAAATGATATTAATTTTTTCTTGACTTAATGTTCCAAATAATCTTTTAGAAAATCCAGGAACACCAACCATTCCATTACCTTGAAGTGTAAGTAGAGCTATATTGTCAATATTACTAATTCCTTTAACTCCAACATCATTTATAGTTTTTTTATTTGAGATGGATGTACCTAAATCATTAGGATGTAATGTATTTTTAATTAAAATTGGAATATTAGAGCTTAAAACAGGTTGAATAGTTGGTGGGTAAATAACTTTAGCTCCAAAATGTGAAAACTCTAAAGCTTCTTCATATGACATGTAATTAATTGGTCTTGCTTGACTTACAATTTTTGGATTACTTGTGTACATTCCGCTAACATCAGTCCAGATTTGAAGTTCTTCTGCATTTAATGCTGCTGCCAAAATTGAAGCCGTATAATCAGACCCTCCTCGACCCAAAGTTGTTATTTCATTATGTGTAGATTTAGCAACAAAGCCAGGTAAAACGAAAACTCTGTTACTATGTATATTGAATAGCTTTTGAATATTTTTAAATGTTTTGATAGAATCAACTTGTGCATTAGTGAAGTTACTGTCAGTTACAATTAGTTCTTGAGAATTTATATGAAATACATCAATTTGAGACATTTTAAAGAACTCAGAAATAATTAAAGAGGATAATAACTCACCAAAACTAAGAATCTTATCTTGAGTTGATAATGAAAAAATATTAGTTTTAAATATTTCATCAATTACAATTTCAATTTCAACATAAGTTAATTGAACTATATCAATTAAAGCTTTAGAATCAATGCGATTAAACAAATCATTAATTATGGAATTATGGAAATTACATATTTCATGATAAAAGTCTTTATAATTTTTATTTTTATTAAAAGCATGATTACCTAATTCAAATAATTTATCGGTAACCCCCCCAATAGCCGATACAACTATTACCAACCTTCCGTTAATGATATTATTAGATACAATGTCTCTAATTATTTTAATATTATGTGCTGAACCAACTGAAGTGCCACCAAATTTGAAAATCTTCATTACTCATATTTTAATTGTCACTAAATATATATGATATACAAACAAGCTTAAACAAAAAAATAGATGAAATTTGAATTATAGTTGAGATTTACATAATTAATAATTATGTGATAGAAAAATTATTAAAAACTAATCTTAACTAATGATAAAATTAATAATCCATAATAATAAGTAATCAAATGACACTTATTATCAATTAAATTTGTTTTTTTTTAAAGGAATGTTATATTTAGATAAATTATGATAAAAATAATTCAAAATACTTGCTGGTGGCATAACGAAAGACTATTCGTAAACTAACCCTATAGTATTAACCAAAATATAAAGGCTTATCGTTTACGATAAGCCTTTTTTTATTAAATAATATGAAGAAATATAAATTAATCACAAACCATAAAAAAATACTATCTGATACAATTACGCCAGTTAGTATATATTTAAAGATTAGAGATAAATACCCAAATAGTATTTTATTAGAGAGTAGTGACTACCATACAGTTGATAATAGTTTTTCGTACATATGCTGTAATCCAATATCATCAATAAAGATACATAATGAACAAATTGAGTATACCTATCCAGACGATTCAAGTAAAACAGTTGCGTTAAATAAATCATCTAGCATCCCAAATATAATACACGATTTCACACAATTATTTGCAGTAGATGTAAAAAAATTTAAATTTATTAATAATGGACTTTTTGGATACATTAACTATGATGCTGTTAGATATTTCGAAGATATAGAAATTTCAAAAAAAGAAAATAACCCTAACATTCCAGATATATATTATGCCGTTTATCAAAATATTATTGCAATAAATCATTTTCAAAATGAGGCACATGTCTTTGCGAATTGTTATAATAAAAACAATAATATTGAAGAAATATTACAATTAATCAGCGCAAAGAATTACCCTAACTATAACTTTGTGACTGAGGGTGAAATTAGTTCAAATTTATCCGATAATGATTTTTTAAAACACGTTGATATAGCTAAAGCACATTGTAAAAGAGGAGATGTGTTTCAATTGGTTTTATCAAAGAAGTTTACCCAAAGCTTTATTGGTGATGAATTTAATGTCTATAGAGCACTAAGAAGCATAAACCCGTCGCCTTACCTTTTCTATTTTGATTATGGAGATTATAAAATATTTGGCAGTTCACCTGAGGCGCAATTAATTGTCAATCACGGAAGTGCCGAAATTCATCCAATTGCAGGAACATTTAAAAGAACTGGAGATGACCTAAAAGATGCTGAATCAGCAAATAAATTATCAGAAGATTCAAAAGAAAATAGTGAGCATGTAATGTTGGTTGATTTAGCTAGAAATGATTTGGCTAGAAATGGCACAGAAGTTAGAGTAGATAAATATCGAGAAATACAATTCTTTTCACATGTAATTCATTTAGTAAGCAAAGTTATAGCCAAAAAATCTAAGAACATCTCAACCATGAGAGTTGTTGCAGACACTTTTCCAGCCGGGACACTTAGCGGAGCACCAAAATACAAAGCAATGCAATTAATCGAGAAATATGAATTGACTAATAGAAGTTTTTATGGGGGAGCAATTGGATTTATGGATTTTAGCGGAAACTTCAATCATGCAATTATGATAAGAACTTTTTTAAGTAAAAACCATCAACTAAACTGGCAGGCTGGAGCTGGAATAATTTCAAAATCTAATTCTAATAATGAGTTACAAGAAGTATATAATAAACTAGGTGCATTAACTAAAGCCATAAAGATTGCCCAAGAAATATAAAATATGCAAAAAATATTACTAATAGATAACTACGATAGCTTTACTTATAATTTAGCACTCTACTTAAAGGAATTAGATTGCGAAGTAACCGTGGTTAGAAATGATAAAATGGATATTTCTCTTCCTTTAAGATTTGACAGAATATTGCTCTCCCCTGGACCAGGTATTCCTAATGAAGCTGGTGATCTAAAAAAAATTATAAAAAAATATGCAGCCTCAAAAAGTATACTAGGAGTGTGCCTGGGTCATCAAGCAATTGCAGAGGTGTTTGATGGAACCTTAATTAATTTAAAAGAAGTATATCATGGTGTTGATATGGAAACAATTATTATAGTAGATGACGAACCTATATTCAAAGGCTTAAGTAAAAAATTTCTAACTGGGAGGTATCATTCTTGGGTGGTAGACAAAAATATTCCTGATTTATTAGAGGTGACTGCAATTGATAATAATGGTAATATAATGTCTCTTAGACACAAAAATTATGATGTAAAAGGAGTTCAATTTCATCCTGAATCCCTTCTTACGCCAGACGGAAAACAAATATTAAATAACTGGTTAAATTCTTAATAATGAAAAACATATTAAATAGATTAACAAATCATGAAAATTTATCTAAAAATGAGGCTAAAGTTGTTTTAGTTAAAATTTCTAAAGGAGATTATAACTCAAATGAAATTGCTGCATTTTTAACTGTTTATTTGATGAGAAGTATTACAATAGAAGAACTAATAGGTTTTAAAGAAGCCTTACTTGAGTTATGTCTACCAATTGATTTATCTGATTTTAATACAATAGACTTATGTGGCACCGGAGGAGATGGAAAAGATACATTTAACATTTCAACCTTATCTTCATTTATATGTGCTGGTATAGATGTTAAAGTTGCAAAACATGGAAATTATGGAGTATCATCAGCTTGTGGGTCTTCCAATATTTTAGACTTCTTAGGAGTTAAGTTTTCTAATGATCAGGACTTTTTAATTGAATGTATTGATAAGGCTGGAATATGTATTTTGCATGCTCCACTATTTCATCCTGCAATGAAAAATGTAGCTCCTATTAGAAAAAAAATGGGAGTTAAAACTTTTTTTAATATTCTAGGACCAATGGTAAACCCCTCTTTACCAAAGAATCAAATGGTAGGTGTATTTAACTTAGAATTATTAAGGCTTTATTCTTACTTATATCAAAAAACAGATAAAAAATACAGTATTATACATTCTCTTGACGGGTATGATGAGGTTTCGTTAACAGGTAAAACTAAAATATGTACTAATAGTTCAGAAATAATTATTGATGCTAATTACTTAAAAGTACCACAGATTAAAAAACATCAAATTTCTGGAGGTAATTCAATTGAATCTTCATCAAAAATTTTTATGGATATAATTAACGGAAATGGATCTGAAGCTCAAAATAACGTAGTATGTGCTAATGCAGGAATTGCAATTTCAACTTATAAAGGAGTTAGTATCCAGCAAGGATTTGAATTAGCACAAGAGTCTTTAAATTCTAAAAGAGCATTAAAATCTCTAAAATCTCTTCAAAAAATAAGCAAAAAATGAACATCTTAGAAAAAATAGTTATCGATAAAAAAAATGAAATTTTTCTAAAGAAAAAGTTTATTTCGATTAAGGACCTTGAGAGATTTAAGTTATTTAATTTACAAACTACATCCTTAAAAGATAATATAAACAATAGTGATTTTGGAATCATAGCAGAATTTAAAAGAAGATCTCCTTCGAAATCAATTATCAATCAAAATTCAAATGTTCAAGATGTAGCAATGGGGTATATGAATGCGGGTGCATCTGGAATGTCAACACTTACAGATCAAAAATATTTTGGAGGTTCGTTAGAAGATTTATTATTAGCCAAATCAAGCTGCAATCTACCAATACTAAGAAAAGATTTTATAATTGATGAATACCAGATATACGAAGCTAAGGCATATGGCGCAGATGTAGTATTACTAATTGCTGCTATTCTCAGCGTAGATAAATTAAAGTACTTGGCAAAAAAAGCTAAAGAATTAAGACTTGAGGTTTTATTAGAAGTTCATAATATCGACGAGATAAATTTATATTCCAATGATAGTGTTGATATTATTGGTGTTAATAATAGAGACCTTAAAACATTTAAAACAAGCATGGGTATAAGTAAAAAATTACTCCCTCACATCTCTAATGATTATATGAAAATATCAGAAAGTGGAATATCTAAAATAAGTTCAATAAAGGAACTTAAAGACATTGGTTATGATGGCTTTCTTATAGGAGAGAATTTTATGAAAAATGAGAATCCTGGAAAAATGGCAAATAATTTTATTAACTCATTAAAAATTTAAAATGAAGCTTAAAGTTTGTGGAATGAGAGAAAATAATAACATCATTGATGTTTCAGAATTAAATCCAGATTACATGGGATTTATTTTTTATAATAAGTCAAAAAGGTTCGTCACTGGTGATATTCCAATTATATCAAATAAAATTGAAAAGATAGCTGTATTTGTAAATGAAACTATAGAAAAAGTTAAAGATATACTTTGTAAATATGACATAAACACTGTTCAATTACATGGAAATGAAGATGTCAAATTTTGTGCAGATCTAAAAAAGAATAATTTTAAAATTATAAAAGCATTCAGTATAGATGAAAATTTCGATTTTGAATGTCTTAAAGAATTTGACACATCCTGCGATTACTATTTATTTGATACAAAAGGGAGCTATCCAGGGGGGAATGGTTATAAATTTAATTGGCAGATTTTAAAAAATTACCGATTAATTAAACCATATTTTTTAAGTGGGGGAATAGGAATAGGAGATGTAAACGATATTATTGAATTCCGTAAAACAAAGGCAGGTAAATTTTGTTTTGCTATTGATGTAAATAGCATGTATGAAATAGAGCCAGGTATTAAAAATGTAAAAAAAATAAAGAACTTAATAAGCAATTTAAAATGAGTTATAACATAAATAAAAATGGATACTACGGAGAATTTGGAGGGGCATTTATTCCAGAGATGCTATATCCAAATATTGAAGAATTAAAATTGAATTATGTAAAATTCATGAATGACCCAGATTTTAAAAAAGAATTTAATCAATTACTAATAAATTATGTAGGTAGACCAACTCCTTTGTACTTTGCCAAACAGCTGTCCAAAAGGTATAATACTAAAATATATCTAAAACGAGAAGACTTATGCCATACTGGAGCACATAAAATAAATAATACTATTGGGCAAATATTAGTTGCAAAAAAATTAAATAAAACAAGAATAATTGCTGAAACAGGTGCTGGGCAGCATGGAGTGGCGACCGCTACAGTATGTGCTTTGATGGGGATTGAATGTGTTATTTATATGGGGGAACTAGATATTGAACGTCAAGCTCCAAATGTCGCTAGAATGAAAATGTTAGGTGCAAAAGTAATTCCAGCAAAATCTGGAAGTAAGACACTTAAAGATGCTACAAATGAAGCTATAAGAGATTGGATTAACAACCCTGAAAACACACACTATATAATAGGAAGTGTAGTTGGTCCACATCCGTATCCAGATATGGTCGCTAGATTTCAAGCAATTATTTCAGAAGAAATTAAATGGCAATTAGAATCCATGGAAGGAAGTTCATCTCCTGATTATATAATTGCATGTGTAGGCGGAGGAAGTAATGCTGCAGGAGCATTTTATCATTACTTAGATGATAAAAACGTAAAGTTAATTGCGGTAGAGGCATCAGGAATGGGTATAGATTCTGGGAAAAGTGCAGCCACTTCAATTTTAGGAAATACTGGTGTAATTCACGGAAGTAAAACATTACTTATGCAAACTAAAGACGGGCAAATAACTGAGCCATATTCAATTTCAGCAGGATTAGATTATCCAGGAATTGGACCAATGCATGCTAATTTATATAAAACTAAAAGAGCAGAATTTATTTCAATAACTGACAGTCAAGCAATGAAGGCCGGAATTGAACTCTCAAGGCTAGAGGGAATAATTCCAGCAATTGAAACTGCTCATGCTTTTGCAGTGTTAGAAAATAAAAAATTTAAAAAAGAAGATATAGTGGTAATCAATTTATCAGGTAGAGGAGACAAAGATTTAGACACTTACATAAATTATTTTAAACTTTAATTATGAATAGAATAATCAAAGAATTAGATAATAACAATAATATACTATCTATCTATTTTACTGCTGGACATCCAAAATTAGAGGACACCTGCAAAATAATTAAAAATTTAGAAGCAAGCGGGGTTAGTATGGTGGAAATCGGACTTCCATTTAGTGATCCATTAGCAGACGGACTAACTATTCAAACTAGTTCAACTGTAGCATTAAATAATGGAATGAATTCAGATCTATTATTTAATCAACTAAAAGATATTAGAAAAACAGTAAAAATTCCACTAATAATAATGGGGTACTTTAATCCAATATTACAATATGGAGTTGATGATTTTTGTAAAAAGTGCAAAGAGGTTGGGGTCGATGGATTAATAATACCAGATTTACCAATAGAAGAATATTTAAAATCGTATGAAAGTATATTTAAAGAAAACAATTTATTAAATATTTTCTTAATTACTCCTCAAACTAACAAAGACAGAATTAAATTAATTGACAATATTTCAACTGGGTTTATTTATATGGTAAGTAGCTCAGGTGTAACAGGTAGTAATAATGGATTTGATAGTGAGCAGACTGATTATTTTGAAAGAATTCAAAATATGCATTTAAAGTCTCCAAAGATTATAGGCTTTGGCATTTCTGACTCCAAATCTTTTAATGAAGCTATTCAATTTTCAGAAGGGGCTATAATTGGAAGTGCATTTATTAATCACATAAATTCTTATGGAATTAATGGCATTCGCTCATTTATAAAAAAATACAAAAATTAATTCGAAAATTTATATTTTTCCATAAATAGTATTTTTACTGTATTGAAAATCAATTTAACACAATTTAAATAAGCTATTTATGTAAAAATGATAAAACTTAAAAAAAACCAACAAAATAAAGTTCACTGATATTTAATTATATATATATTAGTAATTCAAAAGTTCAATAAACATATTGACGTGTTATCAAGAAAGGCGGAGGGATAGACCCTGTGATGCCTTAGCAACCCTTTAACAATTAAAGAAGGTGCTAAATTCTACCAATTATGGATAGATAACTAATATGAAATTAAATAATTTCATGTTTTTCTCTTATAACATATTACTATTTATGCATTTTTTTAATGCTGTCTTTTGTGCTAATTAATTAATACAAAAAAACAAAAAATGAGTAATCACAAATTTGCAACAAAGTTATTACATCATGGTCATGATGTGAAAAGTAATTCTGGAACTAGAGCTGTTCCTATTTATCAATCTACGGCATATGTCTTTAATGATTCTGATCATGCGGCTAATCTTTTCTCCTTGGCTGAATCTGGAAATATCTATACAAGAATAAATAATCCAACAAATGATATTTTAGAGCAAAGGTTAGCATCAATAGAAGGAGGTATAGCTGCTGTTGTTACAGCATCTGGAGCATCAGCAATAGCAACTACCCTTTTAACATTATTAAGAACTGGAGATCATATAATAGCATCAAACAGCTTGTATGGCGGCACTTATAATTTGTTAAGTGTTACTCTACCTAGGCATGGTATTACAACAACTTTTGTTGATCCATCTGACCCCAATAATTTTATTGAAGCTGCTAAAGAAAACACAAAAGTTTGTTTTATTGAGTCTCTTGGAAATCCAAAATTAGATGTTCTTGATATTGAAGAAATTTCAAAAAAAATAAAAGAATTAAAAATTCCTCTTATAGTCGATAATACTGTTGCTACTCCGGCACTATTAAATCCTATTAAATATGGTGCTAATATTATTATTCATTCTCTTACAAAATACATTAATGGAAATGGAACAGCTTTAGGTGGTGTAATAATTGATGCAGGTAAATTTGACTGGGCAAATGGTAAATTTCCTGAATTTACTCAGCCATCTGCTGGATATCATGGATTAGTTTATAGTGAAGTATTAGGCGAATCTGCATTCATTGCTAAAGTTAGAATTGAAGGGCTTAGAGACTATGGAGCTGCTCTTAGCCCATTTAATGCATTTCAAATTATTCAAGGGATGGAAACTCTTAAAATAAGAATGAATCTACACTGCTCTAATGCACTAGAACTTGCTAAATGGCTAGAAAAAAACCCAAAAGTTAGATGGGTTAATTACCCAGGATTAAGATCTGATTCACAATATTTAAACGCAAAAAAATACTTGCCAGATGGGCAAAGTGGATTAGTTACTTTTGGAGTAATAGGTGGTTATGAATCAGCAAAAAAAGTAGTAGATTCTACAAAATTATTTTCTCTATTAGCAAATATTGGTGATACAAAATCATTGATAATTCATCCTGCTAGCACAACTCACCAACAGCTATCCGAAGAAGATCAAATAAAAACAGGAGTGTCCAAAGATTTAATTAGATTATCTGTTGGATTGGAAAGTCTATATGATTTAAAAGAAGATTTAAGAGAAGCGCTTAATTACATATAATATATGTCTAATAAAATAAAATATATTTCACCATTTAACTATAAAAGATTTGATGGTGGTTTGCAAAAAATATCATTATCCTATCAAATTTTTGGCAAACCAATTGGAGTTTCGCCTGTAATCTTAGTGAATCATGCTTTAACTGGGAATTCTAATGTTGCTGGCAGAAACGGATGGTGGAATAAATTAATTGGATCAAACAAAATTATTAATACCAATAAATTCACAGTAGTTTCATTTAATATTCCAGGAAATGGATATGATAATATTGAAGAAAATTTAATATATAATTATAAAGATTTTATTGCTATTGATATAGCTAAAATTTTTAGTATCGGTTTAAAAAAATTAAACATAAATAAACTATATGCCGCCATTGGAGGTTCTCTTGGTGGTGGAATTGTATGGGAATTAGCAATATTAAATCCTGATTTGATAAAACATATCATTCCAGTTGCTTCAGACTGGAAATCAAGTGATTGGCTTATCGCTAATTGTTTTATTCAAGATAGTATTCTAAATAATTCGTCAAAACCACTTTATGATGCCAGAATACATGCAATGACACTTTATAGAACACCTGAGTCCTTTAATTCAAGATATAGTAGAGAAAAAAAAGATAACATATATAGTATCGAGGCATGGTTAAATCATCATGGGAAAAGCCTTGAAAATAGATTTAAAGTTCAAGCTTATAAATCAATGAATCAACTCCTTAAAACTATAGATATAACTAGAGGAGAGGATATATTAAACGAATTAATAAAAAAAATTACTGGTAACATTAATATAATTACAATTGATTCAGATCTTCTTTTTTGTTCAAATGAAAATTGGAAAATGCATGAAAGAATTAAAAAAATTAAAAAAAATGTTAACATATTCGAAATTAAATCTAAATATGGGCATGACGCATTTCTAATTGAAAACGAACAGATGATAAATATTATCAAAGCAATATTTAATAATAAATAATACTAATATTATTACAATTATTTACAGTCATTAATCAATTTAACACAATTCATAATCATATTAATGTTAGAAATTGATTTATTATTTTCTTCTTGTTTAGAAAATGAACCATGAATCTCATTTATATCAAGCTTGGTGAATTCAATAATGTTTGCTGAATTAATGCCGCTACCTGGCATAATTTTTATTTTATTTTTACTAAGAACAGCTAATTTTTTAATCATTTCTATTCCTTCAATTGCAGTCTTCTCTTGACCAGATGTAAGTATTCTGTCAGCCTTTAATTCTACTAATTGATTTAATGCTTCTTTGGGATTATTTACCTCATCAAATGCTCTATGGAAGGTAAATTCAAGTGGTCTTGAAAGTTCTATCAATTCTTTTGTTTTTTTTATGTCTATATTTTTATCTTTAGTTAGTATTCCGGAGACAATTCCTTTACAACCAAGATCTTTAAATAGAATTATATCTTTTTTTATTTTTTCAAATTCTTCATTTGAATAATTAAAATCTCCATCTCTTGGTCTAATTAAGATAAATACAGGAATATTTAACTCATTTATTACTTTTTTAGCTAATTCAAAATTAGGGGTTAAACCGCCAACAGATAAATTTTCACAAAGTTCAATTCTGTGTGCGCCACCATTCTCAGCATTTATTGCAGACTCATATGAGTTAGCACAAACCTCTAATATCATTTTATTTCTTCTTTTTCTAGATGTTTAGAATAATTAATATCTAGTTTATCTAATCTTTTAAAGTAGTTTTTAGCCCTTAATTTAAATTCTGTGAAATTAGTCCTATTGCTGCTCCAAAGTACTTCAGAAAGTGCTAAAATCCTTGGGAACACCATGTATTCTACATGTTCACTAGTTTTCATATACTCTGTCCAAACATTAGCTTGTGCACCAATAATATATTTATTATATTTTTCATTTAGTTCTTTAGGTATTGGATTGTAATTATACACTTCTTCGATAGGAGTGAAGCCTCCAATCGCTACTGGTTCCCCATCTTTTTTTGATTGATAGTGATCGAAATATAAATTTGCATTAGGGCTCATAATAACTTCATGCCCCATTTGCGCAGCTTTGATTCCTCCACTTTCCCCTCTCCAAGACATAACTGTAGCATTAGGAGCAAGTCCACCATCTAAAATTTCATCCCAGCCAATTATTTTTTTACCTTTTGAATTAATATATTTCTCCATTCTAGTTATAAAATAACTTTGAAGTTCATGCTCGTCTTTTAATCCTTCTTTTTTAATTAAACTCTGACAATGACTACACTCTTCCCATCTTTTCTTAGGAGCTTCATCTCCGCCAATATGAATATACTCACCAGGGAATAAAGTAATTACTTCGTCAATTATATCTTCCAAAAAACTAAAGGTAGTTTCTCTTGTGCAAAAAATATCTTCAAAAACACCCCAGCTAGTTGCTACTCCTATTTGTTCTTGATTACAGCTTAAATATGGATAGGATGCTATTGCTGCTTGTGCATGCCCAGGCATTTCAATCTCAGGGATAATTAGTACTTCTCTCGAGTTAGCAAAGGCAACAATTTCTTTAATTTCTTTTTGTGTGTAATAGCCTCCGTATCTAGTTTTGTCATACTTAATAGGTTTATCAGTATAATGTCCAGCTAAAGTAGAATCTCTATATGATCCAATTGAATTAAGTTTTGGATATTTTTTAATTTCAATTCTCCAACCTTGATCTTCTGTTAAATGCCAATGAAATGTATTAAATTTTAGCATAGCTAAAGCATCAATATATTTTTTAATAAAATCCACTGAGTACATATGTCTACTAACATCTAGATGCATTCCTCTGTATTTAAATTTAGGTGAATCTTTAATTACTTGACATGGGATTTTTATTTCATCTAAGCTTGTTTTGTTATTTTCAAATTCAACAGGTAATAGTTGTCTTAGAGTTTGTACAGCGTAAAAAGCTCCTTTATTAGAACTACTGTATATATTAATTTCATCAGATAGTATTTCTATTTTGTAACCTTCATCATTTTCAATGTTGTTTTTTATGAAATTAATTTCATTACCTGAATTAAAGAATTTAAATAGTTTAGTAAATGAATTATTATGATTTTCTCCAATTTGAATAAAATCCTTCAAAAATTCCGCAGATATTTTAAAATCATCCGGGTAATTTATACTTGTATTATTAGATAATATAAAGTCACCGCCTTTTAAAACTTGTGAGTCTGGATTTGGAATTATTTCATTTGAAAATGCAAAAAAATTACATGAATTAATAATTAAAAAAAGACTAAAAACTATTATTCTCTTGTGTGTCATTTTAGTATATTAGATGTTTAAAGATAATAAAAATAGGTTATTCTCCAACCGTAATTTATGAATGTAAAAGAACAAATAAATTCTCTAAGATCTGAATTACATAAACTTAATTATAATTATTACGTTCTTGATGATTCTAGTGTATCGGATTATGATTTTGATTTAAGATTAAAAGAGCTCAAAAAATTAGAAGACTTACATCCTGAGTTCTACGATTCAAATTCTCCAACCGTGAGAGTTGGAGGTGATATCACAAAAAATTTTTCAACAATTGTACATAATTTTCCAATGTATTCTTTAGATAATTCTTATTCAATTGAAGATTTATATGATTGGGAAAAGAGAATAAAAAAAATAATTGAAAATAATATTGAATATACCTGTGAGTTAAAATATGATGGTGCATCTATTAGCCTTTCTTATGTTGATGGTAAATTTGTAAAAGCAATTACAAGAGGAGATGGTATACAAGGCGATGATGTAACTGCGAATATCAAGACAATTCCAACTGTCCCGTTAGTTCTTCAAGGAAATTTTATTAAAAATTTTGATATAAGAGGTGAAATAGTAATGCCTATAGAAGGTTTTAAGAAACTCAATTCTAAAAGATTATCAAACGGCGAAGAGCCATTTAAAAACCCTAGAAATACTGCTTCTGGTAGCTTAAAACTACAAGACAGTAAAGAAGTTTCTAAAAGACCTTTGGAATGTCTTTTATATTCTGTTGTAGAATCTAGTGGTACAATTAAATCTCAATTTGAATCTCTTGAGATTGCTAAAAAATGGGGTTTTAATGTTTCAAATGAAATTAAACTAGCCAAATCAATTGAAGAAGTTTTTGAATTTATTAAATACTGGGAGTTCAATAGAAATAACCTACCATTTGAAATTGATGGAGTTGTAATTAAAGTGAATGATACTAATCAGCAAAATGAATTAGGTTTTACTTCCAAATTTCCAAGATGGGCAATCTCTTATAAATTTAAACCTGAGCAATCTTCAACAATACTAAAAAATATTTCTTATCAAGTTGGGAGAACTGGTTCAATAACTCCTGTTGCTAATTTTGAACCAATTGATTTAGCAGGAACAATTGTTAAAAGAGCATCATTACATAATTCGGATTTTATTAATAAAATGGACATTAGAATAAATGACACTGTGTTCGTTGAAAAGGGAGGAGATATTATTCCTAAAATCGTAAAAGTTGATTTATCTAAACGATCAGTTAGTTCAGAAAAAACAATATATATAAATCATTGTCCTGAGTGTAATTCAGAATTAAAAAGAAATGAAGACGAAGCGAATCATTACTGTTTAAATTTCAATTTCTGTCAACCTCAAGTTTCAGGCAGGATACAGCATTTTATTTCTAGAAAAGCAATGGATATAGATGGACTAGGAGCGGAAACTGTCAACTTATTAGTAGAGAATAATTTGATAAAGAATTATTCAGATTTATATAGATTAAAAATTGAAGATGTTATAGGGCTAGAAAGAATGGCTCAGAAAAGTTCTGAAAATCTTATAAGTGGTGTTCTGTTGTCAAAAGAAATTAGTTTTGATCGAGTTTTGTATGGCTTAGGAATTAGACATGTAGGGGTAACAGTTGCAAAAAAATTAGCTTACCATTATAATAATATAGATGCTCTTATGTGTGCGTCTTATGAAGATTTAGAGACTGTAGATGAAATAGGTGGTAAAATTGCAGAAAGTGTTATTAACTTTTTTGCTACTCAAGAAAACATCATGATAATTAATAATCTTAAGTTTTATGGATTAAATTTTCAAATATCCAGTAGTAAAATTATTAAATCCGATAAGCTTTTAGGATCTATGTTTGTAGTTAGTGGAGTTTTTTTACAATTCTCAAGAGATGAATTGAAACTCGAAATTGAAAAAAATGGAGGTAAGGTAAAATCATCAATATCTGCCAAAACAAGCTATGTTGTAGCTGGAGATAATATGGGGCCAAGTAAAAGACTTAAAGCGGAATCTTTAAATGTGCCTATAATTTCTGAAGATGATTTTATTCAGATGATTAATTAAACTTCAATCGAAACCCCATCATACATTTTGTTTTTAAAGGAGTCAAAGTAAAAATCAATTTTGCCTAAAAATAATCCATGGCAGCCTACTTGGTTTACAATTACTTTTTCACCTACAATATTATCAATTACCACTGGTTTATTTAAAAACGTATGTGTATGTCCGCCTATAATAAGATCTATATCCTTAGTTGCCTTAGCTAGACTTGTATCAGATACTTTATTTTGATAATCATCGTATTTATAACCAAGATGAGATAAGCAAATAATTAAATCACATTTTTCTGTTTGTTTTAATGTACTAACAACCCCTTGAGTGATTTCTATAGGGTCCAAATAATTAGTTTCTTTATATAGATTTTTTGTTACCATTCCATCCAGTTCTACTCCTAGTCCGAAAATTCCGATTTTAATTCCGTCCTTGTAAAAAATTTGGTAAGGTTTTACAAGGGTATCTAAAACTGTGTTTTTAAAATCATAGTTTGCAGAAACAAAATTAAAATTTGCGTGGGGTAATTGCTTGAAAAGGCCATCAATTCCATTATCAAAATCGTGATTACCTAAAGTTGCTAAATCGTATTTTAACATACTCATTAATTTAAATTCTAACTCCCCACCATAGTAGTTAAAATAAGGGGTGCCTTGAAAAATATCACCGGCATCCAATAATAGAGTGTTTGAGTTTTTTTTTCTGATTTTTTCAATTATGCTAGCTCTTCTGGAAACACCCCCCTTAAATGCAAACTTATCATTGTCTTTGTCAAACGGATCAATATGACTATGAACATCATTTGTATGAAGAATAGTTATTTTTTTTAGGTTATTATTACTGCAGCTATTAGACAATAGAGAGGTAGATGCCAGAGCTGCACTAGAATATAATGTGTTTTTAATAAAGTTTCTTCTTTTCATTATTTAGTTCTAATAAATCTGTTATCAATTTTAGACTTTAAAGTGTCGATTTTAATAAAGTAATCAATTAATATATCTCTTATTTTATAATTTAAAAAAGTGTTTTCTATACTTTTTTCGAAAAAAGTCATTTTGTCTCCTCCATTAATTAAGAAATCACTTGTAGCTACATAATAATACTTGTCAATATCAATTTTATTATTATTAATTTCTGCATTGACTAGTTTATAGTTTTTATCTAATTCAATTTTTAGTCTTGAAATTGGATGAGCTCGTCTAGCGATTGCTAAATAATTTATGAGATCGTATATGTCTTTTCCAGAAAGTTTTGCAACTACTACCTCATTTTCAAAAGGCATTAAATTATAGGCTGTATTCTTGTTTATGTTCCCAGTTGAAATGGCTGACCTTATACCCCCATAGTTAAGTAGTACAAAATCGATATTTTTACTTTTTTTAGATTTAAAAACTGGGTTTGCTAATTTATAAACTGCATCAGCCATCATATTTCCTACTGCAGTGTTTAAATCACCATTTTTTTTATCATAAGTCTTTGGTGAATATGCATAAGTCGTATAAAGATCTTTTTCAATATTTTTTTTATATGGTTTTATGAACTTTAAAAATGTTGAATCTTCACTTACAGTGTTATTTATCTCTATTCGGCTAGCTTGAACTTCATATAATTGAAAATCTCCATTACAACTAAAAGTAGCTAGTAAAATAGAGGATATAAAAAGTTTAATTATTGATTTCATTAGAGTTTTATTGTTTAAATCAAATTCATCTTTATTACATTTGTATAATACTTTTAAATATATGTTTTTTAAATTATTCAAGAAAAAATCAAACGTTAAATATTTAAATAATATTCTAAATAATCGCAAAGCTTCAGTTAACAACAATAAAATTAAATCTGTTGGTGTTATAATAAACTTAGAGGAGTTTAGCGATTATGATTCGTTAAGAAATGTTTTTACTTACCTAGGTGTAAATGAGAACAAAATAAAATTTGTCGCATATGTTACTGAAAAAGATGAAACTCTTACTAGTTGGGATTCTTACTTTACTCCATTAGATTTTGGATGGAATGGAAATATTTCTAATTATGATGTAAATGAGTTCATTGAAACTGAATTTGATGCTCTCATAAGTTATTATAATGAAGACCTTTATGAGTTAAACTTAATAACTGCAAAATCAAAGGCAAATTTTAAAATTGGAGTATCAAGTAAAGACCAAAGACTACATGATTTTATAATTAATATCAAATGCAGTTTTGTTGATATTTTTAAAACAGAAATTGAGAAATACTTAAAAGGTTTACAAAAAATATGAGTATTAAAAAATTTATTGGTACAGGAGTTGCTTTAATTACGCCATTTAATAAGGACTTTTCAATTGATTATGATTCTCTTGAAAAACTAGTTGAATTTAATATTGCTAACGGTATTGATTATTTAGTTATAAATGGAACTACTGGTGAAAGCCCAACTGTTAATACTTCTGAAAGAGAGAAGATAATTAATACAGTTGTTAGTGTAAATAATAATAGAGTACCATTAGTTTTAGGGATGGGAGGTAATGATACTGTTCGATTAGTCAAAGAAATTAATTCACTAGATCTAACTTCCGTTTCTGCTATTTTATCGGTATCACCTTATTACAATAAGCCAACACAAGAAGGTATTTATCAGCATTACAAATATTTAACTGAAAACATATCGAAACCTATTATAATGTACAATGTTCCTGGAAGAACTTCCAAAAATATTTTACCTAATACTGTTTTAAGACTTGCTAATGAATTTAAGTCAATTATTGGTATTAAAGAAGCTGGTAATGATATTAATCAGTACTTAGAATTGATTAATAATAGGCCAGATAATTTTCTAATTATTTCTGGTGATGATGATCTTGCCCTTTCTTCAGTTGTTGCCGGTGGAGATGGAGTTATCTCTGTAATTGGCCAGGCTTTTCCACAGATGTTTTCTAAAATGATAGATGATGGCTTAAATAATAAAATTTTAAGTGCAGAATCTGCAAACAATGAGTTATGTGATATAATTTCTTTAATTTTTAAGGAAAATAACCCAGCTGGCATAAAGTTTGTACTAAGCAAATTGAATTTGTGTAATGATGTATTAAGACTTCCATTGTTGTCTGCTTCTAAAGAACTAAGAAGTCAAATTAATGATGAACTCAACAAATTAATCTCCAAATAATATTTTAAAGACTATAGATCTATATTTTTTATATACATTAAATTTGTTTATTTTTGCAAATTGATAATAATTATGAAACAAACTCTACTTACATTACTTATATCAATAATATTTATGTCTTGTGGCGAATATCAAAAAGCTATTAATGGCGATGATATCGCTTCCAAGTTTGCCTTAGGAACATCATTATTTGATGATGGAAATTTCTCAAAAGCGAATAGACTTTTTGAACAAATCGTTCCTAAATACAGAGGAAAGCCTCAAGCCCAAAAATTAATGTATATGCACGCTATGTGTTTTTATGAAACAAAAGATTTCTATACTTCAAACTATCGAATGGAGAAATTCGTAAATACTTACCCTAATAGCGAGAAAAATGAAGAGATAGCTTTTCTAGCTGCTAAGAGTTATTATTTTATGTCACCTGTTTTTTCAAAGGATCAAAATAACACTAAAACTGCAATTGATAAATTACAGTTATTTATTAATACTTTCCCAGATTCTGAATATATAGCAGATGCTAACTCACTTATATTTGAACTGGATTATAAACTTGAGTATAAGGTTTACAGTACTGCATTACAATACAACACCCTTAATGATCATGAAGCTGCTATAAAATCATTCAATAACTTTGTGGTTGAATTTCCAGGATCCTCTCTTAGAGAGAAAGTATTGTATTATAAATTTGATTCAGCATATCAGTTAGCTATCAATAGTGTTAATTACAAGATGCAAGACAGAGTAGACGATGCGATTACATATTATAATTCTTTCTTAAAGTATTACAATGAATCTGAGTTTATCGAAGATTTAAAATTAAAATTTGAGGAACTGAATAAATTAAAAACAACTTAGAAATTAAATAAAAATGGATTTAAAGAAAGTAAAGGCACCAGTTAGTACAGAAACATACGATAGGAATATTATAGACAAATCAACTGATAATATCTATGAAGCAATTTCAATTATATCAAAGAGATCTGAACAAATCAATTCTGATATACGTACGGAGTTAATCGATAAATTAGAAGAGTTTGCTACATACAACGATAGTTTAGAAGAGATTTTTGAAAATAAAGAGCAAATTGAAGTTTCTAAATTTTACGAAAAGTTACCTAAGCCACACGCGTTAGCTGTTCAAGAATGGCTTGATGAAAAGATATATCATAGAAATAGCTCTGAAGAATCACTAGAAAAGTAATCTAATGTCAGTTTTAAGCGGAAAAAAAATATTACTAGGTGTAACTGGTGGTATTGCTGCTTATAAAACTGCTAATTTAGTTCGGTTATTAATAAAGTTAGATTGTACTGTTAAAGTAGTTATGACACCCTCTGCTAAAGACTTTGTTACACCATTAACACTATCCACACTTTCAAAGAACCCTGTTTTGTCTACATTTACCACAGACGAGGATGATGAGTTATGGAATAATCACGTTGAACTAGGTTTATGGGCAGACTTATTTCTAATTTGTCCTGCTACGGCCAACACTCTGTCAAAAATGTCCAATGGAAATTGTGACAACCTATTAATAGCTACATATTTATCTGCTAAATGTAAAGTTTATTTTGCTCCAGCAATGGACCTAGATATGTATAAACATGAATCAACTAAATTATCAATTGAAAAACTTATTTCTTATGGCAACATACTAATTCCCCCAGAGTCTGGTGAATTAGCCAGTGGTTTAGTTGGTGAAGGTAGAATGGCAAAGCCTGAGAATATTGTTGCTTTTATTGAAAAAGATTTATCTATTAATTTGCCTTTAAGCGGAAAGACTTTTTTAATTACTGCTGGTCCAACATTTGAGCCAATAGACCCTGTTAGGTTTATAGGAAATCACTCCTCTGGAAAAATGGGTTTTGAGTTAGCAGAGACAGCTTCTAATTTAGGAGCTAATGTTATCTTAATTAGTGGTCCAACTAACGAAAAGTTGAAATCTAAGTCTATTCAGCTAAAACTAATAACTTCATCCGATCAAATGTTTGAAGAGGTTGTAAATAAATATAGTATAGCAGATGTGGTTATAATGTCAGCTGCAGTAGCAGATTTTAAACCTAAATCTATTTCAAATAGAAAATTAAAAAAATCTAATCAGAACTTATCTATTGAAGTTGAGAAAACTAAAGATATTTTATATCACCTTGGTAAGACAAAAACCAATCAACTATTAATAGGCTTTTCTCTAGAAACAGACAATGAAATTGAGAATGCTAAAAGTAAATTAATTAATAAAAATTTAGATTTAATAATTTTAAATTCTCTAAATGACAAAGGAGCAGGTTTTGGTTTTGATACTAATAAAGTTTCTATTATATCAAAAGAAAATAAAATTATTAATTTTCCGTTAAAACATAAGAAAGCTGTCTCTTTAGATATTATTAATAATATAATTGAATTAATAAATGAATAAAATATTTATATATTTTTTTTTAATTTCTTTTACACAAATATTTTCACAAGAACTAAATTGTAGTGTTATTGTTAATGCCACTCAGACAGGTAATGAGAATTTGCAAATTTTTAAAACTTTAGAAAATCAAATCTCAGAATTTATAAATAATTCCAATTGGACTAATATTTCTTTTTCAAATAAGGAAAAAATAAATTGTTCAATGATTGTTAATATTAGTTCATATGATAATGATGTTTTTAGTGGGACTCTACAAGTACAGTCATCTAGACCTATCTTTAATTCTTCTTATGAATCACCAATCTATAATTATATAGATAAAGATTTTTCATTCAGATATCAAGAATTCCAAAATTTTGTTTTTAATCCTAATCAGTTTGAATCAAACTTAATTTCCGTTTTGTCATATCACGTCTACATTATTTTAGGTATGGATTCTGATTCCTTTAAATTAAACTCTGGCAAAAAATATTACCAACAAGCTAGAAATATTTTAGATTATTCTAATGGAACTAATTACCTTGGCTGGAATGCTAAAGATGGTCGTCAGACTCGCTATTATTTAATTGATAATATACTATCTCCTACATATAAAGAGTTTAGTTTTGCATTGTATGACTATCATCTTAACGGTTTAGATAATATGTTTGAAGATGTTAAAAAATCAAAAATAAATATTAGTAAATCTATCATATCTTTTGAAAGAATGAATAGTCGTAGACCAAATTCATATATCCTGAAAGTGTTCTTTGACGCGAAGTCTGATGAAATTCAAGATATTTTTAGTGCTGGGCCTAGTGTAGAAATAACTAATTTAATTTCAATGCTGTCAAAAGTAGCTCCTATGCATTCAAGCAAATGGAGAAAAATAAAATTTTAAATTATAATCTTTAAAACAAAGTGTTAAAAAACCTATCCATAAAAAACTATGCACTTATCGATGATTTGAATGTAGATTTCAATAATGGATTAACTATAATTACAGGTGAAACTGGGGCTGGAAAATCAATTTTAATAAATGCATTATCCCTTCTTTTAGGAAAAAGATCAGATAGCTCATCAATAAATAACTTGAATAAAAAGTGTATTGTTGAGGCAACTTTTGATCTTTCTAATTATAATTTGAAGAATGTTTTTGCAGATAATAATCTTGATTACGACACGGATACTATAATTAGAAGAGAAATATTACCTTCAGGAAAATCCCGCGCTTTTGTTAATGACTCTCCAGTAATATTAAACCAACTATCATCTATTAGCCAATATATTATAGATATTCACTCTCAGCACCAAAATTTAGATTTAGTAAATATTGATTTTCAATTTGATGTAATTGACTCTGTTTCTAATAATAATAAATTGTTAAAAGAATATAAAGTTAAGTTCTTAAAATATAAAAATTATAAATCCGAATTAAAACTAATTAAAGACTCTAAACTAGAGCTCTCAAAAGCTTTTGATTATAATAACCATCTTTTAGAGGAAATTAACAATTTAAACATTTCTGATATTAATCTAGATGAACTAGAAAACTCTTATAAAGAGTTGTCTAATTTCGAAGATATTAAGAGTGATTTAAATCTAAGCAGCTCTATTTTGAATGATAACGAGCATGGTATAATTTCATTAATGAGTAAGTTGAATTCAAACCTTAAAGACTTGTCTTTCAAGTCCAATTCTTTTTTAAGTCTGTATAATAGATTAAATTCAATCTATATTGATTTAGATGATATCTCTAAAGATATCCAAGCTTCAAATGATAGGTTAACTAACAGCCCTGTAGAATTATCCGAAATAGGTGATTTGTTATCAAAAATAAACAATGTCTTAAGAAAACACTCTGTTGATAATTTGAATGATCTAATTATTATCCAATCTGATTTAACTACCAAGGTTTCTAAGTCAAATAATATTGATGATGAAATTCACACACTTAATTCTTTAATTAAGGCCATGGAGAGTGAATTGTTAGTTTTATCTAAACAGTTAAATAGTAATAGGGTTAATGTAATTCCTAATTTAGTTAAAAACCTCAAGGAAATATTAGGTGATTTAGGCATGAAGAGTGCTCAGTTTTTAATTGAAATTAGTCCAGTTGAGGATTTTCTTTTTAATGGAATGGATAAGTTAGAATTTAAGTTTAGTGCTAATAAAGGATCAGACTTTAAATTATTGAAATATTCTGCTTCGGGAGGTGAGATTTCTAGGATTATGCTAGCTATCAAATCTATTATTGCCAACTATAAAAAGTTACCGACATTAATGTTTGATGAGATTGATACTGGAGTTTCTGGAGAAGTGTCTAATAAAATTGGAGATATTATGCAAGAAATGAGTTCTAGGATGCAAATATTCACAATTACACATCTGCCTCAAATTGCAGCGAAAGGGGAGTCTCACTTTAAAGTATATAAAACAGAAATGGATAACTCAACTACTACTAACTTAATAAAACTGAATAATCAAGATAGAATTGTAGAAATTGCAAAAATGCTTGAAGGAGATAACATTTCTAACTCTGCTGTTGCTCATGCTAAGCAATTACTCAATTAGTCTTATATTTGTGAAAAATCTTATAATATGTCATATAATCTTTTAAAAGGAAAAAGAGGTATAATATTTGGAGCTTTAGATCATAATTCTATTGCTTGGAAAACTGCTGAAAGAGTTCATGAAGAAGGAGGAACCTTTGTTTTATCTAATGCGCCAGTCGCTATGAGAATGGGCGAAATTGATAAGTTAGCAGAGAAAACCGGTTCTAAAGTTATAGGAGCTGACGCAACTTCTATTGAAGATTTAGAGCATTTGATTTCTGAATCAATGAAAATATTAGGTGGTAAATTAGATTTTGTTTTACACTCAATAGGAATGTCTATTAATGTAAGAAAGGGTAGACATTACACAGATCAAAAATACGATTGGACTCAAAAAGGTACAGATGTATCTGCAATGTCATTTCATAAGGTTATGCAAACACTATATAAAGCAGATGCTATGAACGAATGGGGTAGTATTGTAGCTTTAACTTACATGGCTGCTCAAAGAGTATTCCCTGATTATAATGACATGGCAGATAATAAAGCATTTTTGGAAAGTATAGCTCGTAGTTTTGGATATTTCTTTGGTAAAGACAAAAAAGTAAGGGTTAATACTATTTCTCAATCTCCAACTCCTACTACAGCTGGAAGTGGAGTCAAAGGTTTTGATGGTTTTATTAATTATGCTGAAAAAATGTCTCCATTAGGTAATGCTACTGCATTAGATTGTGCTAATTACACTGTTACATTATTTAGCGATCTAACAAAGAGAGTTACACTTCAAAACTTATATAATGATGGAGGTTTTAGTAATATGGGTGTTAGTGATTCTGTGATGGATTCTATCACAAAATAATATACTTAATTACTGCTTTGTTTAACTACATTTGTTAAATGGTATCTATTAATATTTCATTTATAATCCCTGTTTACAATAGGCCTGAAGAAATTGATGAGCTTCTAAATAGTTTTGTGAATTTAGAAGGTTTTTTTGATTTTGAAATTGTTATTATTGAAGACGGTTCCAACAATTGTTCAGACAAAATTATATCAAAATTTTCAGAAAAATTAAATATATCTTATTATAAAAAAAACAATACTGGTCCTGGTGACTCTAGGAACTATGGTATGAAAAACGCACAAGGTAATTACTTTATAATATTAGATTCAGATTGTATATTACCTAGCAATTACTTGATTAATTTCTTCCAAAATATAAATGACGAGTATGTTGATTGTTTTGGAGGAGTAGATGACTCGCATTTTTCTTTCACAAATTTTCAAAAAGCTGTGAATTTTACAATGACATCTTTTTTAACCACTGGAGGTGTAAGAGGGGGTAATATAAATTCTAAGAACTTTCAAGCTAGAAGTTTTAATATGGGAATTTCACAAAAAGCGTTTGAATTAACTGGCGGTTTTGGAAATATTCACCCTGGTGAAGATCCGGATTTATCTCTAAGAATATCAGATCTTAAATTAAGGTCTAGTTTATATAAGAACGTCAAAGTATTTCATAAAAGAAGAGTTAATATTCATGCTTTTTTCACCCAAGTTTATAAGTTTGGAATGGTTAGGCCAATTATAAATACCTGGCATCCATCTTCTAATAAGATTATTTTTTGGTTGCCTACTTTTGCACTTTTTTATTTAATTTTAAGTTTTGCCTTAATTCCATTTAATTTTTTTATTCCCCTATTGACATTGATTCTTTATGGAGCTTTAATATTTATTAACTCATTAATTACAAATAGGAGCGTAGTAGTAGCTTTTTATTCAGTATTTACTACCTTAATTCAATTTGTTGGTTATGGATTTGGTTTTCTAAAATCAAATTTTATTTTATTATATTCAAACAGAAATATCAAAGATAAATTTCCTGATTATTTTTATAAAAACAATAATTAATGACAATTAAAAATTCATATAAAATTAATTATAAAACATTAAACAATTTTATTATTTTTTTAGTGATATCTTTTCTCTTTTCCGCTATAGTTAAATTGACTAAGGTTTATACAAAAACCGTTACTTATAAAATTAACTTAACTGAAATTGCAGATGATAAAATAGTTACTAAACAATCTGCTGATAGTATTAGTTTAACTGTTTCATCATTTGGTTTTGATTTCATTAAGCATTATTTATCGAATCAATCAATTAATATACCCTCAGGAAATAGTATTGATAATTCAAAATCTTTTATACTAACCAACTCTAATACGTATACTAATATTGTTGATTTTATAAAACCTGAATTCAATTTAATCTCAATTAATTTTGATAGTCTTTTTTTTTACTATGATAGGTTGAAATCAAAAAAAATACCTATAGTTTTAAATTCAAATATAAGTTTTTCACAAGGTTATGATTTTTTTAAAAGTTATAAATTATCGAAGGATTCGGTTATTGTTGTTGGTCCAGAATTAATTTTAAATTCAATTAATTCTATTAACACCTATGATTTAGAACTCACAGATTTAAAATTAAGTTTAACTCAGTCTGTTAAGCTTAATTTATTAGAAGTCAATAATTTAAAGTACTCTGACAAAACTGTTGACGTTTTCATCGATGTTGAAAAGTCTACAGAAGCTATTTTCAATATTCCTGTTTCAATTGTCAATATCCCAAAAGATACTAAGATTAATTATTACCCAAAAAATATAAAAGTATCTTTTAATGTTAGTTTAGAGAATTATCAAATTTACAGTTCTAAAGATTTTGAAATTATTTGCGATTTTAATCAATTTCATGAAAATGGAAAATTAACTCCCACAATAATAAAAAAACCTAATTATATAAAAAATTTAAGATTGATGAATGAGAATGTACAATATGTCATTTTAAAATGAAAAAAATTGCAATAACAGGTGGGGTTGGAAGTGGAAAAACACATATTTCAAATATGTTTTTCAAACTAGGTATACCTATTTTCACATCAGATGATCGTGCAAAAAAAATTATTAATTCAAATATTCACGTAAAAAATAAATTGATTAATCATCTTGGTAAAGACTGTTATAGATCTAATAAACTTAATAAGGAATATGTTTCTGATTTAATATTTAATGATAAGTATAAACTCCAATTAATAAACTCTATTGTACATCCTTTTGTAAAGATGGACTACGAAAATTGGTTAAATAATCAAGTAGCTCCTTATTCTGTATATGAATCTGCAATTATTTTTGAAAACAACTCTGAAAATAATTTTGATAAAGTTATTGGAATTGTTTCTGATGTAAAGTTAAGACACTCTAGACTCTTATCAAGAGGCATGAGCAGTTCATCAATTAAAAACATAATCAATAATCAAGTTACAGATGCTTTGATTGTGAAATTATCCGATTTTATAATTTATAATAATGTAAATGCAGATTTGATTAATGATGTTAATAAGATTCATTTGGAAATTCTAAATCATTAATTTTTGTTAACTTATGGTTAAATCTATGTCTCACTGTATTATTAATATTAATTTAGTAGTATGAATAAAAAGTTCTTTATACTGATATTAATCTTGATGAGTTTATCTCTTTTGGGAATAATTTCTGTACAGAGTTATTTTATTAAGAGTAATATTGATAAAAGCATGGAACAATTTGCTTTAAATATCAATAACATTTTACTTGAAGTTTCCAAGGACATACAAAAAAGAGAATATTCTGAGTATGTGTACAAGTTTAATGAGCTTATAAATAGTGGAGTTAATATCGATACTACCGCAATAAATAATTTATACTTTATAAGTGAAAATAATGGCTCAAATGAAACTATCATTTATCGAAATGGTATTATTGAAGAAAGTTTAAAATTACCTTCTTTTTTAGATATTAATATTGATAGTATTAACATTACAAGAATTTCAAATGAAAGAGAACAAAAAATATTTAGCCTTAGCTCTAATAATACAGATACTAGACAATTTACACCTGAGCAATTATTATTAAGAATAGGAGAAATTTCTAGGAGCAAAGAGATTTTATTTGAGACTGCATATAAAGATCTGGCTAAAAGAAATCCAATACATAGAAGAATCTCAGAAGATGAGATTAATAATCTTATCACTAATGCTTTATC
Source organism: uncultured Flavobacteriaceae bacterium (assembly GCA_949372955.1). Lineage (GTDB taxonomy): Bacteria > Bacteroidota > Bacteroidia > Flavobacteriales > Flavobacteriaceae > SGZJ01. The sequence goes on along the minus strand of CASIAX010000008.1, from coordinate 97,602 downwards.
AGAATATAATTTAAACTTGAATTTTGAATTTGGAATTTTTGATAAAGATCTACTAACTAGAGTTCAGTCAGGTAATTTTGATTTCAGCAGTTGGGATAGAAATCGCAGTTTCAGTACATCTATATTTACGGATAACAATAATTTGAGTGATTTTAGTCTAAACTTGTATTTCCCAAACCTTAAAAATCAATTTTCAGCTTCTGAATATTCCTATTTTGAAGGTATTATTTTATCTATAGTATTTACTATAATTATTGTTATAGTCTACATAAGTACAATTTATCAACTATTAAAACAGAAAAAAATAGCACAAATTAAATCAGATTTTATAAATAATATGACTCATGAGTTTAAGACTCCAATTGCAACTATTAACCTAGTACTAGATTCTATTAAAAACCCAAAAATTATAGATAATAAAGAACTAGTCATCAACTACCTGAATATGATCAAAGTTGAAAATAACAGACTCAATGAACAGGTAGAGAATGTATTAAGAATTTCTAAATTAGATAAAAATGAATTAAATATTAAGAGAATTGATCATGATTTACATGAGTTAGTTCATAGTGCCGTTAGCCATTTAGATTTAATAATGAAAAGCAAAAATGGGAAAATAGAACTAGAATTAAATTCAAAGTTTACAAATATAAAGGCTAATCAGACTCATTTTACTAATGCTATAATTAATATTATTGACAATGCTATTAAGTATTCTGAAAACAATCCGGTAATTAAAATATCCACTAGAAATATAAAAAAGATATTAAATGAGAAAGATGTCATATTAACTATTTCGGATAATGGTATTGGGATGTCAAAAGATGTTCAGAGCAAAATTTTTGATAAATTTTATCGTGAACAGTCAGGTAATTTGCATAATGTCAAAGGCCATGGACTGGGGTTGTCTTATGTAAAAAAAATAATTAAATACCATAAAGGAGATATTTCCGTTAGTAGTTCACTAGGTAAAGGAACTTCCTTTGAAATAAAATTACCAGTTTATAACAAAAAATAATATAATATGAGTGATGTAAATAACAGAATTTTATTAGTTGAAGATGATCAGAATTTTGGAATCATCTTAAGAGATTACCTCATAATTAATAATTACGAGGTAATACATGCTAAAAATGGTATGGAGGGTTTTGAGAAGTTCAAAAAGAATGATTTTGATTTATGTATTCTTGATGTTATGATGCCTTATAAAGATGGATTTACTCTAGCGAAAGAAATTAAAGAAAAAAACCCTGACATCCCAATTATTTTTTTAACTGCTAAATCTCTGAAAGAAGATGTGTTAAAGGGATACAAGGTAGGTGCAGATGATTATTTAAAGAAACCTTTTGATAGTGAAGTTCTGCTAATGAAAATTAATGCCATTATAAATAGAAATATAAGAACCTCAGTTGCTGAATCATCTGAATTTGAATTTGAATTCGGGGATTTTCATTTAAACTCTAAGTTAAGACATCTTTCTTATTTAGATAATTTACCAGTTAAGTTATCCCCAAAAGAAAATCTTCTTTTAAAGATGTTGATTTTATATAAGAATGATTTAATGCCTAGAGAGTTGGCTTTAACAAAAATTTGGAGAGATGATAATTACTTCACGTCAAGAAGTATGGACGTTTATATTGCTAAACTCAGAAAGTATTTAAAAAATGATGAATCAGTTGAAATTATAAATATTCATGGAGAAGGATTTAGGCTAGTTGTTAATTAGTTCCTCTATAGTTTTTATTATATTTTTTAATTTGTAATTATGACTAAACCAAATTATATTTTCCTTTGACTTAAACCAAGTCACTTGTCTTTTAGAAAATCTTCTTGTATTTTTTTTAATTTCTTCAATAGCGAAGTCTAAACTGATTCCACCACTTAAGTAATTAAATATTTCTTTGTAGCCTATAGTATTCAAACTATTTAATTTTTTATACTCTAGCAGTTGTTCAACTTCATTAATTAGACCATCTTTAATCATTTTATCAACTCTATTATTTATCCTCTCATATACTATTTCTCTGTCTGCATTAATCCCTATTTCAATTACTTTAAAGCTGCGATTAATCTTTGTTTTTTTTAAATAGGAAGAATAGGGTTTTCCACATGAGATTGTAACTTCTAATGCTCTAATTATTCTTCTGTGATTTTTTAAATCAATACTATTGTATGTAGTTAGATCTAATTTCTTTAATTTATTCTGCAGGTAATTTATTCCTTTAGTTTCAAATTCATCATTTAACAATTCTCTTATGCTATTTTTAATTTCAGGTATTTCATCAAGTCCGTAGATTATAGCATCAACATATAGTCCTGACCCACCAACTAATATTGCAAGATTTGATTTTTCATGAATATTATTTATGATTTCGATAGTGTCTTTTTCAAATTCTCCTAAGTTGTATATTTCGGAGACACTTTTATTATTAATTAAATGATGTTTAACACAGTTTAATTCCTTATTTGATGGTTTAGCCGTGCCTATACTCATTTCTTTATAAAACTGCCTAGAATCAGCTGAAATGATCTCTGTATTGTAATAATTGGCTAACTCTAAGGATAGGTTAGTTTTACCAATTGCAGTTGGTCCAACGATTGTAATTAAGTATTTATCCATCGGTAAGTGGCTCACCACATTTTGAGCAAAATATTGCATCATCAGAATGTTTGTTCTTTAAACAATTTGAGCATGATTGTGTATTTAATTGTATTTCTTTTCTTTCTGTTAGTGTCATATTTGAAGTGACTATACCTGTTGGAATTGCAATAATACCATAACCTAATATCATTATTATTGACGATATAAATTTTCCTAAAGCTGTAAAAGGTACAATATCACCATAGCCTACGGTCGTTAGTGTAACAATAGCCCAATAAATACTTTTAGGAATATTTTCAAATCCACTATTAATATTGCCCTCTATCAAATACATGATAGCTCCTAAAATCACACAAAGAATAATAACAAATAATAAAAAAACTATAATTTTTGCCCTACTCGCTAATAATGATCTTCTTAAGTTGGTTGAAGCCCCTATAAACCTGTTCATTTTTAAAATTTTAAAAATTCTCATTAGTCTCAAAGCTCTAAGTGCTGCTATAGATTGCGCACCAAATACAAATAATGAAATATATTTAGGAATTATTGATAGTAAGTCTATTACCCCATAAAAACTAAATATGTACCTGAAAGGTTTTTTTACAGAAACTATTCTTAAGATATATTCTATAGTGAATAAAACTGTAATTATCCACTCACTATAATTTAGGAAATTAATATATCTTGAGCTTACACCATCCAAACTTTCTATAATTACAAGAAAAACACTTAGTATTATAAAAAACAGTAGAATTATATCAAATACTTTACCTGATTTAGTATCAGCTTCATAAATTACTTCATGAATCTTTCTCCTCAAAGAACCTACAGGTTTACTATTCATTTTTTTAGTATTGTAAAAGTTTTACTTTTTTTGATTTCTTTAAAAAACTTTGTATTATTAGTTGGTTGTCTTTGTTTTGATCCATTTTTATCAAAATTGTTTTTAAAACATCAATATTGTTAATTTGAAAATTTAAGTTAAAATATCCTAAACCAATAAACAAACCATCTTCTACTAAAATAAAACTATTTTCATCTATATTTCTTCCCTTATCAATAATAGCAAAATTTTGCTTGTCAAAATTTAGGTACTTAATAGCTTTTAAGATTCTTAGATTATAATCTTTATATTTCTCCAAATTAATACAGGCCCCGGAGCATTCTTTAATTGAGTACTTAAAACAACTGTTTTTAGATTTATAAATTCCACAAAGTTTTTGACACAAATTGTATTCATTGATAAGCTTATTTAAAAATTCTATGCCTGCATTAATATTTTTAAACGTAGTTATTGGTTTTGAAGAAGTATTTATTTTAGAAATCTTTAAATTTATATAGTTATTTTCATCATTATAGCTGTAAAGTCCATATGGATAAACACTTTTTCTTAGCTTTCTATTGTAGATAGGTTTATGTAATTTGATTTGATTACTCTCCTTTAGTAAAGCAATTAATTCACTCCCTGTTTCATCATAACTAACGGTTTCTGTATGAAGTTGTAACTTCTTAGACTTATTGTCTTTGCCTGCAAAATGCTGGTTAATTCTTTTTTTTATGTTTTTACTCTTACCGATATAAATTATCTTAGAATTTTCATCATGCATATAATATATGCCAACACTGTTAGGCAAGTTATCTAAAATTTGATTCAATTTTTTAGGCAAACTATTTTTATTACTATTTTTTATATTTTCAATAATAATTTTTTTCTCTAAATCTTTATCTAATAATAATTTAAATAACTTAACTGTAGCTAAAGCATCTCCACTAGCTCTATGGCGTTGAGTAAGAGGTATTCCTAGTTGTTTGGTTAGTTTACCTAGACTATAAGAATTCATATCTGGAATTAACTTTTTTGATAATTCTAAAGTACATAATGTATTTCTTTTAAAATTATAGCCAAGTCTACTGTATTCAGTTTTTAATATCCTAAAATCAAAGGAGGTGTTATGTGCAACAAAAATTGTGTCTTCAGTTATTTCTAAGATTCTTTTAGCAACTTCGTGAAATTTAGGTGCATTGCGAAGCATTTTATTATTAATACCTGTAAGATTAACTACAAAAGGCTGAATGCTTTTTTCTGGGTTAATTAAAGATATAAACTTATCGACCACTTCATTACCGTCAAATTTATAGATAGCAATTTCTGTAATTCCTTCCTCATTGAATTTCCCTCCAGTAGTCTCTATATCAACAATGCTATATATGATAATCTTTTAATTTCTAGATCCAAAAATATTACTACCAACTCTAATCATGTTACTTCCGCAGTCTACAGCAAGTATATAATCATTACTCATACCCATAGACAATGTTTTTATATTTTTATCATTTTTTTTGAATTCGTTAAAAAAATCATTCAATAAATTAAACTCCTTTTTTAGTATAGATTGCTCACTTGTATTGCTCGCCATACCCATAAATCCAGCTATATTAATGTTTTCTAGTTCCGAAATAAATTCTGATTTTAGTAAGCTTGAAGCATCATTATATGTAAGACCAAATTTACTTTCTTCTGAAGATATTTTTATTTGAATTAAACAATCTATTTTTCTATTATTTTTTTTTGCTTGTTTATTTATTTCTTTCAAAAGTTTTAAATTGTCAACTCCGTGAATTAGTTTTATAAATGGAGCAATGTACTTTACTTTATTTCTTTGAAGATGCCCTATCATATGCCAGTTGATATCCTTTGGTAAGTTGTTTTGTTTTGAAACAAGCTCTTGTACTTTATTTTCACCAAAAATTCGTTGTCCAAATTTATAGGCTCTCGTAATTTCAATTTCACTTTTTGTTTTAGAAACCGCTACTAGACTGACTTTACTACCAACCTGTGATTGAATTTGACTTATTTTTTTCTCTATACTCATAACAATTATTGAAATTGTTTAGAAACAACTTCGGCTTTTTTAGAATTAGAATAATCATAAAACCCTTCTTTTGACTTAATTCCTAGCTTTCCTGCTAATACCATGTTTTTAAGTAGAGGAGAAGCAATATATTTCGGACTTTTAAATCCGTCATACATTACATTTAATATCGATAAGCACACGTCTAGCCCTATAAAATCAGCCAATTGAAGCGGCCCCATAGGGTGTCCCATTCCTAATTTCATAATAGTATCAATACTTTTCACAGAGCTAACTCCATGGTGAAGAGATTCGATTGCTTCATTTATCATAGGTAGTAAAATTCTATTAGCAATAAACCCAGGGTAGTCATTAACTTCTACAGGAATTTTTTTTACTTCTTTTGTGATATTATTAATAAACTTTAAAGTTTCTAAATCAGTTTCATAGCCTTTAATAACTTCAACTAATTTCATAATTGGAACTGGGTTCATAAAATGCATGCCTATAACTTTATTAGGCCTATTTGTAGATGAACCAATTTGAGTAATAGAAATTGAGGAAGTATTTGAAGCTAAAATTGTATTACTTGAGTAGTAGTCATCTAGTTCTTTAAATATTTTCATCTTTAAATCTAAGTTTTCTGTAGCAGCTTCAATTACTAAATCAACATCGCTAGCGGTACTATTAATATTAGTATTAGTTGTAATATTATTTAGTGTGTTTTTTTTCTCCACTATTGAAATCTTTTCTTTTGTAACCATTCTATCTAGATTATTAGATATAGTTTTTAACGCCATGTCTAATGAACTTTGGTTTATATCAATAAGAGTAACTTTAAAGTTATTTTGAGCAAATGTATGAGCAATACCATTACCCATTGTTCCAGCTCCAATAATTACAATATTTCTTTTCATTTTATTACATTAAGTTACAGTACAAATGTAATATTTTTATATCCATAATAAAGCTAGAATTTTAATGTAAATATATTTACTTTTATAATCTTGAAAGATACATTTAAACATAAAGGTTTAAGGAACAAGTTAGCTCTTGAAGTGAAGCGTAAAGGAGTTTTAGACTTTAAGGTTTTAAAGGCTATTGAGTCTATTCCTAGACACTTATTTATGGATTCAAGTTTTATAGATCATGCTTACCAAGATAAAGCTTTCCCTATTGGAGCTGGACAAACAATTTCTCAACCCTACACTGTAGCTTTTCAATCAGAATTACTAAAAGTTAATAAAGGAGATAAAATACTAGAAATAGGTACTGGTAGTGGCTATCAAACAGCTGTATTATGTGAGCTTGGAGCTATTGTTTACTCAGTAGAGAGACAAAAAGAGTTATTTAAAAAAACATCTTTGTTTTTACCAAAAATAGGTTGTTATCCTAAAAAATTAATATTTGGTGATGGTTATCAGGGCTATGAAAATGAAGCACCTTATGATTCTATTATTGTCACTGCTGGTGCTCCATATATCCCAAAAATGTTACTATCTCAGCTTAAAATAAATGGAAAATTAGTTATACCATTAGGAGTTGATACTCAAACAATGACAATGATTATTAAAATTTCTGAAAAAAAATATAAAAAAGTTGAATTTGGAGATTTTCAGTTTGTTCCCCTTTTAAAAGAGAAAAATTAACTTTTGTTTTCCTTCTTAACACGGTCTAAGTTTCTTTTATTATCACGATCGATCATCGTCTGCCTTTTGTCATAAAGTTTTTTTCCTTTTGCAAGTGCTATCTCTAGCTTAGCAATTCCTTTTTCATTGGTATATAATTTTAGAGGAATTATAGTCAGACCAGTGTTTTTTACACTTTTATTTAACTTTTGAAGTTCTTTTTTATTTAGCAGTAATTTTCTCGTTGATTTAGGGAAATGGTTAAAATTTGCAGAAAAAGTGTATGTTTCAATATTCATATTAACTACAAATAGCTCGATTGATTCATTAAATTCACAGAAGCTTTCGGTAATAGATGCTTTACCAAGTCGTATAGATTTAATTTCTGTTCCAGATAATACTATGCCAGCGTTATACTTATCAAGAATTTCATATTCAAACCTTGCTTTTTTATTTGTAATAGTTATTTTCCCTTTCATTTTAATAAAACTAGTTATTGTTAATTAGTTTTTAATAACTAAGATACCAAATATATGTTTTTTGCATTATTAAACCTGCCATTTGTTTATTTTTGAACTATAAATATTAATAAATTACTACATGTCAAAAGATCAAATAATCTTTGATTTAATCAAAGAAGAAAAAATTAGGCAAATTGAAGGGATTGAATTAATTGCTTCTGAAAATTTCACAAGTGATAATGTGATGAAAGCTACTGGTTCTGTACTAACAAATAAATATGCCGAAGGTTACCCTGGCAAGAGGTACTACGGCGGTTGTGAGGTAGTGGATAAAATTGAAACATTAGCTATAGAAAGGGCGAAAAAACTTTTTGGTGCTTGTTGGGCTAACGTACAACCTCACTCTGGAAGTCAGGCAAATTCTGCTGTTTTTTTTGCTTGTTTAAATGTTGGAGATAAAATCTTAGGATTTGATCTGTCACATGGTGGACATTTAACGCATGGTTCCTCCGTTAATTTTTCTGGACAATTATATGATCCTGTTTTTTACGGAGTAGAAAAAGATACTGGAATCTTAAATTACGATAAAATACAAGAAATTGCTACTAGAGAGAAACCTAAAATGATAATAGCTGGTGCTTCAGCGTATTCGAGGGATATTGATTATGAGAGGTTTAGAGAGATTGCAGATAGTGTAAATGCTTTATTATTAGGAGATATTTCTCATCCCTCCGGTTTGATAGCCAAAGGAGTTTTGAATGACCCTGTTCCTTTTTGTCACATAGTAACTACTACAACTCATAAGACATTAAGAGGTCCAAGAGGTGGTTTAATATTGATGGGTGAAGATTTTGAAAATCCTTTTGGAATTAAATTTAAAAGTGGGAAGTTGAAAAAAATGTCTTCATTGCTTGATTTAGCTATTTTCCCAGGCAATCAAGGTGGTCCACTTGAACATGTTATTGCGGCTAAAGCAATAGCTTTTGAGGAGGCTTTACAAGATGATTTTATGTATTATATTTTAAATGTTAAAAAAAATGCCCAGGTAATGGCGAATGAATTCATAAAAAAAGGCTACAATATTATTTCTAATGGAACAGATAATCATATGATGTTAATAGATCTTAGAAATAAAGGTATTGATGGAAAGTCTGCAGAATATGCTCTTGGTGTCGCTGATATTACAGTAAACAAAAATATGGTACCTTTTGATGATAAATCCCCATTTGTTACTTCTGGTATAAGAGTAGGTACTGCTGCTGTTACAACTAGAGGTTTAGATACTGATGATATGGCTAAAATTGTAAACTTTATTGATGAGGCTATAATGAATCATGATAATGAAGATAAGCTTAAGGAAATTGGTTCGAATGTCAATTCAATGATGAGTAAATTTCCGCTTTTTTCAATTTAAACTAATCATTAATTATAATATGTTGATATGCACCCAAATCAGGTGCATTAACTCTGCTAATGTTCAGCAAATCTAATGGGAATTCTATAGACAGTTGTTGGTCTCCAAGATTAATTAGTTCAGACTCCTGAAGAATAAATAATTCATTGTTATAAGGGTTTTTAAAATCAGGATCTAAATTTAAATATAAACTTTGATATTTATCAGTATTTGTAAAATCAAAATTATTTTCGTTTGAAAAACTATCATTAATATCGTTGAATTTAATCATACAATTTTTAAACATAAAATTTAAATTTGAGTCATCGTATTGTTCTACTAAAAACTCAATATTTTCATTTCCGCTTATAATGCTGTTACTTATATTAAAATTTAAGTTTGTGTTATTTATTATTTCTCCTTCATTATCAATCAAATAGTTATTAATTAATAAGCTAGGGAATTGCCTAAAACTACTATTCCAATAATTAGTTATAGTGCAATGGGTTAAATTATAATCTCCACCATAAGTAGCAGCAAATGATGATTGCCCACTTTTGTTAATGATTAAATTACTTGCGTCTATAGATGATGACTTTGCTAAAACCCCAAAATTACTAGAATTATAAATTTTAGAATTAGTAATAACTAATTGGTTGCTAGAATTCAAAATATCTTCAGCATAGATTCCTATTGTCGAATTTTTTATTGTCGAGTAATTTACAATATTGTTAACACTCCCTTTAAATAGCCAAATAGTACCCCATTGTCCTGGGGTATTTTCAAAACTAGTTTCTAATCTATCTCCTTCAAAAACAACTTCATTCTCTAGGGTTTCTTGATTTTCACTAAATTCACCATTTACATGAATTGAGGCGCCACTAGTCACTATTAGTCCTGAGTTAGCATGAAAATGAATTCTTGCTCCTTTGTCTATGGTAAGAGTGCTATTTTCTGGTACAGCTGCATACCCATATATGACATAGGGTTTTTCATTTGTAAAATTCAATTCGTTTTCTAATAAAAACCGTCCTTGTAAATTAGTTTCTTCTAAGTTACCATCATTATCTGTGTCAAAACTCAATGTTTCAGTAATACTTTCACCAGTGTTTTCATCAATGTATTTATGTGGGTAGATAAATACCGCATCTTTTACTAATGTAATTAACTCTACTTTTTGAGAATTAAAACCAGTCTCAAAATTGATTTGATCATTGTATAAAAATTGATTAGACTCATTTGTTAAATTTGTAATATCTATTGTGGTCTCAATAAAAATAAACAAACTGTCTTTTGCTAATAATTCAACATTTTCAAAGTATTTCCCAGAATTACTTTGACCTCCATACATACCATCCACATTTAATCTGTAATAGGAATCCTCACCGTTTTCAAGGCTTATACTAGGGATTAAAATGTTGTTGTTTGAGTTGTTATATATTTTTAAATTGTAAGTACTAGAACCAATATTAGTAAAGACAGTATCTAAGTAGACTGAATCTTTTGAGAAGCTTAGTTGTGTTTCAGTAATATTAAAATTAAAATCTTCTCTACATGAGCTCCAAAAGATGATAATAATAATATTTAATACTAATGAAAATAACTTTCTCATAATCAGATTCTTATTTTTTTATTATCTCAATTTCAAATATCTTATCCCACATTTTTCCTGTAACAAATAATGTTTGACTCTCTTTGTTGAATGCTATACCATTTAAAACATCTAAATTATTATGATTTGTAACTCTTTGTTTTAGCCCAGAAAGATCAATTACACCTTCAACTGCACCATTAGTCGGATCAATAATTGCTACTCCGTTTTTTAAGTATCTATTTGCGTATATTTTACCATTTACCCACTCTAACTCATTTAGACCATTAACCTTGCCTTTATTAGTATAAACTTCAAAATTATCAATTTCTTTATATGTGTTTGGGTCTAGTATCCAAATTTTTTCAGTGCCATCACTTTTGAATATTTTAGTTGAATCATTACATAGTCCCCAACCTTCTAAACTTTTATTGTAATAGAACTTGTCTATTAATTCTAAGTTCTCTAAATTATATACTAATCCAATCTTTTCCCTCCATGTTAATTGAATTATTTTATCATTCATGATTGTTAATCCTTCAGCAAAGTATTTATTAGAAATATTAATTTCTGATAAAGTTTTACCAGTTTTATATTCAGTTTTTCTTAATTTTGATTTACCGTATTTTCCAGTGCTTTCGTATAAAAAACCTTTACTAAATTCTAGCCCTTGAGTATAAGAATTTATATCATGGGGGTAAGTATTAATTATTTTGTAAGAATAAATTTTCGGTTTTTCATCATTTAGAACAATAAAACTATATTTTTTTGATTTATTTTTATTATTAAAAAACGAAACAATATTAATATTATTTTGACCAAGTCTTAAATTTTCAAGCTCAAATTCTAAATTATTTATTGAGTTGTCTATAAAGTTGTAAATTAATTTACTTGAGCTATAAATCTTAATCGAATCAAATTTTTCATTGACAGTTAATTTAATGGTTTCGTTGCGCTGTAGTTTTTCTTTAATATTTGATGTGATATTTAAATTAGCATCAAGATTATTGCTGCATCCAAATAAAAAGATGGATAAAATTATTTTTAATATTTTGAAGCTCATAAGCATTAGTATATTGGCAATTTATTTATTTAAATTAACTTAAAAAAATCTTAGCGTATTATAAATCATTTGTATATTTACATTGGCAAGTCCTACACAACTAGCTCCTGTTTAATCCTCCAGAGTGGGAACACAGCAAAGGTATACGGTTGTAGCGGTGTGATGTAGGTAGCTTGCCTTTTTTTTATTATATTTCCTTTATAATATTCCAACCACATGTCAAAAGTAATTTTAATCACAGGAGCTTCTTCTGGTATAGGTAAGGCTTTAGGAGATTTTTTAACTATTAAAGGTTTCAAAGTTTATGGAACAAGTAGAAATTCTTCTAATTATATAAATTCTAATTTTACATTATTAGATTTAGATGTGCAAAAATCCTCAAGTATAGATCTCTGTGTTGGGGAAATAATCAAGATTGAAGGTAGAGTTGATGTTTTAATTAATAATGCAGGAGTAGGTATTACAGGACCTTTGGAAGAGTTGCCAGAAAACGAAATAGAAAATAATTTTAAAACAAACTTATTTGGTCCTATAAATATTATTAAAAAGGTTTTACCTGTAATGCGAGAAAATAAACAAGGTTTAATTATCAATGTTACATCAGTTTCTGCTTATGTAGGTACTCCATATAGATCTATTTACAGCGCAAGTAAAGCTGCTTTAGATTTAGTTTCTGAAACCTTAAACATGGAAACTAAGCCATTTAATATTAATGTTGTGACTATAGCTCCTGGTGAGTTTGCAACAAACATCGCTTCTAGAAGATACCATGCGTTAATTAAAAAGAACTCTGTATACTTCTCTAGTTATTCTAAAGCTCTTAAATTGATGAACGAGCATGTTGATAGCGGTTCAGACCCTAAATTAATTGCTAAACTAGTTTTTAAGATAATCAACACTAATAATCCCAAAAAGAAATACACAGTTGGCTCTTTTTTAGAAACAGTTGCCCCATATCTAAAACTCCTTCTTCCTCAGAAATTATTTGAATATATAGTGATGAGAAGTTATTAAAACTATTCACCAATTTGTTAATATGTTTATATGTATTTCAATTTTTATTTTTTTTATTTATTGTAATTTTAAATATTAATTTTAATTAAATCAGTCTACTATGAAATTTTTTATTGACACAGCAAATTTAGATCAAATCAAAGAAGCACAAGACTTAGGTGTTTTGGATGGTGTTACCACTAATCCTTCCTTGATGGCTAAAGAAGGAATTACTGGAGCTAAAAATATTTTACAACATTATAAAGATATATGTGATATAGTAGATGGTGACGTTTCAGCAGAGGTCATTGCAACAGACTTTGAAAATATGATCTCTGAAGGAACTGAATTAGCAAATCTTCATAGTCAGATAGTTGTAAAGTTACCTATGATTAAAGATGGAATTAAAGCTGCAAAATATTTTAGTGATAACGATATTAAAACTAATGTAACATTAGTTTTTTCTGCTGGTCAAGCACTTTTAGCCGCTAAAGCTGGAGCAACTTATGTGTCACCATTTATAGGTAGGTTAGATGATATTTCAACAGATGGTTTAAATTTAATTGCAGAAATCAGATTAATTTATGATAACTATGGGTTTACAACACAAATTCTAGCAGCGTCTGTTAGACACACGATGCATGTAATAGATTGTGCTAAAATAGGTGCAGATGTAATGACTGGTCCACTAAGTTCAATTTCAGGACTGTTAAGACATCCTTTAACTGATATTGGTTTAGAGAAGTTTTTAAGTGATTATAAAAAAGGCAATTAATTTATTATATTATCTAGGTTGTCACTAAATAGATTTACGTTAGATTCAATTATATTCATTTTTGAGTCAACTATAATTGTTTTTCTTATATATTGAATTCCAAGTAGCCTTTTTGCTATCTCCGCGTTACGTAATTTAAACTCATTGATTGGTGTCTTGCTTTTACATTCAGAGCAGCTACAATAACTAGAGTTTATTTTTAGTTTATTAAGCCACTTATCGTTGCTGATCTTGTCTATGTTAATTGAAATGAAGTTGATGTTTGGGTATTTATTTTTTAATTCTTTAACTTTATTGTGGCTATACTTAAAAGAGTTTTTTGAGTTTTGACTCCAAAAATAAATTAAGGATTTATCGTTTATTAAATTATTAATGTTTATTGGTATTTTGTTTGTGTTAATAAGTTCAATTATTGGTAATTTTTTACCCTTTTTTAGCTTCTTTAGACTGTTAAATAGTGTTGTAATTCTTTTCTTTTGATAATTTTTAGAACTATCACTAGTTGTTTTGTTTATGTTTAAATAGTGATTGTATATTTTATTAGCCTCCACTTGAGTTTTGCTGAATGACAAAAACCTTCTGGTAATAAATGAAGTTAATCTAGATTTAATTTCTTGGTTAGTTACTAAGCTATCTATTAGGTTTAACTTTATTAAATTATAATAAGTATTGTCAATTTTAAATAATTTTTTATTATTTGTTTTTATAAATTCTTCATATGCTAAATTATCGAAGTGTGGAAATAAAAAATTATAATAATGATAAAATTCCTGCAGTAAAGTATTGTTATAATTTATGCTTTTTCTAAAGTCGTAAAAATCCTTTGGGTATACTACATCGTCACTATTATTTAGTTCAATAAATCGATAAGCTTCTTTTTTTGAATCAAATATATAGTCAATTGTGTTTAGAGCAACTCCTTTGAATAAAGTAGAAATAGGGTTTGAAGAAGTGAAACTTTTTAACAGCTTAATCTCATTTAGTTTAATAGAATCTAATTTATTTTTAAAACTTGTAGGGTCTAGTTTATATAAATTAGAGCTATTTTTTCTGGAATTCTCATATTTTGTAAATAAATTTATTAAGTAATTGTTCTTTTTTGATCCTAGTCCACTAAATGATAGTGATTCGTCAAAATCTAAAGTATTTACTCTTAGTGTAATACTGTCTTTCGGTTCTAGTAGTATTAGTTGGTATTCATTGCCATGAGTAAATCCATAGAATCCAGGAACAGTTGATTCTATTTTTGTAATAAATCTGTTATTTGAATCTAAAAATAATGTATCAATTATGACATTCGACTTAAAAATAGTTATTTTTTTGTCCGTAGGGTTAATTATTTCTCCAGCTATATAACTATGGCTTATGTCCTTTTGATTTTGACAATCATAAAGTAATGTAAAAAATAATAAAACCCCAAAAATTTTTTTCATGTTATTAATTAATCTAACCAAAAATATATATGAATACGCTTAAATTGTGTTAATTACCTGTTAAATTAAATCTATTTAATTAATGCAGATTAAGTTTTTAGCAATTAGATTTTATATTTTTGCAGAAATTTTTAATTTTAATTTTATGTTATCTGTTTCAAATCTTTCAGTTCAGTTTGGTAAAAGAATTTTATTTGACGATGTAAATACATCCTTTAATAATGGCAATTGTTACGGGATAATTGGTGCGAACGGTTCGGGAAAATCTACTTTTTTGAAAATATTGGCAGGAAAATTAGATCCTACATCTGGTAATGTCCACTTAGAACCTGGGAAAAGAATGTCTGTCCTAGAGCAAAATCATAATTTGTATGATAATAAAAATGTCTTGGATACTGTTATTATTGGTAATAAGCCCCTATATGATGTTAAATCAGAGATGGATACTCTGTATGCAGATTATAACGATGAAAATGCAGATAAAATTGGAGTACTCCAGCAAAAGTTTGAAGAAATGGATGGTTGGAATGCTGAAAGTGCTGCCGCGGCAATGCTATCAAATTTGGGGATTGAAGAGAGTCTGCATTATACTTTAATGAAAGATGTTGATGCTAAGCTGAAGGTTAGAATATTATTAGCACAGTCACTATTTGGTAATCCGGATGTTTTAATTATGGATGAGCCTACAAATGATTTAGATTATGAAACTATTTTATGGCTTGAAAATTTTCTTGCAAATTTTGATAACTGTATAATTGTAGTTTCTCATGATAGACATTTTCTAGATTCTGTATGTACACATATTTCTGATATTGATTTTAATAAAATATTACATTATTCGGGCAATTATACTTTTTGGTATGAGTCTTCGCAATTAGCATTACGTCAGCGTACCCAGCAAAATAAGAAAGCTGAAGAAAAGAAGAAAGAATTGCAAGAGTTTATTGCTAGATTTAGTGCAAATGTTGCTAAAAGTAAGCAGGCTACAAGTAGAAAAAAAATGATCGATAAGTTAAATATTGAAGAAATAAAGCCCTCTAGTAGAAGGTATCCAGCTATTATATTTGATAGAGATAGAGAAGCTGGAGATCAAATATTAAATATTGAAAATCTTTCATATTCTGTTGAAAAAAGCATTCTTTTTGACAAAATAGATTTAAATATTGCTAAAGGAGATAAGGTTGTGATTTTTTCTAAAGATTCTAGAGCTACTTCTGCATTTTATGAAATCATTAATTCAAACGAAAATAATTACTCAGGTAAATATAATTGGGGTATAACAACATCACAATCTTACTTACCTATTGACAATCATGAGTTTTTTAATAAAGATTTAAGTCTGGTAGAGTGGTTAAGAGAGTGGGCAACTACAGAAGAGGAAAGGGAAGAGGTTTATTTAAGAGGTTTTTTAGGAAAAATGGTTTTTAGTGGTGAAGAGGCCTTGAAGACTTGTAATGTTTTGTCAGGTGGTGAGAAGGTTAGGTGTATGTTGTCTAGAATGATGATGTTCAGAGCTAATGTTTTGATGCTTGATGAGCCAACTAATCATCTAGATTTAGAGAGTATAACCGCATTTAATAACTCTCTTAACAAATTTAAAGGCACTGTTTTATTTACGACCCATGACCATCAATTTGCTCAGTCTATAGCAAATAGGGTAGTTGAGCTTACGCCTAAAGGGATAATAGATAGGTATATGAAGTTTGATGAGTATATGCAGGATGATAAAATTAAAGATTTAAGAAATAGGATGTATAAAAATTAATTTCTTAATTCTGCACCAAAGTTTAGCTGTAAACTCTTTATTATTTTATTCATTAGATTATCTATTTCTTTATCAGATAATGTTTTTTCATTACTGGATATATTAAGGCTAATTCCGTAACTTTTTTTATTTGTGGGTAATTTGTCTCCTTGGTAAACATCAAATAAGCTTACCTCTTTGATTAACTTTTTATCTATCTTAATACATGATTTATAGATTGATTCGAAATCTACATTTTCATCTAAAAGCATCGATAAATCTCTTGTTACTTCAGGGTATTTAGGTATTTCATTCACATGAATAGCTTTGTTACTTGTTATTGATACGATTGTATCCCAATTAAATTCAGCATAAAACACATCTTGATCTATGTTAAAACTATTTAATATTTGATTTTTTACTGACCCGTAAGTTACAATCTCTTTATTTCCTAAAAATAAAGACTCTCCCTCGTTTAAGTTTAATAAAGTAGATGATTTTGAAATTGTATAGTTAATCCCTAATTTTTCTAATAGAGATATGACTATTCCTTTTGTGTAATAATAGTCAGTTTTAACTTCATTTGAATTCCAGTTTTTCTTTGTTACTTTACCCGTGATATAAAGTGCTAATTTTTTAGATTCAACCCTTTTCTCATCAGTATTCTTATAGGTTTTACCAAATTCAAATAATTTTAAATCAGACTGTTTCCTGTTTATATTATGTGATGTTACTTCTAATCCGGAAAATAGCATGCTTTGTCTTAAGACGGATAAGTCAAGACTTAATGAATTTATTATTTTAATATCATTTTCTTCTTGATTATCATCACTGATAATGCTAAACTCTGGAGAAGTTAATGAGTTAGTCATTATTTCATAATACCCATAAGAAACCAACATGTCACTAATTGAATTTTGAATATTGTGTTCTGAAAAGAGTTTAATACCATTTATAGATGAGTTAAGCTTGTGGTTTGACTTTATGTTGTTGTAACCGTAAACTCTTAGAATCTCTTCGATCACATCAGCTTCTCTTTGAACATCATTTCTATAATAAGGAATACTTAATCCAAGCCGAGTTTCGGTAATGCTGTTAATCTTTATGTCTAAAGATGTTAAAATTTCCTTTATAGTTTCATGATCTATTTTTTGACCAATTAGTCTATCTATTTGATCGTAATTTAAAAGAACTTCAAAGTCATCAAATTTTTGTGGGTATAAATCCTCTATTTCACTAGAGATTATTCCACCGCAGATTTCTTTAATTAAAATAGCAGCTCTTTTTAATGCATATTTTGTGATGTTAGGGTCTATTCCTCTTTCAAACCTATAAGATGCATCTGTATTAATTCCGTGATGTTTAGCTGACTTTCTTATTGTTATAGGATCAAAATAGGCGCTTTCTAGCAAGATTGATTTAGTTGAGTCTTTAACTCCTGAATTAATACCTCCATACAGACCTGCCATACACAGCGGCTTGTCTCCACTACATATCATTAGGTCTGAATCTGTTAGTTCTCTTTCAATTCCGTCTAGAGTTATAAACTTTGTTCCTTTTTTTAATGTTGCTACTTTTATTTTATCATCGACTATGCTATCGTAATCGAATGCATGTAAAGGCTGTCCTAAATCATGGAGGACATAATTAGTTATATCAACAATATTGTTAACAGGAGTTAAATCAATAGATTTTAGCCGATTTTTTAGCCAATCTGGGGACTGCTGAACTTTAATATTATTAATTACAATACCACAATATCTAGGTGCTTTTTTTGAATCTTGAACATCTAACTTTAAATTAATAGCTCTGTTATCTATGTTAAAATCACTGACTGAAGGCGTAATTAATTCTAGGTTAACTCCTTTTTGCATTAAACCTACCTTTAAGTCTCTAGCAACACCAAGATGACTCATAGCGTCAGCTCTGTTAGGGGTTAGCCCTATATCAAAAACATAATCATTTTCAATATTATAAATTTTATTAACTAAAGTTCCAGGTTTGTGTTCTTTTTTAAATACTATGATTCCATCATGGGAACTACCTAAACCAAGCTCATCTTCAGCGCAAATCATCCCTTGGCTATTTTCTCCTCTTATCTTACTTTTTTTAATAATTACTTCATCATCATTGAAGTAAAGTTTAGCACCTACCATTGCAACAGCAACCGTTTGTCCTAATTCAACGTTTGGAGCTCCACATACAATTTGAATATTATCATCTCCACCTACATCAACTGTTGTAACTTTTAATCTGTCAGCATTAGGGTGTTTTTCACATGATAAAATTTTTCCAACAATTATATTGTTCAATCCTCCCTTAATAGATTCAAATTTAGAGATACCTTCGACTTCAAGCCCTAGCTCTGTTAATAGCTGTGATGTATCTTCAGTATTGTCTTTTAGGTTAATAAATTGCTTTATCCAATTGTAAGATATTTTCATTATTTCTATTTAAGAATACAAATATAATAATACTAAGTTTGTAATGAAATTGAATAAGTTTTTTTTAATCACAAGTTTTTGATGATCTTTAAAATAAAAATAACAATGCGATATATTATTTTTGTAATTAGTTTAATTTTTATAACATCCTGTAATTCAGGTTTTAGCGAGCAACTAAATCTGGTTGATTATGTTGGTAAGCTTGAAGTTGATAAAGATAAATTCTTGCCATTTAATTTTTCTGTAATTAATGATAGTACACTTGTTGTTAAAAATTCATCAGAAATAGTTGAGTTTTCAATAAAGTATTCACGAGATTCAATTTTTATAAATTCAAAAGTTTTTGAGGGCTATATTAAAGGGGTTTTGACTGATGACAAAATTGATGGCGTTTTTGTTATTGAGAGTTTAGATAGGGTGGTTCCTTTTAATTCTTATGAAAGTACGAAGCGTTTTGATATTGATTTTGAAGAAAATAAAAAATTAATCACAAATAGATGGAAGTTTACTTTTAGTCCTGATAAGGATAATGAATCTTCTTCAATCGGTTTATTTAATTCTATCGGACAGAATGAAATTGGCGCTACATTTAGAACAAATACTGGAGATTATGGATTTATGCATGGTGGTTATAAAGCTGGTAATATTTTTTTGTCAACATTTAACGGGTCAAGAGCTTATCTTTTAGAAGCTGAGTTGAGTAATGATAGTGTAAAGGGCGTTTTGTACGCAGGAAACCACTCTAAAACGATAATAGAAGGTGTTTTAGATAATGATTTTGAACTAGCAGATGAATATAGTTTAACCTCTTTAAAAAACAATAGCCAAAAGTTTGATTTTTCTTATGAAAATACTGTGGGTAAATTAATCTCAATTGATGATGATTTTTATGACGGTAAATCTATGGTTATACAATTTATGGGTAGTTGGTGTCCTAATTGTCTTGATGAATCTAAATTTTATGTCGATTATATTAAAGAGAATGATTTAAAAGATATTGAGTTTGTTGCTCTTGCTTTTGAGTATGCAAAAACTAAAGGGAGGGCGTTGAAGAGTATATTGAAATTAAAAAACGAGCTTAAAATTAATTATCCGATTTTATTAGTGCAGTATGGAAGTTCTGATAAGGAAAAAGCATTAGAGAAATTTCCAATGCTTAATAATATAATTTCATACCCAACTACTATTTTTTTAGACAGAAATAAGGAAGTTATTAAAATCCATACTGGATTTAATGGACCTGCTACAGGTGAGAAGTATCTTGAATTTGTTAAAGAATTTGATAAAACGATTAAAAGTATGACTACTAACTAAAAAATTTATTAATTACCCTATATAGCTCCATAGGTCATTGTTTTTAGATATGTGGTTGTAGGTCTTCAATAATTTACTATTTTTTCCGTCTAAAAGATCTTTATCATCTGTAAGTATTTTTTTTGCACATTTTCGTGCATAAATTAGTATTTCTTGGTCCGATATTAAATCTGCAATTTTAAGAGTAATCACCCCGCTTTGCTGAGTTCCCATTATATCTCCAGGTCCTCTTATTTCTAAATCTTTTTCAGCAATTATGAAACCATTATTAGTCTCGGTCATAGTTTTGATTCTTAATCTACTTTCGTTACTAAGTTTACTTCCAGACATTAATATACAGTAGCTTTTGTGTATACCTCTTCCGACTCTTCCTCTTAATTGATGTAGTTGGGATAGACCAAACCTTTCTGAACTTTCAATTATCATTACTGAAGCATTGGGTATGTTAACCCCAACTTCAATGACAGTAGTGGCTATTAGTATTTGAGTTTCTTTATTTTCAAACCTTTTCATTTCAAACTCTTTGTCTTGGGCTTTCATTTTGCCATGTACTATAGATATTTGATACCTAGGTTGTTTAAACTCTCTAGAAAGACTTTCGTAACCGTCTATTAGATCTTTAAAATCCATGTTTTTACTTTCTTCAATCAATGGGTATACAACATAGACTTGTCTGCCTTCATTTATTTGATCTCTAATAAATGCGAATACACTCAGTCTGTTGTTGTCATATCTATGAACAGTAGTGATTTCTCGTCTACCTGGGGGTAATTCGTCAATTAAAGATATGTCGAGGTCTCCATAAGCACTCATAGCTAATGTTCTTGGAATCGGTGTGGCGGTCATTATTAGAATATGTGGAGGGGTTGTGCTTTTTGCCCATAATTTACTTCTTTGAGCTACTCCAAATTTATGTTGTTCATCAATTATGGCAAGGCCTAAATTTTTGAATTTTACTTTGTCTTGAATTAATGAATGTGTCCCAATTATGATATCTATTTCGCCACTTTCCAAGGACCTGTATATTGTTTTTTTTATTGAAGCTTTAGTTGATCCTGTAAGTAATACTATATTGATATTCAGTAATTTAGACATGGATAAAAACCCTTCATAGTGTTGTACTGACAAAATTTCAGTAGGAGCCATTAAGCAAGTTTGATACCCATTATCTAATGCTATTAAAATTGTCATGAACGCTATTATGGTTTTACCAGAGCCCACATCACCTTGAAGTAACCTATTCATTTGGGCTTTACTACCTAAATCATTTCTAATTTCTTTTAAGACTTTCTTTTGAGCGTTAGTTAATTCAAAGCTTAAAACATCATTATAAAACTTATTAAAATTATTTCCTACAATATTAAAATTATATCCTTTGATTTTGTCTTTTCTATATATGTTTTTTTTTAACAATTGTAACTGTAGAAAAAGTAATTCTTCAAATTTCAATCTTCTTATTGACTCTGATAATAGCTCGTTATTTTCAGGAAAATGAACATTATAAATAGCACTGTTTTTATCTAATAGTTTTAATTCATCTATTAAGTAATCAGGAACAGTTTCTTTAAATTTTATTTTTATATCAAAGAGCAGGATTTTAACTAAGTTAGAAATCACTTTATTACTAATCCCTTTTTTAATTAAAGCTTCTGTTGAGGGATATATAGGCTGTAGTTTAGCTCTTAACTTAAGGTTTTCAGATTTAAATAGTTCTAGTTCTGGATGTGGAATAGATACTTTATTTGCAAAGAAGCTAAGTTTACCAAATATTATGTATTTAGTATTTAAGCTTAAGCTTTTTTTTAACCACTTTATAGATTTAAACCATATCAATTCAATTTCATCTTCTCCATCAAAAAAATATGCAACCAATCTTTTTTTTCTTCCAATGCCAATTTCAGTAATATTTGAAATTTCACCAATTATTTGTACGTCGCAACTGAATTTGGGTAAGTCTTTTATCTTATAATATTTTGATTTATCTAAGTATCTTTTAGGAAAAAAATTTGCTAAGTCTTTATAATCAAAGATGTTTAATTCTTTTTTTATTATTTGAGACCTGCTGGCTCCAAGACCTTTTAGGTAATCAATTGGTGTATTTAGTAAATTAGAATTCATTGAAATAAAAATAATATTTTTTTATCTTATTTACATTAATTACAATATTAAATATTGATATTAAATTGTTCATAATTAATAGTTATAAATTATTATAATATCCCATACATTATCTAAATTCACTTTTAAAAATTTTATCATTGAATAATCTACTAAAGAATTTAAATAAATCTCAATTAGAGCCGACTCTACAGACTGATGGACCAATGATTGTTATAGCTGGTGCAGGTTCAGGTAAAACTAGAGTACTAACTTACAAGATTGCTTACTTGATGAGTAAAGGAGTCGATGCATTTAATATTTTAGCTCTAACCTTTACCAACAAAGCGGCTAAAGAAATGAAAGAAAGAATTTCTTCAATGTTAGAAGATAATGAATCGAAAAATTTATGGATCGGTACTTTTCATTCTGTTTTTGCTAAAATACTAAGAATTGAAGCTGATAAACTTGGTTACCCTACAAACTTTACAATTTATGACACTCAAGATTCTCAGAGATTAGTTTCATCAATTATAACTGAATTAAATCTTGATAAAGAAATATATAAATATAAACAGATTTATTCTAGAATTTCAAGTTATAAGAACAACCTTATTACTGTGAAGGCTTATAATTCAAATAATGAATTAATCGAAGCAGATAGACAGGCTAGAAGACCTAAGCTTATAGATATTTATACAGAGTATGTAAATAGATGTTTTAAATCTGGAGCAATGGATTTTGACGATTTATTACTAAAAACAAATGAATTATTAACTAGGTTTCCTGAAGTTTTATCAAAGTATCAGAATATGTTTAAGTATGTTCTTGTTGATGAATATCAAGATACAAATCACTCTCAATACTTAATTGTAAAAGCTCTATCTGATAAGTTTCAAAACATATGTGTAGTAGGGGATGATGCCCAGAGCATATACGGATTTAGAGGAGCTAATATTAATAATATTTTAAATTTTCAAAAAGATTATGATGATGTAAAAACCTTCAAACTTGAGCAAAACTATAGATCTACAAAAAACATAGTTAAAGCTGCAAATAGTTTAATTGAAAAGAATCAAAAAAGATTAGACAAGGTTGTTTGGACAGATAATGCTGAGGGAAATAAAATTAAAGTCAACAGGTTGTTAACTGATGGTGATGAGGGTAGGTTTGTTGCTAGTTCAATTTTTGAAAACAAGAACTCTAAGCAACTTCAAAATAAAGATTTTGCTATTTTATATAGAACAAACGCGCAATCAAGATCTTTTGAGGATTCATTAAGAAAAAGAAATATTCCATACAGAGTTTATGGTGGATTATCATTTTATCAGAGAAAAGAAATAAAGGACGTACTAGCTTATTTACGCTTAATTATCAATGAAAATGATGAGGAGGCTTTTAAGAGAGTTATTAATTTTCCAGCAAGAGGTATTGGTCAAACAACAATTAATAAATTGTTAATTGAGGCTAATAATTTAAATATCTCTTTGTATGATTTGTGTAAAAGATCACAAGATTTACATTTAAACATTAGTTCTGGCATAAAATTAAAAATAATTAATTTCATTAACCTAATTGAGTCTTTCAAAATTTCAGCAAAAAATAAGAATGCTTTTGATATCGCTAATGATGTAGTTAATGATACAGGAATAATTAAAACCTATAGCTCATTAACATCAATCGAAGATCAGGCAAAAATTCAAAATATTGAAGAAATGCTTAATGGTATCAAGGATTTTGTTGAGGTTCAAAGAGAAGTTCCTGAGTCAACTGGCTCAATTAGCGAGTTTTTGGAGGATGTGGCATTAGCTACAGATTTAGATAAGGATGATCAGGACACAAACAAGGTAGCTTTAATGACAATACATCTTGCTAAAGGTTTAGAGTTTCCAGTTGTCTATATTGTTGGTTTAGAAGAAAATCTATTTCCAAGTGCTATGAATTTAAATTCTAGAAATGATTTAGAAGAAGAAAGAAGATTATTCTACGTAGCTTTAACAAGGGCAGAAAAAGAAGCTTATTTATCTTATGCTCTTTCAAGATATAGATGGGGGAAATTAACAGATTCTGAACCTAGCAGGTTTATTGAAGAAATAAATGAAGAATATTTAGAGATTTTAACTTCTGTTAATGAAAATAAATTTAAACCCTTAATCCATAGTAAATCAAGTAACGAACCAAGTTTTAATAAATTAAGGTTTAAGAAAGTAACTCCAAAGCCTAGTCCTAAAGGGAATTTTAAGAAAGTTCAACAAAGTCCTGCTAATATTAATTTATTTGACAACAAACTTACTGTCGGAAATATTGTTGAACACATTAGATTCGGAAAAGGAGAGGTTATTAATATTGAGGGTAGAGCAGCTGATATTAAAGCTGAAATTAATTTTGAAAATGGAGGTATGAAAAAGTTATTATTAAGGTTTGCTAAACTTAAAATTATAGCATAAAAAAAGAGGTTTAATAATAATTAAACCTCTTTTTTTATAATAAATAATACAGCTTATTCAGTCATATTTTTCATTTCTTTCTCAATCATATCATAAAACTGATCAATTCTTGGCATAATAACAATTCTCGTTCTTCTGTTTATTGATCTATTTGTAGCGGTTTCGTTATCAACTAAAGGTACGTGAAAACTTCTTCCTGCTGCAATTAATTTTTGTGGATTGACGTCTAAAGTTTCTAATACTCTCACTATAGATGTTGATCTTTTAACACTTAAGTCCCAGTTGTCTAACAGTACACCTTTTTGAAAAGATTGACTATCAGTATGACCTTCAACCATGCATTCAAAATCAGGTTTGCTATTGACAACAGTAGCTACTTTAGCAAGAATTTCTTTTGCTCTATCAGTAACTTCATAGCTTCCACTCTTGAATAAAAGCTTATCAGATAGAGAAATAAATACAACCCCCTTTTCAACATTCACTTCAATGTCAGGATCGTTTATCCCAATTTCTTTTTTAAGACTTGTTACAATTGCAAGTGTTACACTATCTTTTTTGTTAACAGCATCTTGAAGTCTTGTAATTTTCAAATCTTTTTCTTTCATACTTTCCAAAGATCTTTCTAGGTTATCAGCTCCCTTGGAAGTTAATATAGTTAAGTCCTTGGTACTGATCATTAAATCTCTAGTAGTCCTTCTTAAGTCATCCACTTGATCTTTGTAAGCGGTAGATAATGCTACTGCTGATACTTTCTCTTCAATACAAGCATTTAATTTTACAGTTGCTGTATTTAATAAATCTTGAGTGTTTCGTTGTTTGTTTTCTAATGAAGTGTATTCTTTTTTAGTAACACAACTACTTAAAATTAAAACAGTTAATAAACTTAATAAAATTGATTTTTTCATCTGATATTTTTAAAAATTATTATAATAATGTAAAAGTAAATAAAAGCTAAACTTAATTACTAAAAAACTTAAAATATTTTAACTTAATATATTTTGACAACAAAAACGTTTTGTTCAAGTTGTTTAAGTTAGAATTAGTCCTTTGTCTTTTTTTAATTAATTCAGGTATTTTAAGATAAAACGCAAAATGAGCTTTAATTATTGCAAAAAAGTGAGAAAATTTAAAATTCACTAAATAATAAATTCCAATTAAACCATCTATTATCATTTTAAATACAAGTGTTATTAATAAATTTTTATCTCTATTTTTTGTTATTGTAAAGAGACTATTTCTGAAATTTAAAAATGTTTTTCTTGGATTATTATATTTTAAAGTAGCTCCTCCAATATGGTACACAGTAGAATTATGAATATATCTAACTTTAGAGTTTTGTTTTAATATTCTCCAACATAAATCAATTTCTTCCATATGGCTAAAAAAGGTTTCGTCAAATCCATTTAAAGAATTAAAAACATCTTTTCTAATGAAGAAACATGCACCAGATGCCCAAAATATATCTTTATTATAGTTATACTGACCATTATCTTTCTCTATGATGTTATGTATCCTACCATCACAATAAGGATATCCTAAGCTATCTAGGAAGCCGCCTGCTGCACCTGCATAGTCAAAATAAGCTTTGTTATTATAGTTTAAAATTTTTGGCTGAGCGGCCGCTGTATTAGTATTTAATAAAAACTCATTGATTAATGGACTGAGCCAATTTTCCGTTACTTCTACATCACTATTTAATAAACAAAATACATCTGCATTAATTTCTTTTAAACCTTCATTGTATCCTTTAGCATAGCCGTAATTCTCTTTATTTTTAATAATACTTATTATTGGGTAATTAGATGAAATATAATCTACAGATTTGTCTGTTGAGTTATTATCTATTATGTATATTTCAGCATCATTTTTACTATAACGAATTAAAGGATCTAAAAATTTTTTTAATAGTTTTAATCCATTCCAGTTTATTATAACTACAGCTAATTTCATTTATTCTAGATGTCTTTTATAAAATCATAACATTGTTTCTTATAATCAATTTTACAGTAATAATGATTAATCCCATTTGTAACCATAAGTAGTTCTGATTTTAAGCTCATATTATATATTGCAATTTGATCAAAGGTTTTTTGAGTTATTTTAATTTCTGGAGATTTACATTCTACAAGTAGCTTAATGCTTCCATCTGTTACTGAAAACAACTATATCATACCTTTTACTTAAATTATTAACTTTTAATGTTTTTTCAATATTAATCAAAACATTAGAAAAATTCTTTTCATTTATAAGAAATTTAACACAATTTTGCCTAACCCATTCTTCTTTTGTAAGCTTAACATATTTTTTTCTGATTTCATCAAAAATATAATCTCCATTTTCTTTATTTTTGATTTTAAATGTATAATTTGGAAAATTCAAGTTTAACATAATACAAATTTCGTTTTTTTTTATGACATTAATTAAACAAATAGAAAATGATATAAAAAACAATACTTTTTCTCCGATTTATTTATTAATGGGAGAGGAAGAGTATTATATTGATTATCTGACTAAATTAATTCAAAATAGTTCTCTAAAAGATCACGAAAAAGATTTTAATTTAAATATTGTTTACGGAAAAGACACTACTGTAGCTGATATAATTTCTATTTCTAAGCAATACCCAGTTATGTCAGAAAAAAAACTGGTAATAGTAAAAGAGGCTCAAGATCTTTTGAAAAAAGATATTGATGGAAACTCTTTTGATGATCTTATCAGTTATATAAACAGCCCTTTAAATTCTACAATACTAGTTTTAAATTTTAAACATAAATCTCTTGATAAAAGAAAGGCTATTTATAAGGCAATTTTAAAAAATGGTTTAGTTTTTGAAAGCAAGAAGCTATACGAAAACCAGGCTCAAGACTGGATTATTTCATATTTACAATCTTTTGACTTTACTATTGATAAAAAATCCTCCTTTTTAATTACTGAGTTGTTAGGAACGGATATTAACAAAATAGCTAATGAATTAGATAAGTTAATAGTTTTAAAGTCTAAAGTTAAAACTATTAATAGCGATGATGTTGAAAAATTTATAGGTATATCAAAAGAGTTTAACGTTTTTGAACTAAGAAAAGCGATAGGAGAAAAAAATTTATTTAAATGTATGAAGATTATAGATTACTTTTCGAAAAATCCAAAATCTAATCCTATAGTTGTTATAGTATCTTTAATCTTTGATTTTTTTGTCAAGTTGTTTATATATCATAGTCTTTCTGATAAGTCAGATAGATCTGTTGCATCTGCATTAAAAGTTAATCCATATTTTGTAAAAGATTATTCTTCTTCTGCTAAAAATTATTCTATGAAGAGTATTTCTTCTAAGATATCAATTTTAAGGGAGTTTGATTTAAAATCAAAAGGTTTGGGGGCAACTAATATTACTAATTCAGATCTCTTAAAAGAATTAATATTTAAGCTATTACATTAACTTAGGGAATTCCTGAGGATTTGATTCACTCATAATACTATAAGCCATCTCAAATATATCATCTTTAGAAGGTTTAGAAAAGTAATCACCATCAGTGCCGTATGCAGGTCTATGATCTTTTGCGCTAAGTAGCTTTGGTTCACTGTCTAGAAAATTATAAATACTTTGTTTAGAAATTAATTCACTTAAAATATAACCGGTACCACCTCCAGGGACATCTTCATCAACAATTAATAATCTATTTGTTTTTGAAACGCTATTACTTATTTCTTTTTCTAAATCAAAAGGAATTAAGCTCTGTACGTCTATTAATTCAATTGATATATTAAAATTAGAAAGCTCTTGAATTACTTCTTGTATTAAGTTTAGCGTAGACCCATAGGAAACTACTGTTAAATCAGATCCTTCGCTGACTATTTCTACTTTACCAACAGGTGTTCTTATCTCAGAAAGATTTGAAGGTTCTTTTTCTTTCACCCTATATGCATTTAAACACTCAATAATCAGTGAAGGCTGATCGCTTTCTAGCATAGTATTGTAAAAACCTGCAGCCTTAGTCATATTTCTAGGAACTAATATATAGATACCTCTTAAAAAATTAACAATTCCACCTAGAGGAGAGCCTGAATGCCAAATTCCTTCTAGTCTATGACCTCTGGTTCTTATTATAAGCGGAGCCTTTTGTTTGCCTTTAGTTCTGTAGTGTAGTGTAGCTAAATCATCGCTCATTATTTGAATAGCATACAGTAGGTAATCTAAATATTGAATTTCAGCTATGGGTCGTAGACCTCTTAGGGAAAGACCGATTCCTTGTCCGATTATAGTAGCCTCCCTAATTCCAGTATCGGAAACTCTAGCTTCTCCATATTTATCTTGAAGTCCTTCTAGACCCTGATTTACATCACCAATTTTTCCAGAGTCTTGACCAAAAATGATCACATTTTCTTTTTTTTCTAAAATATTATCAAAATTATTTCTTAGAATAACTCTTGCATCAATCTCTTTACAATTATTGTCATAAATTGGTTTGACTTCAGTAATTTTAAGTGGACTGTATTTGGACTCACTGTACAGATGTGAGCTGTAGTCTAACCTGTTTTGATTTTGTTTTGAATTCAACCAATTAATAAGCTCCTTTTTAAAATTTAAATCAACTTTATTTAAGCTATATAAAACCTTCCTTGCAGTAGAAACTATATCTTTCTTATTTGGCTCGCTTGAATTTTTAAATGAATTAATTAATGGAATTATTTTATTGTTTAAGAATTTATGATCTATTTTATTTAAAATTGTTAACAGTTCTTCTTTTTGGTTTTGTGTAATTGATATTACAGATTCCCAAGCCTTAGTCTTGTCTTCTTTTACTTTCTTTTTTAAAGACCGTTCTATCTCAATTAATTCTTCATTTGTACTAATCTTGTTTGAAATAATCCATTCTCTCATTTTAGTATTACAGTCGAACTTCTTTTCCCAATCTAATCGATTAGTATTTTTATACCTTTCGTGAGATCCAGATGAGGAGTGTCCAAGAGGTTGAGTCAAATCTGTAACATGTATTATAATTGGAATATGTTTTTCTCTACAAATATTTTCTGCTTTTTCATACGCCTTAATAAGGTTAACATAATCCCATCCTTTAACTTCAATAATTTCATATCCGTCTTTATTTGATGTTCTTTGAAAACCTTTTAATACTTCAGAAATATTCTCTTTAGTAGTATGATGTTTTGCATGAACCGAAATTCCATATTCATCATCCCAGACGCTGGTTATCATAGGGACTTGTAATACTCCAGCTGCATTTATTGTTTCAAAGAATAGTCCTTCGCTAGTGCTAGCGTTTCCAATAGTTCCCCATGCAATTTCATTGCCATTTTTAGAGAATCTTACAGAATCAGTTTTTTTATTATGTCTATAAACTTTTGATGCTTGAGCTAGACCTAAAAGCCTAGGCATTTGACTTGCTGTTGGTGAAATGTCAGCACTCGAATTTTTTTGTGCAGTTAAGTCTTTCCAATCGTAGTTATCATCTAAGCTATGCGTAGTGAAATGACCCCCCATTTGTCTACCTCCACTCATTGGGTCATGATCTAAGTCTGTGTGAGCATATAAGCCAGCAAAAAACTCTAGTGAAGTAAGTTTTCCAATTGCCATCATAAAAGTTTGATCACGATAGTAACCAGATCTAAAGTCACCATTTTTAAAGCTCTTAGCCATAGCTAGCTGAGGAATTTCTTTACCGTCTCCAAATATTCCAAATTTAGCTTTACCTGTTAAAACCTCTTTTCTTCCTAGTATACTACACTCTCTACTAGTTACAGCAATTTTATAATCATTAATGACTTCCTTAATAAAATCTTTGTAAGACAAAGCTAGATTAACTTCTTTTGAAATTTTTGTCATTAATTTAGGTGATTAATATTTTGCAAATGTAGTTAATCTATACGTTTTACGCAATTACGAAGATTAAACTTAGTACCATTTCCTTCTAAATAAGCCTAAAAGAACATCTGGTTCAAAAGTGAATAAAAATCTGATTTTTTCTTTATAATTAGAATTACCCAGATCAAAATTTTCACTTGACTTAATGGGGAAGTATATTTCAAAATAATCAGCTATTATGTTTAAACGTAAACCGGTATCATAAACAAACGTAAATTGAGGACTTTCTTTATTATTTAGCACTCCTAGATCGACATATAGCAAGAGGTTTTTCCAAATTGTTGAACTTAAGTTTATAGTTGATATAAAATTGTTACTATTTGAATTTATTAGCTTTGATTTGAAGCCTCCCTCTGCCATTATTATCTGCTGGCTAAAGAACCCGTTATTTTCAGATCTCCCATAATAATTGTAATCGTAAAGGTAGTCTGTAGGTCTGTCTAATGAATAGTTAAAATAACTATTAGTTTGATTGTATTTGTTATTTATAAAGTATCCGCTAAACACCCTGACATTTAACTCTCTGTTATTTTCATATAATCTTCTAAATTCATAACTAAATGAAATTTTTGAAAAATCCTTAGAAAGTTGGTAATCAATAAACCATTTTTTATGATTTATTAATCCTGGATTTAAACTAGTGTACTTTAAGTTGAAAATTTGATATTCAGGTGAGGTAATAACTTCCCCATCATGCGTAATTTTTAAAAACCTTGCACCTAAAGAGCTTCTTTTATTAGATCTTAAGTTATTTTTTTTTCTAAAATTAAAATTAATAAATGAAGAATATATATTAGCTAATGAATTTTGATTGTTAGAAATAATATTAGCATAAATACCATAATTAACTAAAAACAAATCTTTATTTCTAATATTTTTTGAATTGTATATAATTGCTGAACCAGACAGTAGTTTTGAATTAGTGCTGTATAAGGGTTTAAATTTGTAATTAAACTCTCTTTTAAATATAGACTTATTATGAATCTCAGCTCCGAAGTTCACACCATCATATATGTTTTTGTAGCTAATTATTGGAGATATGTATATATGATTAAAATTTGGATCTTCAATATCTTTAACTAATTTGATTTTAAAAGGTTTGTGATTTAAAGATTTCTTTATAGTTATTGTCTCAGAATAGTAGTTTAAGTGATTAATATTTTTAACATCTATTAGTGAATCTAAATATGAGCTATTATTATCAAAATGCTTATTTATTTTATTTTTAAAAAATAAAGCAGAGTTCTCATTTTTCATTTTCAGTGTGTTACTTATTATTTGAGAGAATTCTAATTTTTTAATTTTAGTACTCAAATTATATAGCAATAACCCAGATTTATAATTATTAGCTATTGTTTCATTAAATTTCAATAGCGAATCTTTAGGTATACTTAATTTTTGTGTATTATTTATTCTGTGCATGTGTAGTATAGCTAGAAAATATTTATCATTATAGTTTAACTTTGAGGCGTATAGATTCTTTAATCCAGGAAACTCAGATAAACTACCAGCTAAAGATATTTTCGGATAGAATTTCTCAACATAACTGATCATCATGTATGTCTGAATACCATCTTTAAGCCAATATTCCGATCTCGGGTTAATAATTAATGAATTATCTAAAACTTTACTTAGTAGTACTTTAAGAAGCTGTAATTCATAAATGAAATTTTCAGGGTAAACCTGCAATATCTTAGAAATAATATTTAGATCATAAATTTTATTATTGTCATAATCTACATCACTAAAAATATATTTATTTTCATTGTTAATGTTTAACTCTTTACTTAAAAAATCAAATACTTTTTCAGTACTCTTATTAAGTTGACTTTTATTTAAACTATAACTTTCTTTATTTTTATTTTTTAAAAAGACGAGGTTGCCAGCCTCAATTGCGTTATAAGACTCTTCTTTTTCTATATATATCTTTGGGTCATATAACTCATTTGATTCCCAAAAACTATATTTAAAACCATTACTACCAGACAACTCACCCTTTGTTTCTCTAAGTTCTGTTGTTATATTGTAATTATTTGGAGTCTTTATTTCTAAGGAAGAAATATTGTATTTAGATGAAGGAATATCATTTAAATTTTTATTACTGTAATATGTCCAATTATCTAAATTTAAGGCTGGGACTAAATGCCAATACTGTAAATAATAATCTTTTGAGTTTGTGTATCCAAAACCAGTAAATTTACTACTTGGAACCTTTATTGCGTATTTGATTTTTATTGTAGTATCTAAAGAATCCAACTTGACTACTATAATGTCCTCATAACCCTTTAATCTGTAATAATTTAATTCATTATTTTTAGCATTTTTTATACTAGCTATAGCAGTAAATCCACGTTCTTTTTCTTTAGCAAAATGTATTTTATTGTTATATTCTTCTGCAAAACTCTTTGCTAAAGCAGTGTTTTTTGAAATAAAACTATTATTCCAGTCTAATAAAATAATTGAATCTTGTTTGCCTTTTTTTAATTCTACTAATTCTATTTGTTGATCTACTTTTAATATGTTTAAAATAGTGTCTAATTCAAACTTGATTTTTATGTCATGTTGACAAAATAATAGGGTAGTAGTTAAGACTAATAAAAGAGTTAAATAGTTTTTCAAAACTTGATTTATTAAAAGTTAGGACTAAGACCAAAACTTTTATGAAATCCTTCCAGTATTTCGAGAACTTCTTCTTTAGTATCCACAACATGAATTAAATCTAGATCTTTTTTACTGATGTTATTTGTTTGAGTTAGTAATGTTTCTTCAATCCAACTCATTAATCCTGACCAAAATTCTGTTCCAACTAAAATAATAGGAAATTTTTCAATTTTATGAGTTTGTATAAGTGTTATAGCTTCAAAAAGTTCATCTAAAGTTCCAAAACCTCCAGGCATTACTACAAAACCTTGAGAGTATTTCATAAACACAACTTTTCTTACAAAAAAGTAATCAAAATCAATTTTCTTGTCGTTATCAATATAGACGTTGTCAAACTGTTCAAATGGCAATTCAATACAAAGACCTACAGATCTACCATCATTTTCCTTTGCCCCTTTATTAGCGGCTTCCATTATTCCAGGTCCACCTCCAGTTATAACTCCGTAACCTGACTTGACTATACTTTGAGCTATTTCAGTGGAAAGTTGATAATATTTATCATTTCTTTTAGTTCTTGCAGAACCAAATATAGAAACACAGGGTCCAATTTTACTCATTTTTTCAAACCCTTGGACAAATTCCCCCATGATCTTGAATATCGCCCATGAGTCATTTGTTTTTATTTCATTCCAACCTTTTGGATTTAATTTTGACATATTTTTTTTATTCTAATTTAATTCTTTTTTTAAGAATTGTCCAGTGTAACTTAATTTATTATTTATAATGTCCTCTGGTTTTCCATTGAAAATTATTTTACCTCCATTTTTACCACCCTCTGGACCTATATCAATTATATGGTCAACCATTTTAATTACATCTAAATTATGTTCTATGACCAATACTGTATTTCCTTTATCTACTAGTTTGTTTAAAACTATCATTAAAACTCTAATGTCTTCAAAATGTAGACCAGTAGTGGGCTCGTCAAGTATGTAGAAAGTATTGCCTGTGTCAATTTTAGATAATTCACTTGCTAATTTGATTCTTTGAGCTTCACCACCAGATAATGTGGTGCTTTGTTGCCCTAGACTTATATAACCCAAACCAACATCTTGAATAGTCTTTAATTTTTTATAAATCTTTGGTATATGTTCAAAAAAACTAACGGCCTCATTTATTGTCATTTGAAGAACATCGCTGATTGACTTTCCTTTATATCTAATGTCTAATGTTTCACGATTAAACCGCTTACCTAAACATACTTCACACTCTACAAATACATCTGGTAGAAAGTTCATTTCTATAAGTTTTAATCCACCACCTTTACAGTTTTCACATCTACCTCCAGTTACATTAAAACTAAATCTTCCAGGCTTATACCCTCTAATTAAAGATTCAGGGACTTTAGAATATAGTGTTCTAACTTCAGAAAATAATCCTGTATATGTAGCAGGGTTACTTCTTGGTGTTCTTCCAATTGGAGACTGATTTATATCTATAACTTTATCTATATGTTCAAGTCCTTTTACTGATTTATAGGGAAGTATATCCTTAAACCCATTAAAATAATAATTATTCATTATGGGGTATAGAGTTTCATTAATTAATGAAGATTTTCCACTACCAGAAACTCCAGTTACACCAATCATTTTATTCAGAGGGATTTTTAAACTTACATTTTTTAAATTATTTCCTGTACATCCAGTTAGTATAATCTCTTTAGAATTGCCACTTCTTCTTTTTTTTGGCCTTATAATTTGTTTAATATTATTTAGATAATCAGCTGTTAGTGAGCGGCTTTTTTTTATGTCACTCAAATTTCCTTGAGAAATTATTTCTCCTCCGTGCTTACCTGCAAAAGGGCCAATATCGATAATGTGATCCGCACTTTCCATCATGTCTTTATCATGTTCGACAACAATAATTGAATTGCCAATATCCCTCAGGGATTCTAAAGATTTTATCAATTTCTCATTATCTCTTTGATGAAGACCTATGCTAGGTTCATCTAGGATATACAAAACTCCAACTAGCTGAGAGCCGATTTGTGTAGCTAATCTAATTCTTTGACTTTCCCCACCTGATAGAGTTTTTGCGCTCCTACTAAGAGTTAAATAATCTAAACCTACATTTATTAAAAACTGTAGTCTACTTTTTATTTCTTTATTAATATCTTCTGATATTTTCTTTTGATTTTCATTAAGCTTGTTATCTAAGTTTTTAAACCACTCCAGTAGTTCTGAAATATCTTTATTAACAAGCTGGTCAATATTTTTATCGTTTATTTTAAAATAAAGAGACTCTTTATTTAATCTAGTTCCGTTACAATCTTCACACTTTACACTATTCATGAAGTTCTTAGCCCATCTTTTTATAGACATGGACTCAGCATTATCAAATTGATACTTGATAAAATTAATAATTCCTTCAAAATCAATTTTATATTCTCTTTTAACCCCTAAAGATTTACTTTCAACAATGAAATCATCTTTTCCTCCGTAAAGAATCATTTCAATAGCTTTTTTCGGAATATTTTTTACAGGATCTTTTAAGCTAAAATCATGTTTTTTTGCAATAGTTTCAATTTGTTTATATATCCATGATCCTTTTTTATTCTCCAAAACAGAGATTCCTCCATTTTCTATTGATTTGTTTTTGTCAACTATGATTTTATTAACATTAACCACATTAACAATACCTATTCCGTTACAACTTTCACAAGCTCCTTTTGGAGAATTAAATGAGAAATTGTTTGGTTCTGGGTTTTGATATGAAATTCCAGTTGATTCACACATTAAGTTTTTACTGAAATATCTAAAAGAATCATCTTCTATATTAACTAACATAATTGTTCCTTCTCCATGATACATCGCAGTTTTGATACTCTCTAACAATCTTTTTTGATTATTTACATCATTACTTAGTTTTAGTTTATCGATTACTATTTCAATATCATGAATCTTATATCTATCTAATTTAAGACCCTTTGTTAAATCTAAAATTTCACCATCTACTCTAACCTGAGTAAAGCCTTGCTTACTTATTTGTTCAAATAACTCTCTATAATGACCTTTTCTAGATTTAATGACCGGAGATAAAAGAACTACTTTTTTATTGGAATAATTTTTTTGAATCAATTCAATTATTTGATCATCTGAGTAGCTGACCATTTTTTTATCTGTTTTATAACTATATGCTTCGCTAGCCCTAGCATAAAGTAATCTTAAAAAATCATAAATTTCAGTTATTGTTCCTACAGTAGATCTTGGAGATTTATTTGTTGACTTTTGTTCTATTGCAATAACCGGAGATAGACCATCAATTTTATCAACATCAGGTCTTTCTAAATTACCTAAAAACTGTCTTGCATAAGATGAAAAAGTCTCTATGTATCTTCTTTGTCCTTCGGCGTATATGGTATCAAATGCTAAAGAAGATTTACCACTACCAGATAGTCCAGTAATTACAACTAATTTATCTCTAGGAATAGAGACGTCTATGTTTTTTAAATTATGTGATTTGGCTCCTCTAATCTCAATTTTACTCTCGACTTCTTTCATGCTACAAATCTACAATTTTATGATTCTTAATGTGACAAAATAGTGTGTTATATTTTTAAAATCCAACAGCTTTATCGTCACCTCTTTTATCTGCCCCACCTTCAATTTTACCATCGTTTAAAACTAAAATACCTTCAACTTTTGATGTTATTTTAGAACTGTCAAAATGAGTTTTATATCCATCTGTAGCTACCTTATCCGTAATTTGTTTATCAAATCCAGTTGTTTCGAATAATATTACATCTGGCAACCATTGATGGTGAAACCTTGGTGCATTAACTGCTTCTTGCATACTCATCTTAAATTCATGAATATTTAATATAGTCTGCAAAACAGATGTAATTATAGTTGACCCACCCGGTGTACCTAAAATCATGTATAAATCATTATTTTTTTCAACTATTGTTGGTGTCATTGAACTGAGCATTCTTTTACCCGCTTCAATACTATTTACTTTAGAACCAATCAGTCCGTACATGTTTGGAACACCAGGTTTACTACTGAAATCATCCATTTCATTATTTAAAAAAAAACCTAATTCATCAGAATATAATTTAGAACCGTATGCAGCATTTAATGTTGTAGTTGCAGAAACTGAATTACCGAACTGATCTAAGATAGAATAATGCGTAGTTTCATTACTTTCACTAATATTAATTTTTCCTGGATTAAGGTCTTTAGATAGAGTAGGAGTGGAAAAAGAAAAGTCTTTCATCCTATCTGATAAATATTTTTGACTTGTGATCTCTTTGTAAGGAATTTCATTAAAATCAGGATCTCCTAAATAAAAGCTTCTATCGGCATATGCTCTTCTTTCTGCTTCAACTAAAACCTTTATGTACTCAACCGAGTTGTGGCCATAGCTTTTAAGATCATATGGATTAATCATTTTCATGATTTGTTCCAAACAAATTCCACCACTAGAAGGCGGAGACATTGAGATTATTTTTAAATCATCATACTCAAAAACAATAGGATCTCTCCATTTTGGTTTATACAACTTAAGGTCCTCCATAGTTATTATACCTCCGTTTTTTTCTAGAAAACGAACTAATTTAGTTGCTGTTTCACCTCTATAAAACTCGTCTTTACCATTTAACATTATTCTTTTTAAGGTATTAGCTAATGCTGGATATTTGATTGTGTCATTTTCTTTCCAATTTTCAATCCATAGAGTTGATTTCCCAACCTCTTTAGCTATTCCATCTTCAAAAGCATTAAGATTATTAATTTGAGAATAATATTTTGTTAATCTATCTTCTTGTTTTTTTGTAACTACAACCCCTTTTAAAGCTAGTTTAATCACTGGCTCAAATATATCTTCAATTGGCAGAGTACCAAATTTTTCATATACCGCAAACACACCAGCAACTGTACCTGGGACTCCTACTGCTAGTCCTCCAACTGTACTTAATCCATTTATAACATTACCGTTTTCATCTAAGTACATGTCCTTAGTTGCGCCCATCGGAGCTTTCTCTCTGTAATCTAACGCTCCAATTTCACCACTATTTTTTCTATAAACCATAAATCCACCACCACCAATATTGCCAGCAAAAGGGTAAGCTACAGCTAAAGCTAGTTCTGTAGCAACCATTGCATCAAAGGCATTACCACCTTTTTTTAATATTTCAATCCCAATTTTAGAGGCTTCCTCTCTAGCCGTAACTACCATTGCATTATCTGACACAACCCCTATTATAGGTTTTTTGTTATTGCAGCTAAATTGAGAAAACATGATCAGTAAAATTAAGTATCGATATAACATGATTTGGTGCATTTTTGTTCTAAAATACTTATTCAAAATTAGAATTGAAACTATGATGTAGTATATTTGTAAAAAAAATATTAAATGACATTAATCAAATCAATTTCAGGTATTAGAGGAACAATAGGAGGGGTAGTAGGGGATAACCTTACTCCATTGGACATTGTAAAATTCACTTCTGCTTATGGAGTTTGGATTAAACGTCATAGTAGTTTAAATAAAATTGTCATTGGTAGAGATGCAAGAATCTCAGGTTCTATGGTTCAAAACTTGGTGATGAATACATTAGTTGGTTTAGGTTTTGATGTTGTAGATATAGGACTTTCAACAACTCCAACTGTAGAGATAGCTGTTCCTTTAGAAAATGCTAGTGGAGGAGTAATCATTACAGCTAGTCATAATCCTAAGCAGTGGAATGCCTTAAAGTTGTTGAATAATAAGGGTGAATTTCTAAATGCAACTGATGGAGTTGAGATTTTAGAATTAGCAGAAAATTCTGATTTTGAGTATAATCAAGTGGATAAACTAGGTAAAATAACGCAAGTTGATAATTATATAGATATTCATATTGATCAAGTTTTATCTTTAGATGTCTTAGATGTAGAAAAAATTAAATCTTCAAAATTTAAAGTAGTAGTTGATGCAGTTAATTCAACTGGAGGCATCGCTGTGCCAAAACTTTTAAAAAAACTTGGAGTAGAGGTAATTGAACTTTATTGTGAACCAAATGGACATTTTCCTCATAACCCTGAACCATTAAAGGAAAACTTAACAGACCTGTCAAAGCTAGTAATAGAGAATAGTGCAGATCTTGGAATTGTAGTTGATCCAGATGTTGATCGTTTAGCTTTTGTTTGTGAAGATGGTAGTGTCTTCGGGGAGGAATATACATTAGTTGCATGTTCAGATTTTGTACTTAGTAAGACTCCAGGACCTACAGTTAGTAATCTAAGCTCTACACGTGCTCTAAGAGACATAACTATTAAGCATGACTGTTTTTATGAATCTAGTGCGGTAGGAGAAGTCAATGTGGTTGAAATGATGAAAAAAAACAATGCAGTTATTGGAGGTGAAGGTAACGGAGGAGTTATCTATCCAAAATCTCATTATGGAAGAGACTCAATTGTAGGTATAGCTCTATTTTTAAATTTATTAGCTGAAAAAAATGTTTCTGTTCTTAAATTAAAGCAAGAGTATCCGTCATACTTTATGAGTAAACAAAAACTTCAACTTAACGATAACTTAGATTTTGAAGCTATTAAAGATTTTTTAATAGCCACACATTCTTCTGAAAATATTAATGTTATTGATGGATTGAAGATTGACTTTGAAAAATCTTGGGTTCAACTAAGAAAAAGTAATACAGAACCTATAATAAGAATATATAGTGAGGCTAAAACTCAAGAATTAGCAGATAAACTAGCAAACAAATTCATTAAAGACATATCCGATAAGTTTCTGTAATTATAATTTTTTAGACGGGTCTTTGTCTTTATGCTTCCATCTTTTATGCGTCCATGTATAAAACTCAGGCGCATGTATAATTTGCTTCTCTACCTTTTTTATAAAAAGATCAGAAATTTCAAAATCCTTATAATCCCTTGGGGTAGTTGTGATTTTTTCAAATGTGGTCATATAATAACCTCTTTTTATTTTTTCTACTGATAAGAATGCTATTGCTAAGTTATATTTCTTGGCAAGCATTTCAGCCCCTGTATGTATAGGTACATTAACATTCATGAATTTCCCCCAGTGGATAGCTCTTTTTAATTTTGGAGTTTGGTCAGAGGCAAAACCATATAAACATAAATCTTTTGATTTAGTGTTTTTTCCTATTCTCGGAATAGCTTCTTTAGTACTAATTAACTTACCGTTAAATTTGCTTCTTGATTCTTTTATAACCTTATCAAAATAGGGGTTAGATAATTTTTTATATACTCCATATATATCATATTTCACAAATCTATCAAGAATAAAGACCCATTCCCAACTAGCGTAATGACCACACATTACAATTAAATCTTGATTAGTTTTCTCAAGTTCTTTTAAAACTTCTATATTTTTAAACTGAAACCTTTCCTTAGCTTCATTTTCAGTCATATTAATAAACTTTATAGATTCTAAAATAACATCTGTTAAGTTTCTATAAGTTTTTAATTCAAGATTTTTAATCTCTTTCTTACTTTTTTCAGGGAAGGCTAAGTTAAGATTGTGTCGTACTGTTTGTCTTCTATATCTAACTATATAATAAAATATATAAAATAAAAAATCAGACAGTTTGAACAGTAAATAAAAATTTAACCTCGATACTACCCAAAACATTGGGTATAACATAATAAAAGAAAAGAGGTTTGTAAATTTATTTAACATGAAGCAAATATAAATATATAAATTCTATAAATTAATTTTATATATCATGTTAATTAACATAACTCAATTTCATTACTTTTGTAAAAAATTATTCTGTGATAAAGACTGATACAATAATAGCTTTAGCAACTCCCCCTGGTATTGGCGCAATATCTGTTGTTAGACTCTCTGGAATTGATTCAATTATAATTTCTAATAAACTATTTAAGGCTTTAAATAATTTAGATCTTATTAGTCAAAACACCCATTCAATTAACTTAGGCTATATAATGGATTCTAAAACTATAATTGATAAAGTTTTAATATCTGTTTTTAAAGCTCCTCGATCTTATACTGGCGAGAATATTGTTGAGATATCTTGTCATGGAAGTGTATTTATTCAGCAAAAAATACTTGATTTATTCACAAGTAATGGCTGCAGACTAGCTGACCCTGGAGAATTCACTTTAAGAGCTTTTTTAAATGGAAAAATGGATTTGAGTCAAGCAGAATCTGTTGCTGATTTAATTTCAAGTACAAGTGAATCTTCACATAAAATTGCAATGGATCATATGAGAGGTGGCTTTAGTGATGACATAAAGTTGCTTAGAGAAGAACTGTTGAACTTTGCCTCCTTAATTGAATTAGAGCTTGATTTTTCAGAAGAAGACGTTGAATTTGCTAATATGAAAGCTTTTGAGGATCTGCTAGTTAAAATTATATCAACACTTAAGAATCTTATTGATTCTTTCTCTTTGGGTAATGTGATTAAGGATGGAATTCCAATTTCTATAGTAGGTGAACCAAATACAGGAAAGTCAACTTTATTAAACTCTATTTTAAATGAAGACAAGGCTATAGTTAGTAATATAGCAGGAACTACGAGAGACTCTATAGAAGATGAAATTGTTATAAATGGAATCAACTTCAGATTTATTGATACTGCAGGTATTAGAACTACTGATGACGAGATTGAAACTATAGGTATAAGAAAGACTTTTGAAAACATTAATAAATCTAATATTGTTTTATATGTTATTGACTCTTCAAAAGTTAGTATTGATAATTTAGATTTTACAAAAGATAAAATTGACGAACTAATTAGTACTTACTCAAATAAAAACATTTTACTCATAGCTAATAAAATTGACCTTGGTAATCTTTCATTTATTAAGCAGGAATTTTCAGACTATGATTTAATCCCTATTAGTGCTAAAGACAATTTAAATATAGATAAAGTAAAAACTAAGATTTCGTCTTACATTGAGTTAGGTATAGTAAATAATTCTAGTTCAGTCGTTACTAACTCAAGACATTTTAGTGTGCTAAATAACGCACTCACAGAGGTTCAAAATGTGTATAACGGTATGAAAGATGGTATTTCAAGTGATTTGCTTGCGGTAGATGTTAGACAGGCTCTATATCACTTTGGAGAACTTACTGGTGAAATCACTAATGATGAATTACTTGGAAATATATTTTCTAAGTTCTGTATTGGG
This sequence comes from uncultured Flavobacteriaceae bacterium, assembly GCA_949372955.1. Lineage (GTDB taxonomy): Bacteria > Bacteroidota > Bacteroidia > Flavobacteriales > Flavobacteriaceae > SGZJ01. The sequence continues at coordinate 55,113 of CASIAX010000008.1, read as the reverse complement.
AAATAAAGTAGACACCAACAAACCCCTTTTAATCTCATTTACTTCTTAAAATTATATTCTCACACCCAAACAAGTATATGTTATACTCATTTATTTGCGTACGGATATGTAATTTTTCACTAGCTATCTTTTTCAGATAGTTTAAGTGAAAACTAAATTTGTAAATTGGGGATATGAAAAAGCTACTATTACTTTTATTGTTTATTCCAATTGTGTTTATTGGGCAACAGGTTGAGTTACCGGCACTAAGGCTTAGTAATAATTCTTCAAAACCCAACAGAGTTTTGAAGACAACAATTTCTGATAAATCTTTGTTTCAACAAAATTATAATAATACTAATCTAACACTTGATTATGTTATTAGGTATCATTTTTACACTTCAATTTATTTGAATGCAGAAGAAAATAAATTAATAAGTATGGATGGGACTAAATTTAATCTTTCTTCAAAAAATGCTGTGGATCTAACAGATGAAGTCATCTCATTAGTAAGCAGTATGTATTTTGGCAAAAAAGAATTTAATGATTTTAAAAAAACCAATCTAAAGGAAGTAATTACAGATAGTTTAAGCAAAAACTAAATGTTGTAAATTGTATAAAAAAAGCCATCATGAGATGGCTTTTTTTTAATTTTTATGTATATAGTTTATATTTATAACTGTGGTAAAACTACTTTATCAATAACATGCACTACTCCATTGTATGCTTGTACGTCTACTGCAATAATATTAGCAATTCTATCATTTAAATCGATAAGCTGCGGGCCAGCATCTAAAGAAACTGTTAAAGTATCACCTAAAGTAGACACAGCCATTCCATGTGTTAAATCTCCTGATCTTACATTTGCCGACGCTACTACATGCGTGTTTAAAGTAGAGGTTAATAAATCTACAGGAATTTCACTCAATGAATCAATCCCGATTTCTGTCAATAATGACCCGAAAGCCTCATTTGTTGGAGCAAAGACAGTGAACGGAGATGGACTAGCAACTGAAGATAATACAGATACATAATCCGTAGTAAGATCTTCCCTTGTTAGTGCTGCAACCAAAGTTTCAAACATTGGATTTGAAGTTGCAAACGTTACTACTGTTGGTAGTCCAATAACCGCATCAACGACATGAACAATTCCATTAGTAGCAGGAATATCTGCTAAAACAACACTAGACTGTCCATTAAATTCTACTCCATTTTCAGTACTGAAGTATAAGCTTAAGTTGTCACCGTCCATATTTGTTGCATTAGTAGTAGCATAGCCTGATCCTGAAGATGCTAAATCTGTAGACATAACACTACCTGTAATCACATGATTTAATAATATGTTTGACAAAACATCTGTAGGAACTTCCTCTAAGGATGCAAATCCATTAGCTGATAGAAACCCTGCAAATGCATCGTTTGTAGGAGCTAGTACAGTAAAATCACCTCCACTTAAAGTAGTTAACAAATCTCCATCTGCAGCCGTTAGAGCCTCAACAAGTATGCTTAGATCTGGTTCCTGTGCCGCTATTTCTACGATTGTCTTGACCACTTGTTCTGTTGGTTCATCATTATCGTCATTGTCACATGAAATAATAAAAAAACTGAAAGTTAATAAAAATAGTAATTTGTTTAATTTTAATACATTTTTCATAAAATTGGTTTTTAATTTTTTAGTTAAATTATTTGTAAAATTTATTTACTAATTACAGATGTATAAGCAAAGCTTGTGCCAAAGTTGAATCTTAACAAGCCAGATTTTAAACATTAACTTATACTTAACATTTACTACTTATTATAATTTTTGAGAAATTTAAAGCTTTCTTTCAGCTTCTTTTAATTCAGAAGAGAACATTAAAAAAATAGATCTATAATTCGAAGCATTATAAGTTTTTATAAAGCTATCTACAACAATTTTGCTTTCCGGTTTTTCAGTTTGACCAATACATACTAATGGGATTAAAAATAAAATAAATAATAATTTTTTCATAAATACAATATAAGTAATAATATGAAATAAGAGTTCTGAATTTAGTTCAAAATATATACGCAATTTTATAGAACATTATATTGATTTAATTATTTTTTAATATAAATTAGATGTATAAAACAACCTGAGTATTGAATTCAAAAGCTGTAAATATTGTTTGGTTAAAACGGGACCTTCGTTCTCAAGATCATGAACCTTTATTAAAGGCTGAATGTGCTGGGATCCCTTATCTCATTATCTATCTCTTTGAACCTTCCAGAATTGAGTATCCAGATACCAGTCAAAGACATTTGCAGTTTGTATACCATTCAATAAGTGATTTAGATAAAGTATTAAGTGAATTTAATAGACGAGTTGAGCTGTTTTATGGTGAGGCTATAGAAGTGTTTAAATATTTAATTAAGGACTTAGACATTATTTCTGTGTTCAGTTACCAAGAAAGTGGTATACAAGACTCTTGGGGACGCGATAAAAAAATAAAACAGTTTTGTAAGTCCAATCAAATTAATTGGATAGAATCACAACGAGATGGTATTTTAAGAGGCATTAAAAATAGGGAAGATTGGAATAAAAAATGGTATCTTAAAATGCATACATCAGTCATTCAAAACAAATATACAATCTCCAAAGAAAGTAGCTTAGAACACCCTTTTCTAATGCCTTCAATATTTGAGTCTCAACTAAAAGAGTACCCAAATCACTACCAACCACCAGGGGAAAAAAATGCCTGGAGGTACTTAAAGTCTTTCACTAACCAACGAGGGTTTAACTACCAGAGACATATATCAAAACCTATGGAAAGTAGAATGTCTTGTAGCCGCTTATCGCCTTATTTGGCATGGGGTAATATGAGTATTAAACAGGCTTTTCAGTTTATTGGAACACATCCAAATGGGACCAGAAACAGCAAAGCTTTCTCAGCCATGCTTACTCGACTACATTGGCATTGTCATTTTATTCAAAAATTTGAAATGGAGTGTCGCTATGAAACAGAGTGTATTAATAGTGGTTATGAGATTTTGCCACATGAAAAAAATGAGGCATTTATAAAAGCATGGAAAACAGGTACTACAGGCTATCCTTTGATTGATGCTTGCATGCGAGCTGTCGAACATACAGGTTGGATTAATTTTAGAATGCGCGCTATGGTTGTGTCTTTTTTAACACTCAATTTAGACCAAGATTGGCGTGAGGGGACTTACCATCTCGCACGTCAGTTTTTAGATTACGAACCTGGTATACACTATCCTCAGTTTCAAATGCAGGCAGGGACTACAGGAATAAATACAGTTCGTTTGTATAATCCCGTCAAAAACTCTCAAGAGCATGATCCTGAAGGGGTCTTTATAAAAAAATGGATTCCAGAATTAGCAAACGTACCGGTGGCATATATTCATGAACCTTGGACCATGACAGCCATGGAACAGACCTTTTGTGGCGTTTTGATGGGAGAGGCTTATCCATTACCAATTGTGGACTTACAAGAAAGTTCTAGAGCTGCCAGAGATAAAATATGGGGACATAAAAAGCATCCTGCTGTTCAAGAAGAAAAGAAACGATTATTAAGAACACATGTAAATGCGAGGTAAATGAAGAATAATTTTATTACCGTGAATAAAAAAGATTTTAATAAAAATTTAATATTATAAAATAATGGAAAAAGTATTAGTAACAGGAGCAACTGGCTTTATTGGACTTCATTGCATTGATCAACTTCTAAATCAAGGCTATGCAGTTAACGGATCTTTAAGATCTCCAAAAAGAAAAGATGAAATTTTTAATGCACTAAAAAATAAAAACACTCCCACTGAAAACTTAAATCTATTTGTTTTTAACTTGACTGAAGATAATGGTTGGGATGAAGGTATGCAAGGTTGTGATTATCTTCTTCATGTTGCTTCTCCACTTTCTATGCAAGCACGTGATGATGATTATTTTGTAAAACCTGCTGTTGCTGGAGTTAAGAGAGCTTTTAAATTTGCAAAGAAACATAACATTAAAAAAGTAGTATTAACTTCATCTGTTGCTGCTATTATAGAAACTGATGAAGATAAAGAGTATTTTGACGAAACCGATTGGTCAGATGTTGAAAGTCGTGAAATTGGTTCTTATTCTAAAAGTAAAACTTTGGCTGAAAAAGCTGCATGGGACTTTGTTAATGAACACGGAAACCCTTTTAAATTAGCAGTTATTAACCCTGTACTTGTTACTGGGCCATCTTTAACAGGTGATTTAGGCGTATCAAACAAAGCTATAGAAATGGTAGTAACCGGTAAAATGCCTGTAGCCATACCTATGCAGTTTGGATATGTAGATGTAAGAGATGTTGCAGCAGCACATATTCTTGCAATGCAAAATGAATCCAGCAATGGAGAGAGATTTGCATTATCTGAGAAAGATTTATCTTATAAAGATATTACTAAATTCCTAAGAGATAATGGATTTAAAAAGGCGCCAAGAATAAGTGTGCCAGTTTGGTTAGCTAAATTTTTAGCAAATTTTAATAAAGATTTAAAGATTACCGTTCCTTTTTTGGGAAAAGTAAGAAGCGTGAGCAAATCCTCTAAAGCTAAAGATATCCTAGGCTGGAATCCAAGACCGGCAGAAGAATCTATTTTAGATGTTGCAAATCAAATTAAAGAAATGGGCTTAATTAATAAATAAGTTTTATGTTATCAAAAGATATTTTTATTTTCCTAAAGGCATTAACGGTCCATAATAATCGTGAATGGTTCAAAAAACACATAACCACTTTTAGAACTGCTGAAAGTAACGTAAAGCTATTTTATAGTCAGTTATATGACCAACTTAATAATGTAGATTCGATAGACAACTTTAAAGTATTTAGAATTTACAGAGACGTACGATTTTCTAAGGACAAAACCCCTTACAAAACACATTTCAGCGGAAGCTTCCATCGAACAAAACCGGAGTTAAGAGGAGGGTATTATTTGCATCTAGCTCCTAACAACGAAAGTTTTATTGCAACAGGATTTTGGAATCCTAACAAGGAAGACCTTTTTCGACTCCGAAAAGAATTTGAAATAGATTCCCAGGATCTCAGAGCTATCATTGCAGAGCCCCGCTTTAAGGCTGTTTGGGGAACTCTTGAGGGAGATGAACTGCGTTCTGCTCCACAAGGATTTAATAAACAAGACCAAAACATTGATTTGATTCGTAAAAAGCAGTTTATATTTAGCAAAAAATATACGGACAAAGAGGTGCTATCAGAGCAATTTACTCAAGATGTGATTGATAGCTTCAAGGCCATTCGACCCTATTTTGATTATATTAGTTCTGTATTGACCACCAATTTAAACGGAGAATCTATTATATAATTACAATTTAAGTAAGCAATTTTGATTTTTTTGTATATTATCAGAGTAGAAACTAAAGGAACGAAGTTCTGTATTGGTAAACAATCAGGGATGATGAAACTGTACAATGTAAATTTGATGTAGGATTCTGATTCTTGTGTGTTTAGAAATATGAGATTTACTTAGTTTCTTTATTGCAACAATCCTCTGATCTACACTGACAATAATTTAGATTATAAATATGTAGACTTGCTAATGTAAAAGCTACAAAATATGTGATGATTTCAGGTGAATGATACCATTCTACTTTTTCATTTAGAATTAAAAAAAATAATATAAACCAGCTAGCCCATAATGCTTTTTTTATTATTGTATTGTTTGAATTTTTTGTCGATTGATTGACTGCTAAAAGAGATATTAATACAAATAAAAAATCCATATTTTCCCACCACACCGGTGATGAATGATGATGTTCTATTGCAAGACTTTGTGCAGCGAATAATAAAGGGGTCATAAGACAGTGTATAACACATAAGCTACTTGCTATTGCACCAATTTTATCAGACTTTTGTAAGGTAATGTTCATTATTATTTTAATTTTAAACGCAACTGAGTTGCAAATATAAACATACAATTTGTTATTACAACTATTATGTGATAAATTTGTTACATGGGAATCATAAGGAAAACTCAAGCCGTAGCTCTTATATTAGATGAATTTGAAAAGGACTCGAATGCTATTTCTGCTATTGAATTAATTAAGCGTCTTAATAAAAGAATAAATAAAACTACAGTTTATCGTTTGTTAGATAAATTACAAGATGATGGTTTGTTACATAATTTTTTAGACTTTAATGGAGTTAAGTGGTTCGCTAAATGTAAGAACTGTTCTAAAACTAAACATCAAGATGTTCATCCTCATTTTCAATGTATAAGTTGTGGAAATGTTGACTGTCTAAAAATAAGCGTATCTATTCCTGAAATAACAAATCGAAAAATAATTAACTCACATATTTTAGTTCTAGGTCAATGTGATCTTTGTATGGATTAGTATATGAAAAAAAACCACTCATTTGAGTGGGTTTCTTTTAGGTAAGCTCTCGTTTCTTATTTCGAACTTTTTTAGTTGTTTTTAATTTATATTTTAACAACAACCACAACCTTTTTGAGAGACATGGTTTTTTAATTTTTTAATTTTACAAGAATAAATAGGATATTTAGCTAGAAATATTTCTGTTAACATAACATTAGAAATATAATTATCTGCTCCAAATTTATTTCTCAAGGTAGAACCAAATTCCTCAACAGTATAAAGTTTGTTTTCTAGAAATAATGGGTTGTCATCGCTTTCTTTCATAAGAATATTTTTTTGGTGGGGCTCTGGGTCCTTTTTTAACTTATTTAAATACACTAGAATTTATAACTCACTGATAATATAACATTACGACCCAAATCATGGGTGTAAAGTCTAAGCCTATTTAGATAGTTTTTATAAGTAGTGTTTAATAAGTTATTAATTTTAAAACCTAGATTTACGGATTTATTTTTTTCTATTGGAATGTCTATTTTAGAATTAAAATTAAGCAAATGATAAGCCTTTGGAGGTGTACTTAAATCAATATATTCATAAGTCTCTGTGGTTGGAATGTATACTTCAAAATTATTGTCTGGATATCTATTTTGCTTAAAAGTGTATTCACTTTGCAAGGAAATACTTAAGTTATTTAAATCAGAATTAGAATATACTATTTCATTTTTAATATTTGCGGGTGGCATATCAATTAAAGGGTTATTAAATTTTGTATCTGTACCTTTTATGATAGAAGATTGATGAATAAGATTAATATGTTTATTTAAGTTGTAGTCTACATTTAAGTCAACCCCAACTAATTTTGCATCGGTCTGCCTGTATTCCCAAAGTGAAAAACTACCGCGAATTGTCTGCATGATTTCAATAGGTTCAATTACAATAAAATCCTTAATAGTATTAAGGAAAGAATTAAATATTAGACTAAATTTTTCACTACTTTTTTGATAGGTAAATCCAAAATTATGTCCAACTTCTGATTTAAATCTAAGATCACCCAACTCAATTCTAGCAGAGGCATGATGAAGACCTTCACTAAACAATTCTGATGGGTTTGGACTTCTTGATGACATAGAATAATTAAGAAATATCGTGTTATTATTGTCAAATAAAAATTTTGACCCAAGGGTTGCAGAAGCGTTATTAAACTCTAATTTTGGGTTAGTTAAAATTTGATTTGCTAATACCTCAATAATAATATCACTAAATTCTTCTCCATAATCTCTAGATTCCCAAAAAGATGTTTTATAATATTTGTAAACGTCCATATAGATGTAATCATAACGAATACCACCCTCTAAAATCCATTTTGGATTTAACTCGTAATCAAATATTGAATATATTCCTAAATCATATTTTTCATAGTCAGGGATGATTCTTCTGACCCCAGTTTCTGGGTCAGGAAAGTTTTTTTGATATTTTCCAACTATTCCAATATTTAGATTTAAATTATTTGAAAATCTTGAGTCAAAATCTAAACTAAGAGAATGTGTCGTTAGCTCAAGATCAATTGAAGGAGTATTACGAACGTCTCCTCTTCGAATATCAAACTCTTGTCTTTTATTAGATTGAAAATCATATTGAAAATTAAATTTTCCTATATCAAAAGTTTTAAAAATATTGAATTTTGCTAGATTGTGTTTTATCTTTTGTTTTGGGGCATCAATCTCATAAGTAAAATCTTCAATAATTAGAGGTGTCCCATTAGTGATTCCTCTAAATATATCTTGTGCGGATACTAAGTGTGCTGCTCTTAATATTCCTGTCTCATTATTAAAAAAGGAATAATAAACTTCAAAGCCATAGTCGATTCTGTTTAATCCGGTCTTAAGAGAAAAATTTCTTTCTGAAAGTCCAGTATTACTCATTATATAATTGGATGTGTTGTAATCTCCAAAACGCTTAAAAGTTCCTTGAAATCTTGTGTACCATCCTTTAGATTTAGTCTTAGTGATGTCAGTTGTTATAGTTCCTCCTTTACCATTAGTTGATGCAGAAGAGTATAGTTTTCCATAGAGACTATCAATTAACTTCGTCTTAAGTGTTTCAGAAATAATCACTCCGCCAAGGGCGCTACCTCCGTACTTTAAAGCACCTGCACCTTTAATAAGGGAGATTTTTTCAATTGAATTGATATCAATGCTAGGAGCATGATCAATTCCCCACTCATGGTCCTCCATTTTAACATTATTATTGATCAATAAAACCCTACTACTGTGTAGCCCATTTATTTGAGGTTTTGCAATAGAGCTTCCTGTACTAATTATGGAAACACCTGGAATAGTTTTTAATACGTCCGCGATTGAATTATTAGAATAATCTTCCAATGTTTGTTTTGAAATTTTATTTTCGAATACAGACTGTGATTTGTTTTTAAAATTACTTTTTACAATAATTTCGTCTAATTCATTAAGATGGTGCTCCATCCTAATAGTTTTAATTGTGTTGTTTCTTACTTTTATTTCAGTTTGAATCGTTTCACACTCCTCATGAGATATTTCTATAAAATATTTTTTATTACATAAATCTTTAAAAACATATTCCCCCTTAGAGTTTGTTATAACTTTTTTATCCAATTCTTTTATAAAAATTGAAGCATTTTGTAGTACAGAGCTATCGTGAAGATCAATTATCTTTAGAGTCAAAGAAGAATTGCAGTCCTGTGAATATATAGGACTATTAAATAATATTAGAATTATAAAAAAAAATAGCATTGGTGTCTTTTGAACACCAATGCTATTTAGAGAGGAATTTGTAAAAATCATTATTCCACAATTACATCAAAAGTAACATCGATATCAGTTTCTCCACCTGCAGTTTCTAAACCGTCATTAGGTTTATTTGGCTCATGCCTTAATGTAAATGTTAATGCTCCAGAACTAGCTTCTGAAGTAGTAAGGATAAAACTAAGTCCTAATGGATTCCCCATTGAATCTGCATCAGCATAATCAGTGGTTACATTAAGTCCGCTACCAACTGTATAGAAAAATTGATGATCTAAATCTTCTTCTTCAACTTCTTCAGTAATATTTTCTGCTGGGTCTTCAGTCTCATTTAACAAAACAATTGATCCATCATAAATAGTATTCGCATTTAATGAACCTGAAACGGTAACAACTGCAGCGTTAGATCCATCTCCATCTAAATCTTGGTATTGCATTACTACTGTATCAGAACCACTATCAAGTGTTACTGTAAGTGTAGTTATTACTTCTTCGTCGTTTACTGGATCTGGAGTATTATCATCATCATCACTACACGAAGCGAATATTAGTGTACTTGCCAATAAGGCGTATTTTAAAAATTTCATATTTAATTATTTTAAAGTTTAGTTTATAAATTTATTCCGGATGCAAATCTAGATAAAAATAATGGTTAATGCAACATGGTTGCATTAATAAGTTTATTTCCTGGAATAAAAATTGTTGTTTTATTACAAATTACTATTTAAATATAAGCCACGTTAGGGGGGCCCCTGGAGTGAGTACTTAAAAAGTATTGTGAAGAAAAAATTAATTTTTTTATTGAAACATCTAAAAAATTTAATTGAATATTAACAAAACTAAAATCAACTTTGTTAAAATTTATATCATGAAGATTTCTAATAAATTCGCAACTAACACAAACAGATTCCTTTTCATGAAAATGTTCCCTTCCTTCTGAACAAACTACGTGGTGAGAGCCATCGAAAAAATGCTCTAAACTTACCAAGGTTGGTAAGTTCAATAAAAGGACAAAAATTATACTTAAAATATTTTTCAAAAAAAAGAATTTAAAAAATCAAAATTAGTATAAATAATTGATCATAAGGTATTTTTATCAAATAAATTAGCAACAATTAAAACTACCCCATAATATTAATACCCTAATTATCAATTTAATCCAATTTAAATAATTTCTTTTCTTTTGTGTTCATTAAAGCTGTTAAATGGCGAATAATATAGTAGAGAATAAACCATTATTTTCTATTTATTAAATAATATCCTAAACAAATAGAAAGTATAGATAAACTAAAGTACAGTATATCGATTGGATCTTTAAAATTCTCTGAAAACTTAAGTATTTTTTCGAAGAACTTTACAATTAAAACAATAATGATAACCTTAATTATTTTATTCTTTAATTGATCTAGATCCTTAATTTTTAAAGTTGACTCATTAAATTTTGAGTTTGTAAAATCAATATCACTTACAAACAGTTCGTATATTCCGAAGCCAAAGATTAAAAGAACTATACCAATTAGAAATAAATCAATTGCAGAAATTATTTTAAATAACAGGTCATTGTTACTTGTAATGGATTCGTCAAAAAGTGGATTATAAAATATAACTGCTTCAATTATTTCCCAGCTTCCAATTACTAATAAGGTAAACGAAGAAACTATTGACAATACAACAGACAATATGGTAATGTACCTAGCATTCCATAATACTTTCTCAAAGATATTATTCATATTATAAAGTTATTTATAAATAAAGTACTAAAGATAAAGAAATTGACCATAATATAAATATAACTTGGAGTAAATAAAAAAACCCTCCATAAGGGAGGGTTAAGCATATAATTATTCTATGGGCTTAGATCTTTCGTAGATACTTACCTCTTTGATCATTTTGCCGACAAAATTAACGTCAAGAATTTGCTCTTTCTTTTCACTTATTTTTTATAAAAACCATGCAATGCTGCCATGGAAGATTCTCGATGTTTTCTTTAAGTTTAAAACCAGCAGCTTCCATTTCTTTTACAGCTTGTTTTTCAGACATTTTATGTATTTTTTTGATAGGAACTTTTGAGTCTTCTGCTTTATATTCAATCAAGAATAATTGTCCATCGGGCTTCAAAGCGTTTTTCATGGAAGCAATCATTTCTACTGGAAAACTAAACTCATGATAGACGTCAACCATTAAAATTTTATCAACTGAATTTTTAGGTAAATAAACACTTTTTTCACTACCAAGAATTGTTTCAACATTTTTGATTTTGCTAGATTCTTTGGTATTTTCAATCGCCATCAACATTTCAACTTGAATATCTACTGCATATACTAGGCCTTTTTTAGCCAAGGGAGCCATTCTAAAGACATGATAACCTGAACCAGCTCCAATATCTGCAATAGTATCATTGGATTTAATACCCATATTTTGAATTAAACTTAAAACGTTTTCTTCTTTTTCTCTATCGGATCTTTCTAGCCAGCCAATTCCTTCAAACCCCATTACATAGGCTATTTCTCTGCCCATATACCACTTTCCAATACCGTTATAGTCTCCTCTTTTAAAGCTGTATTTCTGATCAGTATCGGCCTTTTGCCCTATGCATTGATTGGATAGGAGTAAAGCACTAAATAAGAATAAAAAAACACCAATTTTTTTCATGATTTATTTTTTAAAAAGTAATTTATACGAAAGCATAAACTAATTAGTTGAGAAAGAATTTTCTGAGCTTATCCACAAACCAAATATACTAATAATCTTCTATTTGAAAATGACACAATCTTTGATTAGATAAGTTTTTATTGTAACTTTTACACATAGTAATCAATTCATTCATTAAACAATGGAACATCATAGATTATACGAATTACAGATAGAGGCTCTTAACGAAAGCGTTAAGAGATTAGAAAAAGAAAATCAAAAAATAACAGAAGAACTTTTAGAAACTAGAGATGAAGTATTCGATTGGAAACAAAAGTATAAGGATTTAAAAAAAACAGTTACTGGGTAATCCAGAATCTTTTATTGAAATATGGATTAAAAAAAAGGGAGCTACATTTCTGTAATTCCCTTTTGACTTATTAAGGATTAAAACTTTTTATTCTGTTTAACAAGAATTAAGCTTATCGTTATTTATGCGAAAAATTATCGCTTTAAATTATTTAGGTATTCCAGTTCCTCCCTCTAAAGGAGCCCAGTTTGAATGCATTATTTTCCATCCATTTTCTGTTGAAATCCAAACAGAAGATCCTCTAGTGCTGTAATCAATTTTATCACTTTCCCCAACAGTGTAATCTCCTTTAGCATAAAAGGTTAATACAGCGGTTCTTGAATCAGGAGAAAGAGCTACGCTAGTATCGTATAGGTCAAATTCTCCCCATTTAGCTGCTGGTTCCACATCAAAACCTTCTGAAGTCATTGTGTAAAACTTACTTAGGTTTGAGTCTCCAGTTGAAAAAGGTATATTTGGATCAACATATTTATTAAATTCTTCTAAGTTTTGTGTTAGAATAGCATCTTGAAGATTTGCAGCATTTTGTTTTAATGCACCAACAATATCTTCATCAGACATTTTAGATTCATTAGCTTCAGAAGCTGGCATTTGACAAGCTGCAAGTGACACTACAGCCATTAATAGAAATAAATTTTTCATGTTTTGTTTTTAAATGATTAATAAAAATATATATTTTTGAAATATATCTATACAATATACAAAACCATTACATCTCCTTGTGTCCTAAATCTTGTTATTGTTAATTTTTAACGATCAATTTTTAAATAATTTACCTTGCTTCAACTATCAAATTGATGTAAATTCGCATGCTTAAAAGTTGCTTATCAATGATTACATTTATTTGGAAGTATAAGTATTTTCTATATTCTATCATTTTCTCGTTTTTTGTTTTATCAATTTTTGTTCTGAGAAATCCTAACATATACTATGAGTCTGAACGAATTCTTCAATATGCTGATGAACTTGATATTGATTCAAAAGAATTTTCTGAGAAAACAAATTTACTGCTAGTAGGAGCGGAGTATTCTAAACCAATAAATTTTAAGGAATTTAAAGATTTAGAAGCTATACATTTTGAATTATTAGAAAATAAGCAAGTTGTATTTGTTCAAAACATACATAATGATTTCAAATTATTTAAAAATGATCTTTTTGGTTTATTTGGGAACTTATCTAAAATTAAAAATAATCAAGACTTTGAAAATTATGTAGATAAATTAATAAAAAACAATAGCCTTTATATTTCTAAAGATTTAAAAAAAGTGTTCTTTGCTCTTGAACTTGATAATAACTTAGATGAGAAACTTAACACAGATTTTATTAATTTTTTAGAACAAAGGTTTAATAGTTTAAGTGCTAAGGAAGTTTATATAACAGGTCAAACAAAAGCTGAAATTTATATAAAAAATAAAGTGATTTCTGAACTAATATACATTACACTATTTAGTGCAATATTATGCTCCCTTATTTTATGGTTATTTTCTAAAAATTTCAAATTTGTATTTATTGTATTATTGAGTGTTATATATAGTGTTTTTATAACTCTAATGATCTCGCAAACCTTTTTTGGAGGTATCGAGCTTGTAATGATAATAATGCCAGCTATCTTATTTATTGTTTGCATTTCTGACTTTATGCATTTAGTTAATAACAATAATAAATTTGACAATAAACTCGAATATTTCAAGTCTCAAATCCGCAATATTGGTAAACCTGTAGCCCTAACTTCAATTACTACTGCGATAGGCTTTCTTAGTTTTTGTTTTTCAAGCGTTGTACCAATTCTAAGACTTGGAATCATAACAACTATTGGAATAATTATTTCTCTAGTTGTTATTTTAATAACATACGCTATATGTATTGATTTAAAATTAAATAGATATGACGAAAATAACATATGGAATAAAAATATAGACCGTTTTATCTTGTACTTAACAAACCTTAGGAATTCAAAAGCATCTATTCCAATATTAACACTTATGCTATCCTTTTGTTTTTATGGTCTTTATAATTTTGAAATCAACAACCATGTTAATGATGAGTTTAATAAAAGCTCTAAGTTGTACAAAGAGATGAGTTTTTTCGATGATAATTTCAGTGGTTATAAACAAGTAACATTTAATATCCAAGGAGATAATAACTCAGACATTAAAAATATTAAAAGATTTGAAAAACATTTATCTGAAAATGGATTTAATATCGATATATCAATTTCTGATCTTGAAAATACATCTGGTTTTCAAGAAAAACTAAAAAGTGAAGTTCTTATAATAAAAACTAGAATGAAAGACATAGGTTCTAGTCAAAGTTTGGATCTTATTAATACGATTAAAGAAAAATCAAAAAATTTAAATATAAATGTAAAGGTTAGTGGAAATGGACATTTATTTGATAAGCTAAGTAATAAAATTACCAAGGAAATTTTATTAGGATTAATACTTGCTATTTCCTCAATTTCACTTCTATTTTTATTTATCTCGAACTTTAATTTTAGGTATCTACTAGTTATACTTATTCCTAACACTTTTCCAATTTTGGTTTGTATTGGAATAATGAGTTTGGGTGAATTTTATTTTAGTATTTCAAATGCTTTTATTTTCGCTATAGTATTTGGTCTTATTGTAGATGATTCCATTCATATTATAACATCCTACAGATCTAATTTAATCAATGGTTTAAATAAATCAGATGCGCTTGAAAGATCACTTACTATAACCGGAAGAGCAGTTTTAAAAACCACTGTGATTATTTTATTAACTTTATTTCCGTTACTCTTTTCAGAGTTTAATTCAATAAGTCAACTTGGAATACTAACAATTATATCTGCCATAATAGCTATAGTTTTTGATTTAATTTACTTGCCACAGTTAATTAAAAAATACTTATAAATAATTTCTAGTACATTTAAGTATATTTAAATTCAGAATCAGTAATCAGGCTAGTTTTAGTTGTAAATTGTGTCTTTAATTTTTTACTATATTTATATTTAAAAATTCACTGATAATGAAACTTCTAAGTATAAATTCCCTAAAATCAATATTATTAAAAAACATACTTGAGTTTATAGTTATTGTTCTAGGAATTACTTTTTCTTTTTATTTAGAAGATAACAGAAAAAGTGAAGAATTAAAAACACTTTCTACTGATTTAAAACAGAACCTTTTAAATGAGATTTTTGAAATTGAAAAGTATATGATCGAAAGAGAAGTTGCTTTTAAAGGAGATCAAAGGTTATTAAGTGCTCTTCAAGATCCAACTATAAGTTTTGATAGTTTATACTCGATTGAATCCAGACCTGAAATGTATGGAGCTACCTTGTTTAATTACAGAGGTTTTAAGCCACCTGTAGCATTTTATAATTCTTTGGTAAACGATGGTAAAATTAGATACCTAGAATCCTCTATAGTGAAGGAAGAGCTAGATAAAATGCATACTACTAGTTATTATTATGTGGATTCTAATGTAAAAGATGAAACTGTCGCACAAAGAAAAATAATGGATTATTTTCAAATTCATTACCCCCTTTTGTTTATAGAGAGTGATGATTGGTCCCCTAATAAAGATTACTCTAATAAGTTAAAACGTACTATTAATAATGATATAAATTTAAGGTCTATACTTTATCAAAAGAGTTTAGCGGTAGAACAAAAAGTAATTGGATTTTATCGCTATAAAACGTCTTTAGAAATGATTAAAAATATTCTTGTAGAGGATTTAAAGTAAATCTATTTCACATAACTTAAATTATTATTAAATAAACTATTATGGCAAATAAATCAATTAGTTACATTAGGTATCCTTTAATGTTAATATGTATCGTTCTTTGTATTTCTGGAATACGTTGGTTGATCAGTCCTGAGCCCTGGATGTTAGATCAAGTTGCAAATGAAGAAAGATTACAAATGACTTTTGTCGATCTTTTCTTATTGGATGGTAATTCAACTCTAAGCGCTTATCTGACTCAAATTTACCGATTTTTAGGACTTTATGTTTTAGCTATTGGATCTATATTTCTTTCTTTCACACCCACTAAATTCTTAGGGATAGATATTGTTAGAAAACGATTTTTACTTGTGCTTGGAGTTTTACTAGTTTCAAATTTAGCTTTAGCTTATGTATGGATACCTTCTTCACATTTTATTTATGTTATGTGGGGTGCAATTGGATTATACTCTTTAAGTCTTTACAATCATCTTAATATTAAAAAATAATATGGCCCATTATTCAATTTTAAATAAGGCTGATATTCTTGAAATATTAGAACCATATTCAATTTTTAATATTAAAAAATTTGAAATTTTAGATGGTGGTTCTGAAAACACTAATTATAAAATTGATTCAGAAGTTGGAAAAATAGTGCTAACTATTTCAGAGCAAAAAACTATTCAAGAGGCTCAAGACTTAGCTGAATTACTAGACCATTTAAAGAAAAATAATTTTGATACCTCAGAAATAGTTCATACTTCAGATAATAAAAGTTTATCGATATATAAGAATAAACCTGTGATGGTTAAAAGATATCTTGAAGGTAAGATTATGTCTGATATTCCATTGCATTTGTTAAAGCAAATTGGTGCAGATACTGCAAAACTACATAAGATTACTGTTCCCGATTATCTTCGCGATATTATGTGGTGCGGCAAAGAGCGATTTAATGAGGTTAAGGAATATGCATTGAATTCACCGTTTGATCTTTGGTTAAAAGATACGCATAGCTATATCGATAAAAATACAGCACCAGATTTACCAAAAGCATTTATTCATTCTGATATATTTGATAGTAATATTATCATTAATAATGATGAGACAAAAGCTACAATTATGGATTTTGAAGAAGCAACTCATTATTATAGGGTATTTGATATTGCTGTCTTATTTATTAGTTTGTGTGTTCAGTCAGCAGACATTGATTTTGTAAGAGCTTCTTCTATTTTAAAAGGCTATACAAGTGTCATGAAGCTTACTAATGAAGAAAAGCAGGCTCTACAACCATTAACTGTTTATGCAGCTGCTGGGGTTGCTTTTTGGAGGCATAAGAATTTTAATTATACAAAGCCTGACAAGGATTTAAAAGACACCTATTTAAAAATGAAAGATTTGGCAGATAGGGTTAGAGCTCTTCCAAGTAATTTTTTCAGTTCACTTAATTAATATTTTTAGTATAACCTATAAGAAACTTATACCATAGACTTTGAAACAGTTAAAATATATAGATATAAAAAATAAAGAACATCAATTTCCAATTACAATTGTTTGTGATGCGATTAGAACCCCAGAAAATATAGGTATGTGTTTTCGTATTTCTGAGAGTTTTGGTGTAGAAAAGATATACTTTGATAAGAGTTCACCTTTTTTAGAAAATAGAATTGTAAAAAAAACTGCTAGAAATACTACCGATCAAATTAAACATGCTGTTTATGAGGATTTTGATGAAATTATCAATCAATTAAAATCAGAAGGGAATACAATTATAGGAGTAGAGATTACAGATAAAAGTTGCAATATTCAGGATTTTAATTTTAAAAATCATAAAAAAATAGTACTTCTTTTGGGAAGTGAAAGAAATGGAATTGAAAACATCAATTTAGTTGATAAAACAGTTGCTATACCAATGTATGGTAGAAATTCATCTATGAACGTAATACATAGTTTAGCCATTACTTTATATGAGGTTACTAACCAGTTGAAATAGTATATTCTACAAATAATAATCTTTAATAAATAGATCTCTTTAAATTTTTTATAAATTGCTAACTAACTTAAATTTATTATTATGAAAAATTATATTTTATTATTTTCATTAGTGCTTCTAACATTTTCTTGCAATAATGCTGATCATACATGTGAAGTAGTCTCAAACGGATTTACTTCTACTGAAGGAGAAAAAGTAACTATGGGTAGTCAAGAATCTGTTGATTTTGTCATGTCTATAGACAAAGCTTGGAAGATGAGAGATTACGATACTTTAAAATCATTAATTTCTGATGATGCTGAATTATTATTAGAAGACGGAAGAGTTTTAACAGGTGGAGATGCATTTGTTAAGATGGTTCAAGATGATTATCAAGAATCTGTAGTTGAAAATGGTGGAGAATGGAATTGGACTGTTAACTATGCCTTTTCTGTTAAACCAGACTCTAACAAATGGGGTGAGTATGTTAATGCACGATTTACTGGATCTAGTGGTATTTTCGAAGAATGGTACCAAATTAAAGATGGAAAGCTAGTTTCTTGGACACAATCTAAACGTGCTTCTGCAGCTAAATAATCTTTATCTGTTTTATAAAAAAAAGCTTCCACTAGGAGGCTTTTTTTTATTTTTTAACTTAGTGTTTAATAATAAGATGTAATTCAACCTTATGAGTAAAAAAGAGACTATAATTGAAGCTACAAAAGACTTTGTAAAAGAGACTTTAAAGAATGCTGAGTCAGGGCACGATTGGTTCCATACTTTACGTGTTTACAATAATGCAAGACTAATTGCTAAAAGTGAAAGTGTTGATTTATATATTGTCGCTTTAGGTGCTCTTTTGCATGATATTGCAGATAGTAAATTTCATAATGGAGATGACAATATTGCTCCAAGAGTTGCTAGAAAATTTTTAGTCCAACACAATGTAGATAGCTTTGTTATTGATAGTGTAATTGACATCATTAATAATATTTCATTTAATAAATCTTTAGAAACCAATAATAAAACTAACTCTATCGAACTAGATGTTGTTCAAGATGCAGATAGATTAGATGCTATAGGGGCTATAGGAATTGCACGTTGTTTTAATTATGGTGGATTTAAAAACAGAAAACTCTTTGATCCTTCAATTAAACCAAACTTAAAAATGAGTAAAAATGAGTATAAAAATTCTACAGCACCAACAATTAATCATTTCTATGAAAAACTGCTTTTACTTTCAGATAAAATGAATACAAAAACTGGAAAGAAAATTGCAAAAGAGCGTCACCAATTTATGACTGAGTACTTAGATCAGTTCCATGCAGAATGGGAGGGAAACAGGTAGCTAACAGCTTTTTTTGAGTATTTTCTATTGACAGTTATTTAGCTATTCTTCAACTTCAACAATCTGATTAATAATGGTAGCTAATTTAAAATCTAATAACGTTACTCCACCTGCATCGTGAGTTGTTAGCTTAATATCTAGCTTGTTGTAGGTATTCTTCCACTCGGGATGATGGTTTAGAGCTTCACATTCAAAAGCAATTCTATTCATGGCAGACATGCAATCTTTAAAATTATCAAATTCAAAGTCCGTGTGTAAACCATTTTCGTAAAAATCCCAATCTTGTAAAGATTCTATTTTTTTTTCTATTTCAAGATCTGTTAGTTTTTTCATTTTTGTCTTTTTTTTGATGTTTAAATTTCAATATCTCCAAATTTATATAAAATTTCTTTTTCTAACTTACCATTTTCATCATAATATTTAAATATCCCATTTTTTTTATTATCTGTGTAATTACCTTCTCTGGATACTTTTCCATTTTCATGAAACCACTTTAAAGAGCCTTCTCGTTTACCAAATATTAAATTTTCTTCTAATTCTAATTGACCATTTTCATTATAGAATTTAGTTACTCCGTGCTGTTTATCTTCTTTCCAATTAACCTCTTGTTCTAATTGACCATTATCTTTATATATCTTCCACGGTCCATCTTTTTTATCCTCTTTATAATAACCATGTTGCTGTAATTTACCATTTTTATGAAATGATTTATATTCACCTTCTAGTTTATTGCATATTTTCATAATTGTAATATTAAATAATTAATTTACAAAACATATTTTTTTTAACTAAATTTAATTCAATTACTAATTTTCAATTTACAATTGAAAAAGTAGCTTGTTTTACTATATTTAGTATTAATATTTAATTTCATAACCATGGTTGAGTCATATAAAAAAATAATTGATTTTGATGATAATTATGATGCAATCATAATTGGATCTGGTATGGGTAGCTTAACTACGGCTGCATTACTTGCAAAAGAAGGAAAAAAAGTACTCGTTTTAGAAAGACACTACGTTGCGGGAGGGTTTACTCACGTCTTTAAAAGAAAAGGTTACGAGTGGGATGTTGGTATTCATTATATAGGTGAGGTTCAGAATTTAAATAGTCCGATTAGAAAAATGTTTGATTATGTCTCCGATAACAATCTTAAATGGGAGGATATGGGTGAGATTTATGATAGGATCGTGATTGGAGATAAAACTTATGATTTTGTAAAAGGGGTAGAGAATTTTAAAAACAAACTCAATTCCTATTTTCCAGATGACTCTGAAGCTATTAAAAATTATATTCAAATGGTTTTTGATTGTAATAAGTCAATGAAAGGTTTTTATATAGAAAAAGCATTACCAAGTTTTATAAGTTCTCTACTAGGTTACTTTATTAGAAAAAAGTATTTACAATACTCTTCAAAAACCACTTATGAGGTAATAAGTTCATTAACCAAAAATGAAGAACTTATTAAAGTTTTAACTGCTCAATACGGCGATTACGGTTTACCTCCCAAACAGAGTAGTTTTGCAATGCATGCCTCTGTAGTTAAACATTACTTCAAAGGTGGGAGTTTTCCAATAGGTGGGTCTTCAGAAATCGTTAATACAATTAACCCTGTGATTGAAAAATCGAAAGGAAAAATTATTATAAGAGCTGAGGTTAAAGAAATTATAGTAGAAAATAATAGTGCGGTTGGTGTATTAATGGAAGATGGAAAAAAGTTTTTCTCCAAATTAATAATAAGTGGAGTTGGTGTTTTTAATACATACAACAAATTAATTAGTGATAAGCTTAATGTAAAGTATGGATTTAAAGACAATCTAAAGTCTGTTAAACCATCTGTTGCTCATGGATGCCTATACATTGGTCTAAAAGCTAGTGCAAAGGATCTTAAGCTACCTAAACACAACATATGGATTTATCCAGAAAAAACAGATCATGACACATCTGTTAAAAACTACCTTGAAGATCAAGAGAATGAATTTCCACTTGTTTACATTTCTTTTCCATCTGCTAAAGATCCATCTTGGGATTCAAGATATCCAAATACAAGTACAATAGATGTAATAACATTACTTCCTTATGAAAGCTTTGCTAAATGGGAAGGAACTTCATGGAAAAAAAGAGGTGAATCTTATGAAGATTATAAAGAAGTTATATCAAAAAGATTGTTAGAACATTTATTTAAACAGCTCCCTCATTTAAGAGAGCATATAGATCATTATGAGTTATCTAGTCCATTAACTACTAAGAATTTTGTTAACTACGATAAAGGGGAGTTATATGGTATAGATCATACTCCAGAAAGATTTAATCAAAAGTTTTTAAAACCTAAAACCCCAATTAAAGGTTTGTATTTAACTGGTCAGGATATTGTAAGCGCAGGCGTAGGAGGTGCTCTTTTTTCAGGTTTAATAACTGCTACTGCCATTACTAGAATTGATTTCATGAAAAAAATATACAAATAAGCTACTACATGCCTTTTAAATAAAAACAGTTCGATTATATAATTAAGAATATGTTTAAAAATATAGAAATACATAATAGTCAAGCTAATGATATAGATACTATAGCTAAACTGTACAAAAAAGCAACAGACTATCAAATAAAAAAATCAGCTGTTCCATGGCCAGTAATAGAGAGACAATTAATTGAAAGAGAAATAATAGAAAAAAGACATTGGAAAATATTAATTGATACCGAAGTAGCTTGTGTATTTTCAATATCTTATGCTGATCCTCAGATTTGGTTAGAATTAAACCAAGATCCTGCTATATATATTCATCGTATTTCTACATCACCAGAATTTAGAGGAAATTATTTAGTCAAAGAAATCATAGAATGGTCTGTTAATTATGCTAAAGCAAACAAGAAAAAATACGTACGTATGGATACTGTGGGAGAAAACCTAGCACTTATCAATTACTACAAAAAATGCGGTTTTGATTTCTTAGGGTTATCTAAGTTAAAAGATACTTTAGACCTTCCATCGCATTATCACAATTCTACGGTTTGCTTATTTCAAATTAAAATTAAATAATTGACTCTATTGCATGTAGCTTCCATCAGGTAATATTGAAGGGAATTTATATAAAGGGTTAGTTAAAAGAGCGTAAATTGAAGTATCTATATTTTCAACTAAAATTCTCGTGTTTAAATCCCATTCTTGTGATATTTCATTTAATCTATTTTCTTGAGCACCTAAAATAGAGGTCATTCCCCAATAAATATATTCTGTAGCCATACACTTATAATCGCATGTTTCGTCATCATAGGTGTACCATGCGTTATTAGGATAGTTTTCTGGAATACTTGTGAAATTTCCACCTCTAGCTATATCCATTGCATTGGTTAGAGCTGTTTCTGTGTTTTCTCCAAATATTTCAGGATAAGCATCTCTATATCCAGAATAAGTGATTACATGCCAAACTTCTTCTAGAGCTGCATCAAACTGTCCTGTTTGTCCATTTGTATGCCATACAGGAATTGATTCGTCAGCGCCTAAGTCTTGAGCGTTGAGATTTATTTGAGATTCAGATTTCCACATAAAAAGAGATGCATCATTGTTTAGTAATGTTGTAAGTAGTAATGAATTATCGACAACTCCATTTTCATCATTATCTAAATATTGAGCCATAATATTAGCAGCATGAAGTAGTTTTGAATCTTCCACGTCATAATAAGCATAAATAGGTATTCCAAAAACTACTACTTTTCGATTTGTTGCTGTAAAACCAATATCTGTATGAGCGATAATAGTGAAGTTCGGGTCATTTCCAGGAATTACAGATTCAGAATTATTAGAATCATTTTTACAAGAAATAATAGTTATTAATATTATAATAACAATGAAGGAAAGTAACTTTTTCATAAAAGTTGTAGTTTCGTTTTAAGGTCAGTTACTAATATACGTTATATGTTTTTATTTAAATTTAATTACTATAATTTTGCTAAAAAAACAGACCAATGCTAAAGGCTATTTTATTTGATATGGACGGCGTAATTGTTGATAGTGAACCCCTTCATAAAAAAGCATATTATAAAATGTTTAAAGAGGTTAATATTGAGGTTCCTGAAACTTTATTTGAATCTTTTACAGGTCAGTCAACATTAAAAATTTGTGAAACACTTTGTAAAGACTTTAATTTGACTCAAGAGCCGAAAGAGCTTGTCCTTTTAAAGAGAAAATATTTTAAAAACATCTTTGAATACGATTCAAATTTTCAGTTAATTGATGGCGTTTTAGATCTTATTAAAGACTATACTGAAAATGGATTAAAATTGGTGTTAGCCTCCTCTGCATCGATGTTTACAATTAATAATATTTTCAACAAATTTGAACTAAACAAATACTTTATAGCAAAACTAAGTGGAGCTGATTTAAAAGCATCTAAGCCACATCCTGAAATATTTATAAATGCTGCTAAAGCTTCAGGTTTTAAAAAAGAAGAATGTTTGGTAATTGAAGATTCTACAAATGGTATAAAAGCAGCTAATTCAGCCGGTATATACTGCGTTGGGTTTAATAGTTACCATTCAAAAAACCAAGACTATACTAATGCTGATTTAACTATACAAAACCTAAATCAAATTTCTTTTAATAAAATAAAACACCTTTTTAAATCCTAATTTATGAAATCAACTAATTTTCAAAATACAATGACTGCTCTTTTAATAGTAGATGTTCAGAAAGCTTTTTTAGATAAAGACTATCCAGGGATTAAAAGGAATAATTTAAATGCAGAAAAAGTATGTGGATTAATATTAAATAAATGGAGAGATTTAAATCTACCTGTTATACATATTAGACATAGTTCAATAGACCCTAGTTCTAAGCTTCATGAATCCAAGCCTGGGTTCTTATTTAATGATTATGTTTTACCACAAAAAAATGAGACTGTATTAACCAAACATGTAAATAGTGGCTTTATTGGAACTAATCTAGAGACTTTATTAAAGGATCAAAATATAAAAAAATTAGTAATAGTAGGAATGACTACAAATCACTGCATCTCATCTACAGCTAGAATGTCTGGTAACTTAGGATATGATACTTATCTAATTTCTGATGCTACGGCTGCTTACAATACAATTGGATTAGATGGAAAGATGATTGACTGTGAAGTTATTTACAATATTTCCTTAGCTAATTTGAATGAAGAATTTGCTACAATCTTATCCTCAGAAGAATTATTTAGTTCTCTAAATCTATAATTTACACTATAGAAGCACCCCAGTAAGTAATAAGAGCCCAGATTAAATATCTTAGTATTTTACCTATAAACATCCAGACTGCTACTAATATGTAATTAGTTCTAAAAAACCCCAAGCTAACTGCAATTGGATCACCAATTATAGGAAGCCAGCAAAAGAAAGCCAATAAACTACCCCATTTGTCGATCTTAGTTTTAAACTTATAGATCTTTTCTTTTTTTAGTTTAAAATACTTTTCTAAAGTCTCCCATTTTCCTAATCTACCTAGAAAATAACTGCTTAGTCCACCTAGCCAATTTCCAATAGTAGCGACGAAAAGACTTACTTTTATATCGTAACCATTTATAATTAAGAGACTAAAAACAACCTCTGAACTAAAAGGTATTATTGTAGCTCCTAAAAAACTAGCTATAAACAAGCCTAAATAACCCCATTCTACAAATCCTTCCAATTAATAAGTATTGATTTTTATTTACCAATTAAAAGTAATCAAAACTTATTGATCATTTTGATTTTTAATCTCGATTTATTTAAATAGAATAGTATATTTTTATTTTGATACAATCTATTAATTGGCATTATTTATCAATACCAGATATGATATTGTATCTTTGCAGAGGTTTAAAAATAAACACATATGAATTTTGACGATTTAGGATTAATGCCATCTTTACTAAAGGCGGTTAAAGAAAAGGGTTATGAAGTACCATCTCCAATTCAAGAAAAAGCAATTCCTTTAATATTAAAGGGAAGAGATATTTTAGCGTCTGCTCAAACAGGGACAGGAAAAACTGCTGGATTCACACTTCCTTTATTACAAAAGTTGTCTGAAAATGAACCAAAAGGAAAAAGAAATATTAGAGCATTAATATTAACTCCTACTAGAGAGCTTGCTGCTCAAATTTATGATAATGTATTAGAGTACAGCAAGCATATTAATTTACGTTCAACTGTTATTTTTGGAGGAGTAAATCAAAGACCTCAAGTTGCAACTTTACGTCAAGGAGTTGATATACTGATAGCAACACCAGGAAGATTACTTGATTTAGTAAACCAAAGATTTTTATTTTTAGATAACGTAGAAATCTTAGTTTTAGATGAAGCAGACAGAATGCTAGATATGGGTTTTAAAAGAGATATAGATAAGATAATGAGTCTAATTCCAAGTAGAAGACAAAACTTATTGTTTTCAGCAACCTTTTCTAAAGAAATCAAATTTCTAGCAAGAGATATATTAAATAATCCAGAAACAGTTGAAACTTCTCCACAGAATACAACCGTCGAGGCTATTGTTCAAAAAGCATATAAAGTAGACAAGAATAAAAAACCTGAGTTAATCATAAAGTTAATTAAAGAAGGAGGATGGTCACAAGTTTTAGTTTTCACAAGAACTAAGCATGGAGCTAATAATCTTTGTAAGAAAATGATTAAATCTGATATTCAAGCTGCAGCTATTCATGGAAATAAAAGTCAAAGTGCCAGAACTAAAGCATTATTTGGTTTTAAAAATGGTACAGTTGAGGTTTTAGTTGCCACTGATATTGCAGCAAGAGGATTAGACATTCCACTTTTGCCACATGTTATCAATTTTGAACTCCCGAATATTCCTGAAGATTATGTTCATAGAATTGGAAGAACAGGTAGGGCAGGAGCTAAGGGTGAAGCTTTATCATTAGTTAGTGGAGATGAAAATATATATTTAAGAGATATTGAAAAGCTTATTGGTAGTAGAATACAAATTAGTACGGTTGAGGGCTTTGAACCTGATCCAAATTTTGTTCCAGTAGAAAATAACCAAAGAACAAGAACAAAACATAAGCCTAGAAACCCTAATAAGGGATATCCCAGAAGACGTAACAGGAGTTAGTTAAAGTTAAAATAACAAATCGTTTTTTAGTTCTAAAATATTGTATGTCTAAAGCCTAAGAACCCTCTAATACCTTGATTTGATGTATATACATAACTGGGGTCAAAGGATAATGCATATGGATTATCATTTGTGGCTAAAATACCTCCATTATCATCATAGCTAACATTCTCATCAAAAGGGTCAAATGATCTAGCAATACTATCATCACTAGGGGTGAAGTTTAAAATATTTTTCACTCCACCATAAATCTCCCATGAATTACTTAGTTTTTTTGTTAATTGAATATTTTGAATACTATGCCAAGGTGAGAATTCTGGCCTAGGGTCTGTATCACTTAATAATGGTAATCGCATTGGTCCATACACATTTCCAGTATAGTCAATTAAAATGCCTAAATCCAATAAGTTGTAAGAAATACTCCAAACACCACTAAATTTCTCCGTTAAAATTTGTTGTCTAGTTATTCCTGAGTCTGTTACGCTCACATCCATCAAGGTAGCACCTAGTAATGCTTTTAAGGCATTTGAAAATACAATATCGATATTTGTTGACACCCCTTTAGATACTGCATGTCCGTCAAGATTTGAATAAATTATTTTATTTGGGTCAGATTCATAATCGGGTAATATTCTATTATTAAAATATGTATAGAATATACTTGTATCAATATTCATTAACATATTACTTGTGTTAATTTTCTTTACGTAGTTTAAATTAATATTCCATGATTTTTCAGGTTTTAAATCCCCATTGAATTCTACCTCTCTAGCTCCTGTAAGCGCTGCGTGATCTTCAGTGAAGACATTAGCTACTCTAAACCCATTACCTATACTTAATCTTATTATGTCCCTATAATTAGAGTTATTCCATTTATAGTTTATACGTGGAGATATAATACTACCATGAATACTATTATAATCATACCTCACACCTAATAATAATTTATTCATTGAATTTATACTTATTTCGTCTTGGATGAAAAAGCCTGGTAAATGTGTTATTGATTCATTATTAGTAATCCCGTCAGAATCAAAAGTCGCAAAAGTATCATCGTCATAAAAACTATACCTATATGCAATACCCATTAACAGATCATGTTTTGTATTTAGAATCTTATTCCAGCTTAGTTGACCGAAACCAATATATTGTTTGGCTTGAAATGAAGTAGTACCGTAAAACGAATTTTGATTATGACCATTACTACTAAACTGAAAAATAATATTTTCATCAACTGGTAATTCATAGGTTCCAAAGGCCTCCCATCTTGAAGTAAATATACTTTCTCCATAAACTTCATTTCCACCTCTGAACGTATTTGAAAAACCCATTTCACCACCCCATCTGTCTTCGTAAAAATAACGACCAGCTAAGGTTAATTTTTTATCACTTTTTCTTTTAAAGTCTATTTTATTAAAAATTGAAACTCTGTGCTGTAAAGTAAGATCTGTAAAATTATCTTTATTATTATCAATTGGGTTTTGATAGGAAAAATAATTAACACCAAGAAGACTAGTTGCATTTTCTCCTATATTAAACTTATTGCTGAAATCTGCATTTAATTCACCCCATGAGGTTGAAAAAGTATCAATTGAATATAAAGGAGCGTTATAAGCACTTTTAGTAATTAAATTTATTACTCCACCTACAGCTTCTGATCCATACAAAGTTGAGGCAGGACCCTTCACAATTTCAACTCTCTCAATTAAAGATTTAGGAATTCCAGTTAATCCATAAACGGTTGATAGTCCACTAACTATTGGCATGCCATCAATTAAAACAAATGTATATGGGCCTTCCAATCCGTTAATATGTATATCTCCAGTGTTGCAAACATTACAATTTAGTTGAGGTCTAACTCCATTTATGTTTTGTAATGCTTCAAATATAGAAGGAGTAGGGTTCTTTTTGAAAAATGTTTTAGAATAGACTTCAATTGGAACGGCGCTTTTTAATTTACTTACTGCTTTTAATGTCCCTGATATTACTATTTCATCTAAATAACTATCATCAACATCTAGATTAATATCTAATTTTATTGAACTATTAGTAGTATTTACTATTATATTTTTTGTTTTAAACCCTAACCCGGAGACATTTACAGTATAATTACCAGCTTTTATTCCATCCAAAATGTAATAACCTTTGTCATTTGTTACTGTTCCCTTTGAGTTCTCTATCATGTATATATTTACAAATGATTGAGGAATTTTATTATGAGTTATAGTTCCTTCTATTTGTAATTCTTGAGCGAAAGAATTTACAGCTAAATTTATAATTACTAATAAAATATATTTCTGCATTTGAAAACTTCATTGTTAGACTGTAAATATATATAAGTTAGACTAATCTAACAAATAGATTAATATAATTTTATATATTAGTAGTAAGATTAAATTTAATGAACAGTCAAACGAAAGAGAATTACTTAAAGTCAATCTATTTTTTATCTAAAAAAAATAAAGAAATTTCCTTAACTGAATTAAGTGATTTAATGAATGTTAGTAAACCTACTGCTAATAATATGATTAAAAAACTAACACTTATTGGTTGGGTTAGTTATGAAAAGTATAAACCAATATTACTTACGGATAAAGGGGAAAAGGAAGCATCTTTAATCGTTAGAAAGCATAGGCTTTCAGAAATTTTTCTTTCTAAGATAATGGGTTTTGGATGGGAAGAAGTACATGATATTGCAGAAGATATGGAGCATTTAAAATCAGAGAAATTGTTTGATAGAATGAATGAGTTGTTAGGTTTTCCTAAAGTTGATCCGCATGGATCTCCAATTCCTAACAAATCTGGTGAAATATATGAAGAGATTTATATAAATTTTTCAAAAATAGAAGTTGGTAATAATGTTAGACTTTGCGCCTTAGAGAATAGCTCTAAAGAACTTTTAGTTTATCTAAATAATAAAAACATTCGTTTAGGTACTGAGCTTTATATTAAAGATATTGAATCTTTTGACAATAGTGTGATAGTTAATTATGAAGGCTACAAATCTGTAACATTAAGTTTTGATGTAATTAAAAACTTTCTAGTTGAGAAAATATGATTTCATATTTTAAATTAAATAAGTAAAGCCTTGCAATACTTCATTTTAAATTATCAAAACAACAAGATAATCTCTAATCTAACATTTTGAATATTTATCGAATAGTAGATCAATGAACTTTCATGAAAGATAAAAAAACTATAATTGTTCAACTTTGACCAGTTTAAAATCTCTTGCAAATGACTTAAATCCCTAAATTTATTTACTTCTTTTTGTATTTTATTTCTTCATCTCCTTGGTGAATAATAACTAATTTTTCCTTCCGATAAAATTCTAATTCTATCCCTAAGATATCAGATTTAAATCTATTTTTTGTGATGGGAGAAAGAGCGAAATCTAATTGGATAGGACCTTCATCTATAGAAGCAACTAATATATTATCTTTAATTTTCACTTTAAAATTCTTTTTTTTCGACTTTTTGTAGACTCCTTGAATTTCTATTAAATTTTGTTTAGTAATATCAAAATCTAAATACTTTTTTTTATCAGTATAATCAGTTTTAAATGCTTCCCCTAAAACTTTAATTAATATTCTATTTATGTCTGGTCTAAAGCCATTATTAAGGTATGTAACAGAAATTTCTTCCTCTAAAAAGTAACACGTTGTTGAAATAAACCCATCTATTCTTCCATTGTGTCCATATCCAGAACTATTAAAAAAATCATATTCAAAAATACCAAAACCATAATTGGAAGTTTTTAAATTATAAGTCATTAAGTCTAAAGATTCTTTGTTGATTATCTTATTGTTAAATAAAAGATTAAAAAATTTATTAATTTCTTTAGCTGTAGATATTATTCCACCGGCTCCAGCTGCTGTTCTTAAATCTGTATTAGTAGCCTTCTTTCCATTTATTATTTATATTATAATAGGATTTAGCTACATTATTGTTTTCTTCATTATTGCAGCAGTATGTTTGATTCAAATTATATGGTATGAGTATTTTTTTTTCAAGTATTTTATTAAAACGACCATTTTCAATTTGTTCAATAATTAGAGATAATAGAAAATAATTAGAATTTGAATATTCAAATTTTTTGTTAGGTTTGAATCTTCTTTTATTCTTATTTATTTTAGAAATTAATTCTTTTTGACTTAAAGGCTTTTCCATCCAAGATTCATAATCTTTTATGTCTGTGTAATTATATATACCACTTCTGTGAGTTAGTAATTGTTCTATGGTTATCTCGTTAGATAACTTTATATCTGGAAAATATTGTGATAGCTTGTCATTTAAATTTAGTTTTTTCTCTTCTACTAATTGCATTATTAATACAGCTGTAAATATTTTAGATATCGAGCCAATTCTATATCTAGTACTCTCATTAGATAATATATTATTATTAATATCTGAATAACCAATACTTCTTGAATAGATTTCTTTTTTATCTTTAAAAAAACAGATATAGTCCCCATATATTCATTATTAATATCTAAGACATTAAATAGACTATCAATTTTTTGCTTATTAAAAAAGCTATCTGAATTATATTGAGAGAATGAATTTAAGCTAATGAATAGTAAAAGTAGACTGATTTTTTTCATTTAAGTATAATTTATTATAAGTAATCAAACTTACTTTTAAACCTTAATGATTAATTGTTTTTTTAGCTTAATAGTTTGTAGTATTTATATTATTCTTTAAATTATTTGCAAATTATATATAAATACTGCAGTAATAATTGCTTAATAAATAACATTTTAATTAAATAAATAATCAATAATTTAACCGCATTAGTGTTATAACTGAAATTTAAAAAAAAGTAACACCTTCTAAAAAATTATTCAGTTGAATTAAATTCCTCATAAAATAAAATTACTTTTATTATTTTTTAAATCGACTTTTAATATTTATTTTGTGTCAGACCATCATAAAACATCTAACGATTAGTTTATAAATGAGTAATAATTTTCTTATTCCAAAAAGCTTTGTTTTAAATCATCCTAGCAGAAAAACAACCTCTACTGCTACATCAAAAATCCTAGCAAATAGTAAGTCGTTTGATTTTCATAAAAGTTTAAAGGGATATAACTGTTCACCCCTTGTAAGTTTAAAATCACTTTCTAATGATTTAAATATTAAAAATTTATTTGTTAAGGATGAAAGTGAAAGATTTGGATTAAACGCATTCAAAGTTCTTGGAGCATCTTATGCTATTAATCATATTTTAAATAATGAATCTAATATTTCTGTTTTTTGTACTGCTACAGACGGAAATCATGGCAGAGCATTAGCATGGTCTGCAAATAACCAAAATAAAAAGTGTGTTGTTTATGTTCCTGAAAACACTACAGATTTAAGAATTGATGCTATAATTAATGAAGGAGCTGAAGTTTATAAGTTACAAATGAACTATGAAAAGACTTGTGACTATGCTAAAGAAATGAGTCAAAAACATGGCTGGACATTAGTTCAAGATACTTCTTGGGATAATTATGAGGAAATACCATCTTTAATAATGTCTGGTTATTTAACTCACTTCATTGAGATAGAAAATCAACTTCAATCAATATATAATAGTGAAATTGATATAATATTCTTACAATGTGGTGTTGGTAGTTGGGCAGCATCTTGTATTTGGTATTTTCTTAATAATTACACAGGTAAAACTCCTAAAATTGTTTTAGTAGAGCCTGTAGAATCAGCTGGTGTTTTTGAATCTTTTAAATTAGGTTCTAGGTCTTCACCAAAAGGTAGCTATTCTACTATAATGGCTGGTTTAAACTGTGGTATACCATCTAAAAATGCTTGGGAAATTATTAAAAATGGATGTGATGCTGTTATTTTAATTAGTGATACTGATGCCATAGATGCCATAAGAAAGTATTATTACCCTAAAGGAAATGATTTTAGGGTAGTTTCAGGTGAATCTGGAGCAGCCGGATTGGCTGGATTAGTAAGATGTATTTCTGATCCAGATCTTAATAAATTAAGAGAGCACATTAATTTAAACTCAAAATCAAATATTCTGTTATTTAATACTGAAGGTGCAACTGATATTAATGATTTTAATCAAATAATAAACGTCTAAGATTATCTTAAAATAAATATACGAACATGTTTAATTACATAATATTCTATTTAACATTTGAGAAATAAAAAAACCCACATTAAATTGTAGGTTTTTTTTAGAGAATTATTAATAAATTGTTCTACTTAGGTTCTTGATAATCATAATAACCTTCAACAGGAATCATTAAATGATCATACCCAGTTCCTTTAAACATTACATAAGGAGCTCCA
Source organism: uncultured Flavobacteriaceae bacterium (assembly GCA_949372955.1). GTDB lineage: Bacteria > Bacteroidota > Bacteroidia > Flavobacteriales > Flavobacteriaceae > SGZJ01. Next base: position 22,613 of record CASIAX010000008.1, on the reverse strand, counting down.
GTGTTAAAATCAGTAGTCTGACCATCTAATGAAGCAGGGTTTTTTGGAAACAACATTAAATGCGCTCCAGATTCGATCCATTCTCCTTCCACTGCATCTTCTTTGTTAAATACAAGATGTTTTGTATTGTCTTCTCCCATATCTCCGTGTAACATCCATGCCCATCCATCACTATCCATCTTTGGTGTTTTACCACCCATATAAGCCATAGCCCATTGCATAGCTGGAGCATCTCCAACCATAGGCATTGCCTCATGTGCATCTTTCCACCCATTCTCTGGATCTGACATTCCTCTAGGATTTGCAGCCATGGCTGTCCATCCATTAGTTCCTTCTCTTAGCATTGTACCGTCCATAGCCATTACTGAGCAATTTGCTGCAATAAAAGATGGTGCTGCAGTACTGTATGCCCAAACTCTCCACTCTACAGACGTGTGAGGACCTTCTGGTTCACCAGTAATTGTTATTACTTCGGCTTCAGGTGTAACTGAGTCCATTGCTTTGTTTACAGCTGTATTGTTGCACCCCAAAAATAAAGATGTAATTGCTGTTAATAATAATAAGTTTTTCATAATCGTTTTTTTTTTAGTTTTTATTAGATTCGATAAAATTGTCTATTTGTACTTGCATACCATTCACATCAAACCAGTCTGAAAAAACAGCTATTTTGCCATCCTCATTAAATGTAAGTACTCCGTACCACTTATTGTAAACGGGAGCTCCTGTTTCAGTGTGTTTCATAGCCCATGTTCCGTAAATTCTCATTACCAATGGGTCAGTGTTAGTTTCACCAACAGAATAAAGTGAACCAGACCAATAAGCATAGTCAGAACCAACTAAACCTTCACCTTCATTAAAGGTTATTTCATCATAGCCTTGAAAATAACTCATCCCTGCAGATTTAATATCATCTGAACCTAAAATTTTATTTCCGTTATAAGATGGCGGACTCCATTTTACTGAATCTGACATTACACTCATAAAAAGATCAATATCTTCATCATAAAAAGCTTTTGTAAATGTTCTAAAAGCTGCAATTTGATCTTGAAATTTAGTTTTGTCCTCTTCGCTTACTACAATGCCTGTTACAGCAGTGTTGTTGCATGAGTATATTATAGCACTAAGTACTAAAATTGTTAAAATTGTTTTTATTTTATTCATAATTTTATTTATTTATTATTGAATAAATATACAACAAATTAGAAAAACACTATTTTTGCTTCCAAATTATTCACACAATTACTCATGCGTAAAATAATATTTATAGTATTTTTATCTTTTATCTCTTGTTCAAATAGTTCTGATGACCAATCCGAAATAAATAACTCTGACTGCAGTAGTTCTACAGTAGATTTTATTACTGAACTCAGTAATGTTTCTAATTTAGTAGAAGAAAATCCAATTGATTGTTTAGCTACCAATGAAAGTCTAAATAATTTGCTTTGTATTTATTCTAACTTATCAGAAAATGATATAGCTAGTTTACAAGTTATTTTATCTAATGAACAAGATGGATTAATATTAGAGGATGCTCTGGATGAGTTAAGTATTGAAATTGATGCTATTTGTAATTAATTAGAAATATTGTTTGTATTTGTTTTATATATTTGCACAAAATATCCAATAAAATAGAATGTCAAAATATTTCCTTAAAATTCTTTTTTTTACTCTAATGTTTCTATATTTTTTTAATTCTGAAGCACAAACAAAATCTAGCTACAACAAAGGAGACATTTATTCTTATTGGGGATGGAATTTTTCATGGTATTCAAAATCAGATATTCATTTCAAAGGAGATAATTATGACTTCACAATACATGATGCAACTGCTCAGGATAGACAAACTGAATTCAGTTTTGACAACTACTTTAATCCAGCGACAATAACTATCCCTCAATACAACTTCAGAATAGGTTATTTTATAAAAGAAAATATTGATATATCCTTTGGTATTGATCATATGAAGTATGTTTTGGAACAGGACCAATTATCTAGAATATCTGGATTTATCCAAGATTCCGGGACTGTTTATGATGGAGTTTATGATAATACTTTACTGCCTATTAGTGAGGGTTTTTTAAAGTATGAACATAGTGATGGTTTAAATTATATAAATTTTGAAATTAGAAAACATAATTTATTTTTAGAACAAGGAATTTTAAAGGTTACTTCTATCAAAGGATTAGGTTTAGGTTTTATGTTACCTAAGACAAATGCTACTTTGCTTAATAATAAACGTAATGATAATTTTTATTTGTCAGGTTATGGTGTACACACTGTTTTTGGATTGAATATTAGAGCTTTTAAGAACTTTTTTATACAAACAGAGATCAAAGGAGGATACGTTTCATTACCATCTGTTAGAACCACTATGAATAAATCGGATACAGCTAGTCAAGACTTTTTCTACGCACAGTATAATTTAGCATTTGGATATCTCTGGAGTTTTTAAAAAACTTCTTTAAAAAGTATTGAACTGGCAACAATTATAATAAAGTAACCAAACCCTTTTTTTAACTTACTTCCATCGGCTTTAAGCCCTATCGCCTGGCCAATAAAAATACCTATTATTGAAATAGATGAAAATTTTATTAAAAACCACCAGTCTATAAAGTGGTTTTCTATATCCCCAATGAAACCAAAAAGTGATTTGATAGAAATTATTACCAAAGAAGTCGCTATGGCCTTTTTCATATCTAATTTACTAAAAAGCACTAATACAGGAATAATAATAAATCCTCCACCAGCGCCAACTAACCCAGTAATAAAGCCTACTACAGTCCCCTCAGTTAAAATTAATACTTTACTATACTTATAAACCCTTCTTTCTTTAGCATCATTATCTTTTCTTTTTCTAATCATTGCTATTCCAGCGAAGTATATTAAGAGTGCAAAAAATAACATTAAAAATTTCTCTTTAGTTATTATCAGTTCTCCAATTGAAATTATTTCATCTGGAATTAACTCTATCACATACCTTCTAGTTAGGTAAACAGAAACTGCTGCAGAAAAAGAAAAGTAAATAACAGTATTTAGGTGAATTAATTTTAGTTTAATATTTTTAATGGAACCAATAAAGGAAGTTAGTCCAACAGTAAATAAAGAATAAGCTGTTGCAATAACAGGATTGATTCCGAATAAATAAACAAATATTGGAAGGGAAAGTATAGATCCACCGCTACCAATCAGCCCCAATGTTATTCCAACAAAAAGTGCACCTATATAGCCTAAAATTATATTTAAATCCATTTATTTCTGAATTAAAATTATGTTAATATAAATTTCAAAACGATAATTTTAAATATCTTTAACAAATCTATAATTATATATTTAATGAGATATAAATTTTTATTTTTATTTTTTGTTTTGTACTGTTATTTATCTTATTCACAGCAAGATAGTTCGGTGAAAACATTAATAATTAAATCTCTTGAGGATAATGAAATCCCGTTAAATACATTTCCTGTAAAAGTACCTTTAGTTAGGGGCTTAACTAATAAACTAATAATTCCTTTTTTTAATTATAATTTAAGTAATGCTCTTAAAAAACCTGATTTAGATATTACTAACAAAACAGATTTGGTATCACCTACTTGGGATATAAAGCAGACCTTCAAAGAAGGAAATACTACGTCTTCAAAGTTTAGAAAAGATTTTTATTTAGGCGAGTTAGAAACAGAATCGAAGTACATTATAATAAAATGTAGAGATCATGAATATGTTGATGGCGATAGAATTAAATTAATGTTAAATAATATTGTTATACATCCAAATATAACTTTAACAGCAAGTTATTATACAATAGACATTGATTTAATGGAAGGTTATAATAATATAGAGTTTCTAGCCTTAAACGAAGGAGAGTCTAGTCCTAATACAGCTCAATTGAGTGTTTTTGATGAAAATGGCAATAATTTATCTAACAATAAATGGTTAATAATGACTGGTTATAAGGCGAAACTTGTAGTTTTTAAGAAATAAAAATATTAACTATTTAGCATAACTGGCATAACTAGCATAGTTATACTTTCACCATCCACATTTCCGCTAGTTGGTTTTAAGATACCTGCTCTATTTGGTAAGCTCATTTCAAGTTTAATTTCAGAGGATTCTAAATTATTTAACATTTCTAATAAAAATCTAGAGTTAAATCCTATTTGTATATCATCACCTTGGTAATCACAAGTCAATCTCTCTTCTGCTTTATTACTAAAATCTAGATCTTCAGCAGAAATATTTAATTCAGCACCTGCTGCTTTTAGTCTTATTTGATGAGTTGTTTTGTTAGAGAAAATAGAAACTCTTTTTACAGAATTCAAAAATTGAATTCTGTCAATAGTTAATACGTTTGGATTTTCTTTTGGAATTACAGCTTCATAATTAGGATAGTTGCCGTCAATTAATCTACATATTATAAGACTATCGTTAAGTATGAACTTAGCGTTAGAGTCATTGTATTCGACCTCAATTTCTTGATCATTATCGTTTAGTATAGTTTTAAGTAAATTAAGTGGTTTTTTTGGCATAATAAACTCCGCAGTTTCAGATGCTGTAAAGTCACTCCTAGTGTACTTAACAAGTTTATGTGCATCAGTAGCTACAAAAGTTAAGTTATTGTTAGATAATTGAAAAAACACTCCGCTCATCACTGGTCTCAGGTCGTCATTACCTGCTGCAAATAATGTGTTATTTATTGCCTTTAGTAGAACTTCGCTAGATATTTTTGTTGAAGATGGATTGTCTAACTGAATAGTCTTAGGAAATTGTTCACCGTCAGAATAAGCTAAAGCATATTTACCATGGTTTGAATTAATCTCAATTATATGGTTTTCAAGGACAACAAAAGTTAAAGGTTGCTCAGGAAAAGTTTTTAATGTATCTAAAAGAAGTTTTGATGGGATAGCTAAAGTTCCTTTACTATTACTGTCAACTTCTATAGTTGTGCTCATTGTGGTTTCTAGGTCACTTGCAGTAATACTCAAATTAGAGTTATCTAATTCAAATAGAAAATGATCAAGAACAGGGATTGTATTGGAAGAGTTAATAACTCCACCAACAATTTGTAATTTTTTAAGTAATGCTATGCTTGAAACAATAAATTTCATATTTGGAAATTTAGATTTATAACTACAAATATATTGTAAACAGACAAATAAAGGAAAGAAACTTATTAACAGTTTTTTTTGTAAACTATTTAAAGTTTATGGTTACACTGTCTAAAATATTTAGCCCCATTAAAGAAGCTGCAGTACCAAAATTTACAGGGTTGCTTTTGTAAATTGCAATTTCTAAATTTAAACTTGAATTGAAAATAGCTAAAGCTTGACCATCATTGTTTCTTCTATTTTCATCAATACTAAAATTTACTATATCACTATATTTACTATGTATTTTTTTGAATTTATAATTCCTTACAGATATTTCAAAATCTCTTGACTTAGATATTTCTCTAAAAAAAGATTTTGTAATATTAGTAACTACATTTCCGTAATTATCTATATAAATAACATTACCTATAATCTGATTCTTACTTTCATTTATAAAAGGAGTTAAGTTTTTTACAGATTTTATTTTATCAATATTTTTTCCAATTACTTCAAGTTTACCTCCTCTTGAAATGTGACATGCTACTTTAACAAATACATCTAAAACACTAAAATTTGAAATCAAGTTATCATGAATATTTATTTCTACAATTTCTTCAGGCTCTATATTTAAGCAAGCCATACTCATAATTCCATTGTCAGCACAAATAAAGTATTGCCCTTCAAATTTGACCACTAGATGTTTATTTTCAGGGTTTAATTCTGAGTCAACTCCGATGATGTGTATTGTGTTTATTGGAAAGCTTGTGTAAGAATTTTGAATTATATAAGCTGCCTCTAATATATTAAATGGAGATATTTGATGAGATATATCAACAATATTAACATCAGGTAACTCTGAGAAAATAGCACCTTTAATATTGGCCGTAAAGTGGTCTTTTATACCAAAATCTGTAGTTAATGTTATTATTGACATTTATAAATTGTTAATATTTTTTTTAAAATATATGATACAAAATTATGTACATTTATTACAAATTTAATAAAATCATCTCTATAAAATCAATAAAACAGATTTCTATTGAACGAAAAAATAATTAAAATTAAAAATATTGATCCAAAAGAATTATTTGGGTCAAGAAATAAAAATTTAGATTTTATAAAATCTAGTTTTCCTAAGTTGAAAATAATTGCAAGAGGTAATGATATAAAGGTCTTTGGCGATGAAAGTTTGTTAATTGATTTTGAATCTAAAATTGAAATTATTTTCAAATATTTCTTAGAGTATAACTCTATTTCTGAAAACGAGATAGAGACTTTAGTTAAAAGTGGTTCTATTAGTGAAGTTAAAACCTCTAAAAAAAGTCATGGTGCTATATTGCATGGAGTAGGTGGTAAGCCAATTAAAGCCAAAACTATTAATCAAAGAAAAATTGTTGACAGTATTTCAAATAATGACATGGTATTTGCTATTGGTCCTGCTGGCACAGGCAAAACATATACAGCTGTTGCTCTTGCGGTTAAAGCGCTTAAAGACAGGCAAGTAAAAAGAATCATATTAACAAGGCCTGCAATAGAAGCTGGTGAAAATCTCGGTTTTTTACCTGGGGATTTAAAGGAGAAACTTGACCCATATATGCAGCCTCTTTATGATGCTTTAAGAGATATGATTCCTGCTGAGAAATTAAATGACTATATAGAAAATGGAACTATACAATTAGCGCCATTGGCATTTATGCGTGGAAGAACTTTAGATAACGCTTTTGTTATTTTAGACGAAGGTCAAAATACAACCCATGCTCAAATGAAAATGTTTTTAACTAGAATGGGTAAAAACGCTAAATTTTTACTCACGGGAGATCCTGGTCAAGTCGATTTGCCAAGAAGAGTTACTTCTGGTTTAAAAGAAGCTTTGTTAATACTAAAAGATGTTAAAGGAGTTGGTATTGTTTTTTTAGACGATAATGATGTTATTCGTCACAAGCTAGTTAAAAATGTGATTGATGCCTATAAAAATATTGAGAATTTAGAATAAATAGACATATGAATAATACTATTATTAAGACCGATTTTAATTTTAAGAATCAGTTAGCAGTTTACAAGGGAAAGGTCAGAGATGTTTATACATTAAAAAATAACTTACTTGTTATGGTTGCTTCTGATAGGCTATCTGCTTTTGATGTGGTTATGCCTAAAGGAATTCCATATAAAGGCCAGATTCTAAATCAAATTGCTACAAAAATGATGAAAGATACCGAGGATTTAGTTCCTAATTGGCTGATTTCTACACCAGATGCTAATATAGCTATTGGACATAGTTGCGAGCCATTTAAGGTTGAAATGGTTATTAGAGGTTATCTATCTGGACATGCTGCAAGGGAATACAAGAAAGGATTTAGAATGATTTGTGGAGTAGGCATGCCAGATGGTTTGATTGAAAATGACATGTTTCCTAATCCAATTATAACTCCGGCTACTAAAGCAGAGTTTGGTGAGCATGACGAGGACATTTCAAAAGAAGACATTATTTCTAAAGGAATTGTTTCAAAATCTGATTACGAAGTACTTGAAGATTATACCCATAAGCTTTTTCAAAGAGGTACTGAAATTGCTAGTAAAAGAGGGCTTATACTAGTTGATACTAAATATGAGTTTGGTAAGACATCTTCAGGAAAGATTGTTTTGATTGATGAAATCCATACTCCTGATTCGTCAAGATATTTTTATAAAGAAGGTTATTCTTTAAGGCAAGAAAATCGAGATCCGCAAAAGCAACTTTCTAAAGAATTTGTTAGGCAGTGGTTGATAAAAAATAATTTTCAAGGTTTACATAATCAAACTGTTCCATATATGTCCGACGAATATATCAGAGAAGTTAGTGAAAGGTATATTGAATTATATGAAAATATTACTGCTGAAAAATTCATTAAAAGTGATACTTCTAACATAATTAGTCGAATTCAATCCAATGTTGATAATTTTCTAAATTCGTATGAATGAAATAGAATCTTTTGTCTCTAATCTGGCTTCATTCCTTTGGGGAATACCATTATTAATTGTTTTAATCGGAGGTGGTCTTTTTTTATTAATTTATTCTAGGTTGATCCAATTCAAGTTTTTTTTTCATGCAATAGATATTTTAAGAGGTAAATTTGATGACAAAGATGATATTGGTCAAATCAGCCATTTTAGCGCTCTCTCCACTGCTTTATCTGCTACCGTTGGAATGGGGAATATAGCTGGAGTTGCAGTAGCTATTAGTATTGGCGGACCTGGTTCAATTTTTTGGATGTGGATAAGTGGAATTATTGGAATGTCTACAAAGTTTTTCACATCTACTTTATCAATAATGTATAGGGGTAAAGATTCAAATGGTGAACTTCAAGGTGGGCCGATGTACTTTATCACAGAAGGATTAGGGAGTAAATGGAAGCCTTTAGCAGTAATGTTTAGCTTAAGTGGTTTAATTGGAGTTTTACCTCTTTTTAATGTTAATCAGTTAACCCAGGCAATTAATGATATTTTACTAATACCATCTGGATTTAACGTTAACTTAAATTCTAATATTTTAATTGGTTTTGTACTTATAATAGTAACATCGCTGGTGATTTTAGGTGGATTAAATCGAATAAGTTCTGTTGCTACTAAGCTAGTGCCATTTATGGTCGGTGTTTATATGATATGTGTTATTGCTGTTTTGATAATTAATTATGACGTTTTACCTATGTATATTAAGATGATTTTTACTGATGCATTTGTAGCTGAAAATTACAATGGAGAACAAGTTTATGGAGGTGTTTTAGGAGCTTTAATTATTCTAGGGATTAGAAGAGGTGCTTTTTCTAATGAAGCTGGTATAGGAACTGCACCAATGGCACATGGAGCTGCCAAAACTAACTCTCCTATTAAAGAAGGTTTAGTAGCTATGCTTGGACCTGCTATTGATACCTTGTTAGTTTGTACACTAACAGCTTTGGCTATTTTAGTGACTGGAGTATGGAAAAATGAGGGAGTAAGTGGAGTTACTCTAACTGCACTAGCTTTTGAGCACTCTATGCCAAATATTGGTAAATACTTGCTTTTATTTTGTATTGTAGTTTTTAGTATGTCTTCTTTATTTACGTATTCTTACTATGGAACTAAATGTATGTCCTTTTTATTTGGAGCTAACAATAAGAAATACTATAATTATATTTATATTCTTAGTATAATTATCGGAGCAACAACATCTTTAAGTTTAATGATTAATCTTATTGATAGCTTTTTTGCTCTAATGGCCATTCCAACTATGCTAGCTACATTATTGTTGTCTCCTAAGGTAATAGTAGCACTAAAAAAATACAATAGTTTAAAAAAACAATAACAACATATTTGGTTTGTGTTTTACTACCTATTTGTTGTAATTTTGGCAAATGAAAAATCCTATTCTCAAATTATTTATAATATCATTAATTATTTTTTCTTGCAATAATGAAAATGTAATAACTCCAATAGAGACTACTGCACCTTTGTCGGTTACAACTACTAAAATAATGTCGTTAGGTGCTTCTAGGGTTGAAGGAGATCGACCTAATTATGAAAGCTACAGATATGAATTATGGAAATTACTTATAGATGGAAATTGGAATTTTGATTATGTTGGGACACAAAGTGATAATGCAGAATATCCTACTTATTTAGGCTTAAACTTTGATATAGATCATGAAGGTAGGGGTGGGTGGACTGCAGAATTAATTTTATCTCAAATTGAAAATTGGCTTAACGAATTAGAACATATGCCAGATGTTGTTTTATTTAGTTCTCCAGGTGGTAATGACGCTTTAGGAGGTGGTGAATATGAGACTATCTTATCTAATGTTAATTCAATAATTGATATTATTCAACAAGCTAACCCAAACGTAACTATTATAATCGAAAAATTAGCTCCTGCAAATTCAATTATTATGGTTCCTCCGCTTACAGATTATTTTGATAGTTGGGGTGAAGATGTAGTTACTCTAGCGCAACATCAAACCACCTCAACTTCACAAGTGTTAACCGTTGATATGTATTCTGGTTTTAATAATAGCTATCTAGCGGACCTCCTACATTATAATCAGAGTGGAGCAGAATTGATTGCTAATCGATACTATGATGTATTAGTTGATATTTTAAATTAGTTATTTAAAATAACTAAAATCTTCGTTATTTTCAATATTTAGAAGTGTATTATAAATTAATTTAATAACACTTTCAACATCATTTTTATGGACCATTTCTACAGTCGTATGCATGTATCTTAAGGGTAGTGAAATCAATGCAGAAGCAACACCTCCATTACTGTAAGCAAAAGCATCTGTATCTGTACCTGTTGCTCTAGAAAGTGCAGCACGTTGAAATGGTATTTTATTCTTTTCGGCAGTACTGATAATTAAATCTCTTAATTTTTGTTGAACGGCTGGTGCATATGCAATAACAGGACCTTTATCTAGTTCACAAAATCCTTCTTTTTTCTTGTTAATCATGGGTGTTGTAGTATCATGAGTTACATCAGTAACTATTGCTACGTTTGGTTTTATTGTTTCTGCTATCATTTGAGCACCTCTTAATCCAATTTCTTCCTGTACAGAGTTAGTTATATACAAGCCGAAAGGAAGTTCTTTTTTATTTTCTTTTAATAGTCTTGCAACTTCTGCTATCATGAATCCACCCATTCTATTATCTAATGCTCTACAAACGAAATTATCTTTATTTAGAATATGAAATTCATCTGGGTATGTGATAACACAACCAACATGAACATTTAATTTTTCAACTTCTTCTTTTGTTTTACAACCTACATCAATAAATATATTATCAATTTTTGGAGTTTCCTCTTTTGATGACATTCTAGTATGAATAGCAGGCCAACCAAAGACTCCTTTTACTATACCTTTTTTCGTATGAATATTTACAATTTTACTTGGTGCAATTTGATGATCACTCCCACCATTTCTAATGACATATATTAACCCGTTATCAGAAATATAATTTACATACCAAGATATTTCATCTGCATGTCCTTCAATAACTACTTTATATTTTGCGTCAGGATTTATAACAGCAACTGCAGTTCCGTATGTGTCAGTAATAAACTCATCTACATAAGGTTTAAGATAATCCATCCATATCTTTTGTCCTTCCCATTCATATCCGGTAGGAGAGGGGTTATTTAAGTAGTTTTCTAAAAATTTTAAAGATTTCTTATTTAATATATTATCCTTAGCCATTCAATTATTTTTATAGTATTAATTGCAAAAAGTAAAAATAATATGAATTATTTTAATTGTAGCTATTTTAATGATTAATTAACTCTCCCATATTTATTTATAGTTATTTTTGTAATAAATTTATAAATGAAGTTTTATTTATCCTTACTAATAATTTTTTACAGTTTATTTTCTTTTTCTCAAGAAAATAATGAAGCAGACACCTTTATAATTATAAAGGGGGATTCAATAATGAAAAACTCAATTGAGCTAAATGAAATTTCTTTGCTACCAAGAATTAAATTCAACGATAGAGATAAGTTAAGACAATATTTAATATTAAAAAGAAAAACTCTAAAGGTTTACCCTTATGCCAAGTTAGCATCTGTTAGACTAGAATCTTTATACGAAAGAGTAAATGGTATAAAAAGAAAAAGGAATCGCAAGAGGTACATTAAAAGAACTCAAAAGTATATTGAAGGAAAGTTTACAGATGAACTAAAGAAATTAACCCAAACTGAAGGTCAAATTTTAATAAAACTAATAAATAGACACACTGAATTTACTGTATATGAGGTTATAAAAGATTTAAAAAATGGATTTAATGCATTTTTGTTTAATACAACAGCAAAAATCTTTAATATGTCTCTAAAAGAGACCTATTCACCAACTGAAGTAATCGAAGATTATTATATTGAAGATATACTACAAAAAGCTTTTCAGTCTGGATCACTAGAGCCACTAGCTCCTAAAAATGATATTCCAGATTTATTTTATTTAAAAAAATTATGGTCCACTAAATCAAGTATGCTAAAACAATAGCTAGAGTAATAAGAGAAATTTTAGCTAAATTAAATTTATGCCCTTCGCTACTCTCAAATAAAATTGTAGTAGACACATGTAATAATACTCCAACTACAAATGAGTCAATGAGGGTTGAATATTGTAATAGCTGAGTACTGTTGTTTGATATAAATGTTCCAAATGGGGTCATTGCACTGAAAAATAATATAAAAAATAAAATTTTGTATTTTTTGATTTCACTATTTAAAAGTGATGTAGTGATAATAAATGCAATTGGAATTTTATGAACAAATATGCCATATAAAATATCTTGATCTAAGTGAATTGAAAAACCTTCAACAAATGCATGAAGAGATAAACTTATAAGCAAAACCCAAGGTAGTTTATTGTTGTTAATATGTATGTGTCCGTGTTCAGCACCCTTAGAGAAAAATTCTAGTATAACTTGAAAAAGAATTCCAACCATAATCATTAAACCAATTAACCTTTCATCATAATTTATTTCAGTTACAGGGTTAAACAGCTCAACAGTATAAACACTCGGAATAAGATCAAAAACGGTAATAGATAAAAGAAACGCACCACTAAATGCTAGTGTGAGTTGAGAGTTTATCTGAATAGCTCTTTTAGATAAAAAGATAACAATTAGTGCACCTACAATTACAGCTAAAAATGGGTATAAATACATGTTCAATTATTTAAAAATAAAAATTAATCGTTTAGATTTATTAATATCAAATTTATTTAATTTATAATCTCCAAATATATGAAGTATTTCGAGTTTAGACCGCTTAAACATATCTTTAAAATCACTTAAAGTTAATGCCCTTACTTTTTCTTTAAAAGTATGTTGCTTAAAATTATGTTTAAATTTTATTTCTTTAACTAAAAAACCATCGATAAAACACCTTTTTAAGTTGAATTTTATTCCCTCAATTTCTTCTGTATTTTGGTGAATTAAATTATTTTTTACATTATTGATATTTAAAAAATCAATAACACCAACACCGTTTTTATTTAAACTCAACTTTAAACTACTCAAAGTTTTTAAATTATCATTAAATTCTTCAAAGTATCCAAAACTTGTAAATAGGTTAACGATTAAATCAAATTTAGTAGACATAGGGTTTCTCATATCGTGAATACCAAAACTTAAACTATTATTTTCATATTTTTTTGCCTTAAAGATATTTTCTTTTGATATATCTACTCCGGTGACATTATACCCCATTTTATTGAAATTCACAGAGTGCCTACCTTGACCACATGCTAAGTCTAAAATTTTGGTCTCAATTGGTAAATCAAGAAACTTAATTAATTCAGTTGAAAATATTTCAGCCTCTTTATAATCCCTGTTTTTATATAAAATATGATAAAATGGTGTGTCAAACCAAGAGTCTTTTAAAGTATTATTGTTTTTAGGCATAAAATATATTCAGTGATCGTCAAAAATAAAGTATTTTTGATACTGATATTTATATTTTATGGAAAATAATTTTCAAATGGTTGCAAAAACCTTATTTGGTTTTGAGGATCTTCTTGCGAATGAGCTTACTCAACTTGGTGCTCAAAAAGTAAAAAAAGGGGTAAGGAATGTTACTTTTTATGGTGACAAGGGGTTTATGTATAAGTGTAATTTAGCACTAAGAACAGCTATTAAAATACTTAAACCAATTGCATCTTTTAAAGTAGTTAATGAAGCTGATTTATACGATAAAATTTATAATATAAAATGGGAGGATTACGTTGACTATAAAGGAACTATAGCAATTAATTCCACAGTTCATTCGACTGTTTTTACTCATTCTCAATATATTTCTTTAAAAGCAAAAGATGCTATTGTTGATAGATTTAGAGCTGTTAAAGGTGAACGTCCTTCGGTAGATTTAAAATTCCCAGATTTAAAAATCAATATACATATTGACAAATTGTTTTGTAATGTTTCGCTAGATTCATCTGGTGAATCCTTACACAAACGTGGGTATAAGACTGCGACTAACATCGCACCTATTAATGAGGTTTTAGCAGCTGGACTTATTATGTTAAGCGGTTGGGATGGTCAATCTGATTTACTAGACCCCATGTGTGGTAGTGGAACAATTTTAATTGAAGCAGCTATGATAGCTTGTAATATCCCTCCTAATTTGATGAGAAATGAATTTGCATTTGAAAAGTGGATGGATTGGGATGTAGATCTTTTTGAGACAATTGAAACTTCACTATTAGCTAAAACAAGAGATTTTCATCATAATATTTATGGTATTGATAAAGCTCCAAGTGCAGTATCAAAAGCAACAGAGAATGTTAAAAATGCAAGTTTAGAATCTTTCATCACTATTAGACACGATGATTATTTTAAGACTTCAAAATCTAATAACGATTTCTTACATATAATTTTTAATCCTCCTTATGGTGAGCGTTTAGAAATAAACATGGAAGAATTATATGGCAATATTGGAAATACTTTAAAAAGAAACTATGCAAATAGTACAGCATGGTTTATAACATCTAATATGGAAGCATTAAAATATGTCGGATTAAGACCTTCTAAAAAAATAAAATTATTTAATGCTAAGTTAGAATCAACTTTCCTTAAATATGAAGTTTATGATGGTAGTAAAAAAGCAAAAAAAAACTTATAGCTATTACTTTTTTATAATTGGAATTAGGTATGATATTTTATATCCAAAACCTACTCCAAACGAACTGCCTTCATATGTTTTATTAAATCCAGGTATATGTAAGTTTTGAATATTATTTTTTGAACCGGAATCAATCATTTTTTTTACTTCTAAATTGAATCCCAAAAATAAATTATTTAATATTTCAGCTTTTATCCCAATTATTAATTCCACCCATAAAGATGAAAGATTTGTGTTACTAATTGGAATATTTATAATGCTTTGTCCCCAAGTTTGACTATTTGTATCATATATAGTGTAGTTGTTAATTGTTTGATCAAACATACTATAGCCTACTCTTATTCCTGAGAAAATCATGTTTTGCATATCTAACCAATTAGTATGCATATTGTAGTCAATACCAGTCTTTATATAAGTTCCTTTATATGTAAAGTTTAAATAGTTTTCATCAATAGTTTTTTCGCTTAACCCAATTTCGGATGCTATATAAAGTTTATTGCTGAGTCTATAGTCGGCATTAATCTCAAATCCATCACTGTAAATTTTGAATAAATCAAATCCAACTCTAAGTCCATATTTTTGTTCGTATTTTATAGAATCATTTGCAACAGTACTTTCCTGGGAGAAAGTAAAAACAGGTATTATGAAAACAAATAATATTTTAGTGAAATATTTTAACATGTGCTTGGTTTTCGTTTTCTACTATTGAGTTAATAATTTCATATCCACTAATCCATGTTCCTGTTGGAGGTCCAAACACATTAGGATCATAATTAAAAACCGATAAATCGTTATAATTATTTATAAATCCGCAAGCTCTAGAAACAAAAACTTCTTCGATACTGTAATCTAAGTGTATGTGATTTTCTTCTCCAAGAATTACTTCATCGATTAGAGAATAATTTTTGTAAAATTTAAAGTCAGAAATACTAATGTCGTTTCTAAGAGGTATGGCTATAGAATCAGTATTGATTCCGTTTATTGATTCAATTAGAATTAACTGATTATCCTTTAACGCATATATTCCTAAAGATTCCACAGGTTTACTTTCTGTAGTATTATCAGCATCTTTAAAAGTAATTACTAATTGTGGGGTAGTGGCAGTAGATTCAGCACAGATATCATCTTTTTCACAGCTAGCAATAAAACTAAATATAAATATCAAATAAATATAATGATGAAACTTCATAATTATTTTTTCTTTAAAAGTACAACATTTTCTACATGGTGTGTTTGTGGAAACATATCCACAGCTTGAGAATTAATTATTTTATAATCATCTTTAAGTAACTCAAGATCTCTAGCTTGAGTAGCGCTATTGCAACTAACATATATGATTTTAGATGGTGAAATATTTTTTATTTGTTCAATTACTTTTTTATGCATTCCATCTCTAGGAGGATCAGTAATAATTACATCTGGATAGCCGTTTGCTTTTATAAAATCGTCATTAAAAACCGTCTTCATATCACCAACATAGAAATCAACATTTTTTATATTGTTATTAGTAGCGTTTTCTTTTGCTGCTATTATAGCATCAGGGACTGCCTCAATACCTACAACTTTTTTAGCATTTTTAGCTACAAATAAAGCGATTGTACCTGTACCAGTGTATAGATCATAAACAGTATCAGTACTATCTAAGTCACTTACATCTCTCACGATTTTATATAATTCATATGCCTGATCTGAATTTGTCTGATAAAATGACTTCGCATTGATTTTAAATTTAAGACCTTCCATTTGTTCGGTAATGAAACTATCCCCATAATAAGTTTTCACCTCTTGGTCATATATAGTATCATTGGCTTTATTATTAATCACATATAATAAAGAATTAGTAGTTGGAAATTTTTTTATTATGTAGTCTAATAATAGTTTTCTTTTATCCTTGTTATCCGAATAAAACTGAACTAAAATCATAACTTCTCCGGTACTAGTAGTTCTTATCATTAGAGTCCTTAGTTCTCCACTTTGATTAGAGTGATTAAAAAACGGAATATTGTTTTCTACTGAAAAATCTTTAATTGAATTTCTAATTATATTAGTAAAGTCTTCTTGAAGCCAACATTTCTTAATGTCTACTACTTTATTCCACATTCCAGGAATATGAAATCCAAGGGCATTTTTTTCTTCAATTATTTTTTTCGATTGAATTTCTTCAATACTTAACCATCTGGAATCACTAAATGAATACTCCATTTTATTTCTATAGAAATAATCATTTTTTGCGGCTTTAATTGGAGTTATCTGAGGAAGTTCTAAATTTCCGATTCTAAGTAAGTTGTTTTCTACTTCATTTTGTTTAAACTTTAGCTGTTCTTCGTAATTAATATGTTGCCATTTACAACCCCCGCAAACTCCAAAATGTTCACATTTTGGGGTTGTTCTTATTTCAGAATATTTATGAAATTCGGTAATTTTACCTTGATAATATGATTTCCTTTGCTTAGTGGTAAGTATGTTTACTATATCACCGGGTGCTCCTCCATCAATTATTATAGTTTTCCCATCATCAGCAACTCCGATAGATTTACCTTTTGAACCAACGCGTTCAATAGTAATATTATTGAATTCTTTATTTTTTTTTCTTCTCATTAATAGAAATTGTTGACATTTAATTGACTAAGATTATAGTTCTGTACTAAATATTTTTAAATTTGTGTAAAATTAACAAAACTAAACGATTTGTATGCATCAAAGTTTGTCAGATAAAGCAATTGAAATAGAAAACAAGTTTGGAGCTCATAATTATCATCCTTTACCGGTGGTTTTGAACAAAGGAGAAGGTGTTTATGTTTGGGATGTAGAAGGAAAGAAATATTATGACTTTTTATCTGCATATTCTGCTGTTAATCAAGGTCATTGTCATCCAAAAATTATTAAAGCCTTAATTGATCAATCTACAAAATTAACTCTAACTTCTAGAGCATTTCACAATGATGTACTTGGTGAATATGAAAAATTTATAACATCTTTTTTTGGCTATGACAAAGTTCTTCCAATGAATACAGGGGTAGAAGGAGGTGAAACAGCAGTTAAATTAGCAAGAAAGTGGGGCTATGAAGTAAAAAAAATCCCTAGTAACTCTGCTAAAATTATTTTTGTTGAAGGTAATTTCTGGGGTAGAACTCTAGGCGCTATATCATCTTCGACAGATCCATCAAGCACAAATGGTTTTGGTCCCTTTATGCCAGGATTTGAATTAATCCCTTATAATGATATCGATGCTTTAAAAATAGCTTTATCGGATCCTAATGTTGCAGGTTTTATGGTAGAACCTATTCAAGGTGAAGCTGGAGTTGTAGTTCCAGATGATGATTATCTTTTGACAGCTTTTAATTTGTGTAAAGAGCATAATGTATTATTTATAGCAGATGAAGTTCAAACTGGTATTGCTAGAACAGGAAAGATGCTATGTTGTGATCACCATGGTTTTAAGCCAGATGTACTTATTTTAGGTAAAGCTCTTTCCGGAGGTGTTTTTCCAGTTTCAGCAGTCTTAGCATCTAATGAAGTTATGCTTACAATTAAACCAGGAGAGCATGGGTCTACTTATGGTGGAAATCCTTTAGGTTGTAAAGTTGCAATTGCTGCTTTGGAAGTTGTTAAAGAAGATGGGTTAGTTGAAAATGCAGAATCTTTAGGGAAACTCTTTAGATCTGAAATTAATGAATACATTAAAACTAGTGGTATAGCTAGAATTGTTAGAGGTAAGGGATTATTAAATGCTATAGTCATAAATGATTCAGAAGAAAGCGAGACTGCTTTAAACATATGTAAGTCCATGTCTTCTAAGGGTCTTTTAGCAAAGCCAACACATGGAAATATTATTCGATTTGCACCGCCTCTAATAATTACGAAAGATCAGCTTATGGATGCTTTATCTATTATTAAGAAAACTTTAAAAGAATTTGAAATATAAACTTTAACTCATAATTAATGAATTCTGTATACCTAGATAACGCTGCCACTACTCAAATAAGAGATAAAGTTATTGATAAAATGCTTCAAGTGTCTAAGAATTATTACGGTAATCCTTCGTCTACTCATAGTTTTGGTAGAAGTTCGAGAACATTAATCGAATCTTCAAGGAAAAAAATAGCTGGTCATTTAAATGTTTCTCCATCTGAAATTATTTTTATGTCTGGTGGAACCGAAGCTGATAATTGTATTTTAAGAAGTGCAGTAAGAGACTTGGGTGTTAAGCATTTAATTTCTAGTAAAATTGAACACCATGCTGTAACGCATACATTAGATCAATTAAAAGTAGATTACCCTATCGAAATTTCATATGTTAAATTAGATAGCTTTGGAAATATTGACTATGCTGATTTAGAATTAATATTAAAATCCTCACAATCAAAGACTCTAGTTAGCTTAATGCATATAAATAATGAAATAGGTAATATTTTAGATATGAGCTTAGTATCTGATTTGTGTAAAAAATACAATTCTCTATTTCATAGTGACACCGTACAATCCGTAGGGCACTATAAATTAGATTTATCTCTTTTAGATATAGATTTCATAGTTGCAAGTGCACATAAATTTCATGGGCCTAAAGGAATCGGTTTTGCGTATGTAAAGAACACGAATCCAATAAAACCTTTAATCTTTGGAGGTTCACAAGAAAAAGGTTGTCGAGCTGGAACTGAAAGTGTGCATAATATTGTAGGTATGTCAGAAGCACTTGATATCTCTATTAATAAAATGGAAAAAGAGGTTGATCATATAAAAAAAATTAAATCTTATTTTATTGATCGGTTAAAGAATGTTATTAAAGGTGTAGAGTTTAATGGTTTAAGTTCTAATCTTGATGATTCTACTTACACTTTAGTCAATGTTAGATTTCCTATTAGTAAAGAAAAGTCAGCATTATTTCTGTTTCAACTTGATATGAAAGGAATAGCTTGTTCTAAAGGTAGTGCTTGTCAGAGTGGGGCAGATGCAGGTTCTCACGTTTTAAATAATGTTCTTACAGTAGATCAAAATAAATTTGTTTCACTTAGATTCTCTTTTAGTATTTACAATACTATAAAACAGATAGACTATGTTGTTACTCAACTAAATGAATTAATAAAAGAATAATTTTAGAGTTTTACGTCTATTGTTAAATTTAATATTCTAGGTGTTAAGTAATTTGGTATTGAGTATTGTCTTTTTGAATAGATATCTCTAACCCAAGTATTAGTTATTGAGTTCTGCATATCAAACATATTAAATATTTCTAATCCAATACTAAGTTCAGTAAAGTGCTTTTTCCAGCTTTTTTTGTAAGTTTTATTTTCGTTAATAACTATGTATGATATTCCTAGGTCCGCTCTTTTATAATCTGGAAGTCTATTTTGGTAATTATAGGTGTTAGAATAACTAGGTGCTCCACCTGGAACTCCAGAATTATAAACTAAATTTAAATACATTTTTAAATCCGGAATATTAGGTATGTAATCCTGAAAAAGAATTCCAAACTTTAATCTTTGATCAGACGGCCTAGGAATAAACCCTTGATTATCAATATTTTCCTTAGTATTTAAATATCCGAAACTAAACCATGATTCGGTTCCTCTAATAAACTCACCGTTTAGCCTTATGTCAAGGCCGTATGCATATGCTTTAGTATTGTTGTTGGCCAAGTATCGAATTCTAACGTTATCAACTGTATAGGCGTTTATATCGCTCATGTCTTTGTAATAGACCTCTGATGTCAACTTAAATGGTCTATTCCAAAGCTTATAACTGTATTCATTAGATGCAACAATTTGTATTGATTTTTGCGCCTTTACATCATAATTTATTTCACCGCTATAATCTCTTAGCTCACGATAAAAAGGTGGCTGATAATATACACCACCACTTAATTTAAATATTATATCTTTTTTCCAGTCTGGTTTAATGCCTAATTGAAATCTTGGGCTGAATATGAAGTTGGTTTTATTACTGTCAACTGACCATCCATGAACTCTAACTCCAGCATTTGTGTATATTTCTGAGGAACCTAAGTTGGAGTTTTTACTCCACTGAAAATAAGACTGAATTCGATTAGTTTTTGTTTGGTTAGTCTTTCTTATGTTTTGATAAGGTACAATTGGACCTTCGTTTGGAGTATAGGGTTGATCCCCAATAGTTTCAAAAAAAGGTGGGTCAATTGAGTATCCTGTAGAATCAATTACTTCCCACTCTACAATTCTATCTTTAATATCTCTCTCTAGTTAACTTTACAGACCATTCAAAATTATTATCGTTGTTTTTATAATTTCCCTTATGTTCGATATTGAAAATTAAGGCGTTTAAATTATTTCTACCATGATTGAGCTGGCTGCCAATTCCCTCTGAGAATTCTACATCACCTAAATTTTCATCTCCAATATTATTATTAACCTCTCCAAGCCTGTATTTAGCAAGTATATCAAAATATTCTTTTTCACTTGTTTGAAAAGCAGAAGTTATTAAGGACAAATCTATTTTATTCAGACAACTTTAAAATTCAATTTTGCAGCACCAAACAACGTTTGATACTTGTCTTTTTCCTGTCCATCATAATTAACTATTAGTGCAGTAGGCTCATCAAGTGTTCCAAAATTAGTCTGTCTTGTTTCGGGTTTGAAGTTGTAATTATTTACTGACATATAGGTTAAAAGATTTAAACTTAATTTTTCATTAAAATTAGTAGTTAAAAAATTTTGAATGTCAATAAACTTTGGATTGTAGTTTGTTGCTGTTTCCCTTGAATTTACAAGCATACTATTATCTCTGTATCTAATTCCTAAGATATTTGAAGTTTTAGCATCTTTAGAGATGCTTTCTAACGTTAAATTCCCTCCAAGCAAATTTAAACCGGCTGAAATATTATTTGACTTTGGGTTTTTATACTCGATATCTAAAACTGAAGATAGTTTATCCCCGTATTTTGATTGAAAACCCCCAGCTGAAAAGTTTATATTTTTAATCAGATTAGAGTTAACAAAACTTAGTCCTTCTTGCTGTCCTGATCTAACTAAAAAAGGCCTGTATATCTCTATTCCATTAACATAGACTAAGTTCTCATCAAAGTTGCCTCCTCTAACAGAGTATTGAGTGCTCAACTCATTAGATATATTAACTCCAGGTAGTGTTTTTAATAAATTTTCAATCCCAGGTTGAGCGCCTTTAATTGTTCTAATAATTTGTGGATTTATATTAACTATACTTTTAAGTTTTTTTCTTTGATTTGAGTTTAGTATAATTTCTTCAATCTGTTCAATGTTTTGATCCATTACAGGGTAAAATTCATACACTTCATTTATTTTTAAGTTAATTTTGTAAGAGATGTTTTTGTAATTAACATGAGAATAAATAATATGAACATCTTCAAGAGCATCAATTTCAATAGAATAAAAACCATTAATATTTGTAGTAACACCATTTTTGACTTCTTTAGAAGTTGATGTTATATTGACGTTTTCAATTGGATTATTATTAATGTCTAAAACAACTCCCTTTATATAACTCTTTTGAGATAGGCACACTATTGGTAATAAAAATATTATTAGTAAGATATATACTTTATTTCTTAACATGAATTAGTTTGTTTTTCTATAAAAAACAGTTTCATAAAAAGAAGTATTTCCAACATTGTCAGAAACTTCAAGATTAAAAATGTTTTTAGTCGTATTAGATATGTTATCATCAAAATTATAACGAATAACCCCATTTTTATTAAATGGCTCCATTAAAATCCATTTACCATTTATGGTTGCTCTGTAATTTTTGATACCGGTTTGTTTATCTTTTATTTGAAATTTTAAGTAGGTTAGATCACTTATCCAATCATTCTTATTAAATCCTAACGGATTTATCGTAGGATTAATTGTGTCTCTTGCCAAGATATAAGTCCCAAGACTCTTTGTATAAGC